>DASRBV010000062.1:0-6536 GCA_035653455.1 Pseudacidobacterium sp. | reverse complement strand
CTTCGCGTCAGGGCAACCAGTATGCTGGCGCGGAAGCCTGCATGCCACAGAAAGCAGCCACGTCCGGCCTTGCGCGAGAGCTTACTTTCCGCGATCTGGTTTTGTTTTATCTTGCAGGCGGGCTGAGCCTGCGTTGGATTGCTACCGCGGCGGCGGCCGGTCCCAGCACGGTCCTTGTCTGGGTGTTTGCGTGCTGCTTTTTCTTTGTGCCGCTGGCCGGCAGCGTGCTGGAGCTTTCATCGCGCCATCCGGAGGAGGGCGGTCTCTATGTCTGGACGCAACGCGCCTTTGGCGATTTTGCCGGGTTCATTGCAGCGTGGACGTACTGGATGAGCAATCTGCCGTACTTTCCTGCAGTGCTCTATTTTGGCGCGGGCAGCGCGCTATTTGCGGCGGGCCGGCATGGAGAGCACCTGGCGAACAACAGCGCGTATTACCTGCTGTTTGCGCTGGGATGGCTTGTAGTGATTACCGGACTGAATATCATTGGACTGAAGCAAGGCAAGTGGCTAAACAATGTCTGCGCGATGGGCGCGTGGATTTCTGTTGCCGTGCTGATGACACTGGCCTGTGCAGAGGCAGGAAAATATGGCCCGGCGACAGACTTTTCGCTGCGTCAACTCATCCCGCATCCTGGTTTGAAGAATGCGATCTTCTGGTCCACGATTTTCTTTGCATTTGGGGGATGCGAGACGGGGTCGTTTATGGGCGAGGAGATCAGAGATGCGCGGAGGACGATTCCGCGGGCTCTGATCTTTGCCGGAGTTGTGATGGCCCTCTGTTATATTGCCGGAACGGTGGCCATGCTGGTGGCGCTGCCCAGCTCTTCCATCAACGGAGTGCAGGGTTTTGCCAGCGCGATCCAGTCGCTGAGCACAAAATTGCAGTTGCCGTGGCTGGTGGCCCCGGTGATGGTGTTGATTGTGCTCAACAGCGTGGGCGGAGCAGCGGCATTTCTGTCATCCACTTCACGGCTGCCCTTCGTTGCCGGAATCGACCGCTATCTGCCGGCAGTGTTTGGGCGGGTGCATTCGCGGTGGCGGACTCCGTGGGTGGCGATTGGCGTGTATGGGCTGGCGGGCATGCTGTGCGCGCTGCTCAGTCAGGCAGGAAGCACGGTGCGCAGCGCGTATGACGTGCTGGTGAGCATGTCCATCCTTACTTATTTCATTCCGTTTCTGTTTTTGTTTGCTTCGATGATCCGGCTGCAAGGCGAGCCGGCTGCTGAGGGCGTCATACGGATTCCCGGAGGCAGAAGGGCCGCTGTGCTGCTGGCTTCCGTGGGTTTGCTGACGACGCTGTTGACGATTGTGCTCTCCGTTGTTCCTCCGGAGGAGGAGCCGCACAAGTGGATGGCGATCGTTAAGGTGATTGGCTCGACGCTATTTCTGGTGGGGGCCGGAGTGGTGGTGTATCTGGCTTCGGAACGGAAGCGATAATCGTCATTCCGGGCGGGGCGGAAACCCTGCATCGAACCCTCGGCGGCTAAAAGCCGTGCCCCTTCAAAACCGGACTTTCTGGCAGCGGGGGGGGGGATCTTAGCAGGATTGGCTACAGCGTTACATCGCTAAGATTCTTCCTCCCTTCGGTCGTCAGAATGACGGGTTATATAGAGTGGTCGGACAGGCTGACAGGCTCTATATCTGTGGTCAGAATGACGGACTCTATTTACCGCGTCGCCCATATTGGCAAAAAAAAGCGCCGCGAACGGGTCGCGGCGCCGGAGGGAGAGCAACTCAGAAGGTGTATTGAGCTGTTAACTGCAACGTATATGGAGAAAACAGGGAGACGTTTCCAAGCGACGGGTCAATCATGGTGCCGAAGCTGGAGCTGGAAACATTGGTGTTGCAGCAGAAGTTCATCGGGTTGTAATGCCAGGTGGACATGACATTGAAGTACTCGGCCCGGATGAGCAGGGACTGGCCCTCAAAGGTCGTAGTGGTCTTGCCGACACTGAGGTCCCAGTTGGTCATATAGGGGCTGATTTCCGGGCTTTTATTGGTATTGCCATAGGTGCCCAGAGTGGGATTGGAGTATTTGCCGGTGTCGAAGTAATGGGAGAGGGTGGACTTGAAGCCCGGCGTTTTGCGATAGGTGGAGTTGGCCAGGAAGCGCCCGCCGTAGGCGATGGCCATTTGGTCAGCTGGTTCATTTCCGTAGACTGCAAAGGGAAAGCCGCTGCCCAACTGATACACGCCGCTTGTGGTCCAGCCTCCGGCCAGCGTATTCATCAGGCGGGAGTGGAAGATGTGGCGCGGCACCTCGTAAGCATAGGTGGCCACGAGACGATGTTTTTCATTGGAGGCGGCCAGTCCGTACATGCGTCCGGGATGGAAGTTGTCCTGGAGCAGGTCAGGCTCGCCGTTGACCAGGTTATAAGCCGAGGTGATGTCCATGGTCTTGGACCATGTGTAATTCAGGTGCAGCGTGAGCCCGTGCGCGCCGCGCTCGATGAGCTGGGTCTGCAGGGCGTTGTAGTTGGTGTTGTACCCGTTCTGGTTCGCGTAGAGATAGGGCGGCATGTTCGGGTAGGGTGTGCGCGTATCAATCGGCTCAAAGTTGGGGTCTGAGGCGCAGGAAGCATTCGATCCTGTGGCCAGAGAGGCATCGGCGAGGTTGTTGCAGGGGTCGCCGGCAACTTTGGGGGGACGGGCTGCACCGATGACGTTCCAGGCAGGCTGATGGACGCCATGCGCGCCTACGTATCCCACATCGAGCATAAGGGTGGGGGCGAGGGCGTACTCGGTGTCCAGGTTCCACTGTTGGTTGTAGGGGTTGTGATTGCCGGGCCAGTTGACCTGGTTATAGGGGAACTGGTACGACGGGGCCGAGAAGGTTTGTGTGGAGGTCGTCGGGGCATACCACAAGCTCTTTACGACCGCAGGGGACTGGGTCTCCTTTCCTGTGCCAGGGGAGTATGTAGCTGCCGCCTCGGTGTAGAGTTCGTTTTTGTCGAACTGGGTACCGTCATAGTAGCGGTTGTAGGTGTCATAAAAGATGCCATAGCCGCCACGAATGACAAGCCGGTCGGTAACAGGGGGGCGCCAGGCAAAGCCGAGGCGGGGAGCGAAGTCCAGCTTGTCAATCTGGACCAGGGTGTTGACGGCGCCGCACTGGAGATAGTTGGGGTTACCGCCAGCCTTCAGTATAGATTGGGCGAAGCTACAGTTGGCCCAGACAAACTGCCCACCATTTGCTGTAGAGAAGGCGAAGCCATCGTTGTTCGTGCTATGGAAGTTTCCAGGGCGCTCCCAGCGGAGCCCGGCGTTGATGGTCAGACGGCTGGTGGCCTTGATGTCGTCCTGGAAGAAGAGGTTGATGTTGTTGCCCCAGAGATTGTAGTTGTCAGTTCCCAGAGGCGGTGGTCCCGTGGCGGACGAGGTATCGCCGAGCATGAAATCGGCAAAGGCATTGCCTTGATAGGCACCGTTCTGCGAGACGCTTGTCCCAGCCAGGGAAGGATTGAGTGCCGTGTACTCGCCATTAAAGCTCAGGGAGCCGGTACCGAGATAGTTGTCAATCTCGTACAGTTGGATACGGCGGAAATCAATGCCGAAGTTCAGGGTATGGCGGCCATGAGTAAGGGTGACCGTGTCTACGCCCTGATAGATGTTGTCTGTGTAGGAGGTAGGCTCGCCTCCGCCCATGCTCTGATAGCCCTGAGTAAATTGCAGGAGTGGCAGATCAAAGGTGGCAGGGTTGGGCACAGTATTGGCCAGGCCGACTTCGGCGGAGAGATTCGGGCCGTAAGCGGTGTTCTGTCCGGTAAGGAAATGGTCGCGACTGTAGCCCAGGGTGGCCTGGTTGAGCAGGTTTGCGTTGAAGGTGTGGGTCCAGGTGATGCCATAGAGCCGGGGACGGGTATACACCTGTCCGCCCTGCCCAAAGGCGATGCTGGTTGAGGTCTGGGAGAGGGTGCCGATGTTGACGGTTTCAAAGAGATGGTCGTTCTGACCGATGTACTCGTCGAGACGGGCGGTGCCGACGCCCTGTCTCTTCTTCGTAAAGGTGTTGGCGGCATAGTTGGAGCAGCCATTCTGAACGTGGACGGCCTCTGTGCAGGAGGTGATATTCGGTTTGGGATAGAATGCGGCCATTTTCTGGGCCACAGTGTCTATCATGCCGCTGGGGACCTGGTTTCCTGCGAAAGGTGTGCGCAGGACGGGCGAACTGATGATGGGATCATTGCTATTGGGGTTGTAGTTAGGATTGGGAACAGTGGTCTGCGGATTATAGATGGGATACGGATAGCTGCTGAAGTCCCCGGACATTTCTGCGGCCGTAGGGACGAAGGCGGTATTGCCCGCATTGACTTTGTTGTAGAGGCCCTGGTCGTAGCTGCCAAACCAGAAGAACTTGTTCTTCCAGAATGGACCGCCGAGGTATCCGCCAAACTGGTGCTGATGAAAAGGGGTACTGAGGGGGAGGTTTTCGCCCGACAACTGGTTCTGTACGGCCTGCTTTTTGTTGTCCGGCTCAAGCCAGTTGGCCTGGAAGGTTTCATAAGCGCCGCCATGGAGGCGGTTGGTGCCGGATTTGACGGCGACGTTGACCTGGGCGGAGCCTTGTCCATACTGGGCGCCGTACATGCCGTTCAGCATTCTGAATTCCTGAATGGCAGACTCGTTGGGGATGTTGATGGGGACGCTAAAGAAGAAGTCGGCGTCGTAGATGCCATCAATGGAGTAGCTGGCGGACTGGGCCTCGGCGCCATTGGCGCTGACCTCGTAATACTCCTGGTTCAGACCATGATAGCTCCAGTCCATACCGGAACCGCTCTGCATCAGGTTGGTGCCAATGTTGGTGATCATCAGGTTGGTGAAGTCGCGGCCGTTCATGGGGAGGGCCTGCATCAGCTCGCCAGAGATGACCTGGCCAACGGACGCGTCTTCGGTTTGTAGCATCTGCGCGGCTGCCGATACCGTTACCGTTGCCGTTTCAGCACCCACGGTCAGCTTAAAGTCCTGGCGGACGGTCTGTGCCACCTGGAGAGTGAGGCTGGGAGAGCTGGCCTGCGAAAAGCCTGTGGCCTGCACCGTAACAGAGTACTGGCCAGGGTTGAGGTCTGAGGCGGTGTAATCGCCTGTGGCGGACGTGACATAGTTATGGGTCACGCCGGTATTGATGTCTGTGATTGCGACTTTTGCGCCTGGAACAACAGCGCCAGAGGGGTCTGTTACGTGGCCGACGATGGTTCCCTGGGCGTTTTGAGCTTGAGAGGTGGTAGCGCTGGCCAGAAGAAATACAAGAACGAATCCCAAAATGGATGCACAAAGCATCCACTGGTGCAGACGGGACCTACACATAGGAGGGTCCTCCTTTCCGATGCTCTTATTTTTTATTTAAGAAACCGCGTCGAGCTGGATGAAAATGCGGTTGTGAAAAGCAGGTTACCTGTATAGACAGGAGGCAGTCAACAGGAAAATGGTAGCGTTACCTAATCCATAAAAACTATTTATGCGGCCTATGGGCTTATGGGGCGCAGGGGCTGACCGGCAGATAAAGGATGGCCGGAGAGTTTTATGGCATCAACATGAGATTCGGTCAACAGACCCCTGCGCCGCACTTCCACCGGATTATTTTTCGATGACCGGCAGGACGAGGTGGGACGGGTGCGCCGTGGATCCGTAGATGCGCTGGGTGGCCGCTTTGTAGTCAGATGGGGAGGCGGTCATGATATTCGGGACGAAGGTTTGCGGATTGCGGTCGTAGAGCGGAAACCATGTGCTCTGCACCTGGACCATGATGCGGTGTCCTTTGAGGAAGACGTGGTCGGCGCCGTGCAGGCTGAATTTGTACTCCTCGGGCTGGTTGGCAGGAATGGCTTGGGGATGCTCGAAGCTGTTGCGGTAGCGGCCGCGGAAGATTTCATCCACGATCATCAGCTCGTACCCAGACATTTTCCCCAGCGAGGGGTCGTTAGGATAGACATCTATCAGCTTGAGGATCCAGTCGGAATCTGTGCCGGAGGTTGAGGCGAAGAGGTCGGCGATGACATCTCCGGTAACGGTAACATCGTGGTCGAGAGCGGGCGTGGTCCAGGTAGCGATGTCTTTTCGACCGTTGAGAAAGCGCTGGTCCTGCACGAGCCAGGTGTACCAGCCGGAACCCCCGGGGGCGTAGGTGGCCTCAATGGGCCGTCTGCGATAGGGCACCGGATTTGCAGGATCGGAGACATAGCTGGTGAAGCTGGTAGCGTCGTCGCCCTTTGGTTTCTCGAAGCTGAGCGTGCCGTCGGAGTCGAGATAAAGGTTGCGCCCGGTGGATTCTTTCGGGGGCCAGTGGCTGTAACGCATCCAGCGGTTGGTCCCGGTCTGGAAGGAAGCGGTGTCTTCGAGGTCGAAGCTGCCTTCATCTTTCAGATAGTGGGCGAAGAAGGGCGCTTCCGTCCCAGTGCGGAACTGGTCGGTGGTGGCCGCGCCGAAGTCTACATCGCCCAGATAGCGGGTGGTGCGGGCCCATTCGCCGTGGTTCCAGGGGCCGAGGACGAGGAAGACTTCGTGCTGCGTGTCATGCGGCTTGAGGGCGGCGTATTC
>DASRBV010000061.1:0-4291 GCA_035653455.1 Pseudacidobacterium sp. | reverse complement strand
CAAAATTCACTCTTGGCCAGCGCATCGCCCTCGCCATTGTGCCGCGCCTCACAGCGGTAGTCCTTGCGGTCATCGGAGCAACGCTGAGGTTTGAAGTCATCGCAGAACCGGGGGCAACGCCCGCGACGCCTCCGGCAACGGGAATCTTCTGTTTCTGGCACCGCTGCACTCTGCCCTGTGCCTGGTACTTCCGCAAATTCCGCTGCTCGATCCTCATCAGCCGAAGTTTTGATGGAGAGCTGATTGCCCGCACTCTGGCGCTTCTGGGTTTTGACAGCGTGCGCGGCTCAAGCTCGCGCGGCGGTGCAGCCGGATTGATTGCCCTTGAGCAGGTGCTTGAACAAGGGCTGCCCGTGGTCTTTACCGCCGACGGGCCGCGCGGCCCCATCTATCAGACAAAAATGGGGCCGGTAAAACTTGCACAGATGACGCAGCAGGAAATCGGCAGCTTCTATCTTCTTCCCGAACGCGCCTGGACAATGCGCTCATGGGACCACTTCCTGGTCCCCAGGCCGTTTTCTCGTGTGGCTGTTAGCTGGGCGCGCCCTGTGGCCCCGCCTGCGGAGGACGCAGACTCTGCCGCCCTTGAAGCCAAGCGGCAGGAATTGAACGATGCACTGGAACGCGCAAGGCAGAACGCCGAACGCTACTTTTTAGCTCAGAAATAAGCAGGTAAGAGCGAAAAGCTGCTGCCAGACATCTGGCCGGGGGAATTCATCCATAGTAGTTTATTCATAGTTTATCCAGGGCAGGCCAGGATGGCCTACCCTCTGGTTTTCAACTATTGGTGTGGACGCTGCTCCGGCGCAGTGACTGCCGGCGGAGGAACGGAAGGAAGCACAGCCGCTGGCTCTTCACTAAGCTCAGGCAGTGGCCCTTCGAGCGCCAGTTGCAGCACCTCGTCCATCGAGTCCACAAAGTGCAGCTTCATGGCGCTCTTCAGATTGTCGGGCAGCTCGGCCAGGTCCTTTTCGTTGTCCCTGGGCAGAATGGCCTCAAAAATTCCGGCGCGATGGGCAGCCAGCAGCTTCTCCTTGAGTCCGCCGATAGGCAGGACTTTGCCGCGCAGGGTAATTTCTCCAGTCATGGCGATGTCGCGCCGTACCGGTATTTTCGTCAGCGCGCTGGCCAGCGCCGTGGCCATCGTAATGCCTGCCGAAGGGCCGTCTTTAGGAATAGCGCCTTCCGGCACATGAATGTGGATGTCTACATTGCGATAGAAGTCGCGCGAAAGCCCAAGATGCAGCGCACGGCTGCGGACATAGGAAAGAGCGGCCTGCGCTGATTCCTGCATTACATCGCCGAGCTGGCCGGTAAGCGTAAGCTTTCCTTTACCGTCAAGAATCTGCACCTCGGCAGGAAGGATGCTGCCGCCGACCTCGGTCCAGGCGAGGCCAGTGACCAGGCCGACCTCGCTTTTCTCATGCACCTGAGAATCGCGGAACCTGGCGACTCCCAGAAAGTCTGCGAGATTGTCAGGCGTAATCTCTTCCTTGTGCTTCGCTCCAGCTTTTACGACGCGGCGGGCCACCTTGCGGCAGATATTGCCGATTTCGCGTTCGAGATTGCGTACCCCGGCCTCGCGTGTATAGCTGCGAATCATTGCAATAAGCGCTTCATCCGTGAATACGATGTTCTTTTCGGTCAGTCCGGTATTCTCGCGCTGCTTTTTGATGAGATACTGCCTGGCGATTTCCAGTTTCTCTGCTTCCGTGTACCCGTGCAGGCGCAGGATCTCCATACGATCCTGCAATGGAGCGGGAATGGTATGCAGCACATTGGCTGTGGCAACGAAGAGTACCTCGGAAAGGTCATACTCGACGTCCAGATAATGGTCCTGGAAGCTGTGGTTCTGCTCCGGATCGAGGACTTCGAGCAGCGCCGATGCCGGATCACCGCGGAAATCGGATGCCATCTTGTCCACTTCGTCGAGCATGAAGACCGGGTTCTTTGTCCCCGCTTTCTTCATGGACTGGATGATCTGGCCTGGCAACGCGCCGATATACGTGCGGCGGTGTCCACGAATCTCAGCCTCATCGCGCACGCCACCCAGGGACATGCGGACGAACTTGCGTCCAGTCGCTTTGGCAATGGACATACCCAGGGAGGTTTTGCCAACACCCGGAGGCCCGACAAAGCAGAGAATCGAGCCTTTTGGATTTTTCACAAGCTGGCGGACAGCAAGGAATTCCAGAATGCGCTCCTTGATTTTTTCAAGGCCATAATGGTCTTCGTTGAGTACCTTCTCGGCTTTTTCAATGGAGCGCGTTTCTTTAGATTTCTTCTTCCAGGGAACCGCGAGCAGCCAGTCCAGGTAATTCCGCGAGACAGTGGATTCTGCCGACATAGGCGGCATCGCCTCGAGCTTCTTCAGCTCCTGAATCGCCTTGTCAAAGACCGGCCTGGGCATTCCGGCCGATTCGATTTTCTTCTTCAGATCATCGAATTCGCTCTTTTCGCTGCGGCCCAGTTCCTTCTGAATGGCCTTGATCTTCTCGTTGAGGTAATACTCTTTTTGGGCGCGCTCCATCTGGCGCTTTACGCGCGACTGAATGCTGCGCTCCATATTGAGCTTTTCAATTTCGATGTCGAGCACATCGGCAAGGCGCAGAAGGCGCTCGGCCGGATCAAAAATCTCAAGCAGCTCTTGCTTTTCAGGAATTTCAAGCTGGAGATTGGCTGCGATTGTATCGGCGAGTTTCCCAGGCTCGTCCGTGCGCACGGCAGCAATCATGGTTTCGTAATTCAGTGATTGCTGCAGCTTGATGTACTGCTCGAAGAGGGAAGTAACGCGCTGGGTAAGCTGCTCAATGCTGGACGCGCGCTCAATATCAATTTTGGGAACACGCACGGTGGCAACGAAGAAGCCGTCAGCGTCATTCATTTCAACAGCTTTGGCGCGCTCCAGTCCTTCCACAAGGACTTTGATATTGCCATCCGGCATTTTGACGCTCTGCACAATATTGCCGATGGTGCCGACAGAGTAGATGTCCGAGGCCTTCGGCTCATCCACTCGCGCATCATGCTGTGTGGCGAGAAAAATCTTGCGGTCGCCGGTCAGTGCCTCTTCCAGGGCGCGCACACTGGTTTCGCGGCCCACTACAAAGGGCGTCATCATGTAGGGGAAGATCACCATGTCCCGAATCGGCATCATGGGGAGCTTGCGAAGTTCGTTCTTATCTCGCACGTCTTTTGAGGTCACAATGTTCCTTTCGCTTCTGCCCTATTAGATGAACTGTAACGCATTCCGGCGCAGAATGGGAACCATAGAGGGATGCTGATGGTAACCACACGCTTCTATTTGGCGAAATTTTTGAGAATGTTGATTCTGTCGAAATTCCAGGGGCAATTTCTGTCAGTCATAGACGGTCATTCAACGTTTCAAGCGTTCTTCAACAATCTTCGCAATTTGCTCATGGATTTCTTCAATTCCCGCATCACCTTCAATCGCTACGACCCGTTGCGCATCACGCTGCGCAATTTCCCGGTATTTGTCGTGAACCCGACGATAAAAGTCTTCTGCCTCGCGCTCAAAACGGTTTTCATCTGCGCCTGACTTTGCGTTTCGCTCATTGCGGCGGCGCGCACGATGAAGTGAACGGTCAAAATCCGGAAGAAGCAGGATGGTCAGGTCAGGTTGAAGTCCTTCACAGATGGCGTTATGCAGCTTCAGCACAATCTCGCTGCCAAGCTGTCGCCCTCCACCCTGGTAGGCTTCCGTGGAGTCGGTGTAACGGTCGCAGACCACGATATGTCCCGCATCGAGCGCCGGCCGGATGACTTCTGCTATGGCCTGCGCGCGATCGGAGAACATCAGACCCAGTTCAGCCAGAGGCGCAAGATTTTCAGTCCGGGAATCCAGCAGAAGCTGACGGATGCGGTCGCCAATGCGTGTGCCTCCCGGTTGGCGTGTGACTATGACTTTATGTCCTTGCGATTCCAGCCGCGCGGTCAGTTTGCGTATCTGCGTTGTTTTACCGGAGCCGTCCAGTCCTTCAAAGGTAAGGAAAAAACCACATGCCATGCGGCGAGTGTAGCAGACGTACGCCTACATTCCACCGAGCTGGTTCAGGTCAATTGTCTGATATTCATTGTGCTCTATGCCTTCACGAATCTGCTTTGGAGTCTTGCCCATCTTCGTCATTTTGTATGCGTATGCGCCTTCTTTCGCGCATGTGGAACAGATGGCACCGTGGGTCCCTTCAAAGCAGCTATGCAGACTTGTGTGTCCTAAGGCTTTGTCGCAGCGGCAGTAGCAGGGAAGCTGGTAGAGAACGCGGGACACCTGGGC
>DASRBV010000060.1:0-6804 GCA_035653455.1 Pseudacidobacterium sp. | reverse complement strand
CTAAGAGTAGTATGGCGACCATTGCCCTAGACCGACCGGTATTCAATGATGTCCGGAACGAGGTTGTCCGGCGCGAGAGGATCGCGGACTGGAGCGCCCTGAGCGATGCAGAGATCATGCTGCGGGTCAGCCAGGGGGATGATGCAGGCTTTAATTATCTCATTGAAAAATACCGTAAGCCTATCATTCACTTCATGTTCCGCATGGTCCACAATCAGGCGATTGCCGAGGAGCTAGCGCAGGAGGTCTTCCTGCGAGTCTACCGCTCGCGCGAGACGTACCGCGCCGAGGCACGGTTCACAACCTGGCTCTATCGCATTGCGACGAATCTGGGAGTAAACTACGCGCGGGACACAAAGCACGAGCGGGCTGCGCAGAATGTTTACCTCGACCAGCCAGACCCGGAAACCGGAACGACTCCCGACCTGGCCGATACAACGCCGTCGGTAGAGCATGATCTGGTCAGAGAAGAGCGTATGCGCGCCATCCGTCAGCATGTGATGGCCCTGCCGGAACGCCAGCGCATGGCCGTGCTGATGCATAAATATCAGGGCATGGACTACAAGCAAATCGGGGAAGTTTTAAAGCTGAGTGAGTCCGCCACCAAGTCACTGCTTTTCCGGGCGTACCAGACGCTGCGCGAGAAGCTAAAGGAATTTGTTGCATAAATCGGGGAAATTTTATGATCTGCCGTAAAGTAAAAGCGAATCTTGCTGATCTGCTCCTGGATTCTGAGTCGGTTTCAGCTGAGGTGCGCAATCATCTGAAAGATTGCGCCGCGTGCCGCGTAGAACTTGCATCGCTGGAAGCAACGATGAATCTGATGGACGAATGGCATGCTCCGGAGCCTTCGCCGTATTTTGATTCCCGGATGTCGGCGCTTCTGCGGGAGGAACAGCGCGCGGAGCCTGCCGGCTTCTTTGAGCGCGTGAAGGCGCGCGTTCTGTATGGCAGTAATATGCACCTGCGTCCAGTGGCTGCCGGGGCACTGGCCCTTTTGCTGATTGTTGGCGGCGGTACGTATGCCGGTTTGATGACGTCTTCGCATTCCACTTCGAATGCCCGTGTCTCGGCTGTTGTTGAAGACTTGAAGTCTTTGGACGAGAATGCGCAGATGTTGCAACAGCTGAATGCGCTTGATGAAGAAGCACAGGGCGGAAACAGTGCTTCGCCTGATAACCTCTAGGCCGGAAACGATATCCTATGGCGCCGCGCTCAGAAAGCAGATGCAACGTTCGCGCACAGTGGGCGTGGCGGTGTATAAACATTTTGAAATCATGCGCTGGAAGTTACACTCATGAAAGTCCGCAGAGAGCAGAATTTGGCCAGATGGGGTAAGCATGCTTGCCGGGCCGGATTTGTGTCTCTCTGCGCATTTGCTTTAGCGATTACCCCCAGCGCTGTTTTTGCAGGGCAGCATGGCGGAGGGCATCCACATTTTTCTCCGCCGCCCCGCATGGCGCAACCACGGCCATCTGCTCCAACGTTCCATCCAGTACAGCCGCAACCACGGGTCATGAATCCCGGGGCGAACCAGGCGCGTCCGGGCCATCTTCCGGAGTGGTTGAATAAACACCAGAACCTGAGTCCGCAACAGCAGGAAGACGCTTTGCGTCACGAGCCTGGATTCAAAAGCCTTCCGCCACAGCAACAGCAGCGCCTGTTGCAGCGTTTGCATACCTTGGACAGCAAACCGCCAGAGGTACGTCAGCGTCTTGCGCAGCGGAACGAAATGTATGAGCACCTGACTCCAGAGCAGAAAGCCAATGTGCGCGGAGCATTGCAGGCATTTCAGCAGATGCCGCCCGACCGCCAGACTTCTATGCGAAGGGCCTTTCAAGATTTACGCGCTGTTCCGCCAGAGCAGCGCCAGTCTGTGCTGAATTCTGCGCGCTTTCAGCAGGAGTTTTCTCCGCGGGAACGCACGATCCTGGGCAATATGCTAACAATTGAGCCTTATCAGCCCAGAGCGGGCGCTCCCCAGTAGCTTCCGCCCCTTTTACCAAATCAGGCGTTCCCTACTGGGCCTGTTTCGATTCTTTCGTGATCGCGTCGGCAGCATTGCCGGCCACAACCCAGCTTGCCGATCCGGCCACCACGGCTTCATCTTCGAACCAGAGGTATCCGAAGTCGTCTATGCACTCCGGAAAATCCGGCTTGATGATGACGTATCCCGGAATCACGGCGCCCGGTATGTAGGAATTGTCGGCGCGGTTGTTGCTGTATGTCTTTGTCTTCGAGACCGTGCCGACGCCGGCCACATACGAAGTGCTGGATACCGGGTGCGTACCCAGAATGTAATTGACGGCGCGAAGCGTATATTCAGGACCTACGAGATCCGGAAAGGTCTTGTGCAGAAAATACATTCGGATGGCCATGTCCACCACGGCACCCGATCCTCCCCATGTGCCCAGACTTGGGGGCACGCCGAAGGGGGTTGCATCCAACTGCTTGTCCAGATTCGCTATGTATGTCTTCACTGCTTCCCGCATTTGATCTTTTGCACCTGGGTCCAGATAAGGCAGCGCCCGGACCGCCGTCCAGCCGCGTATGCCCATCTGCTGCGGCGTGATCATCTGAGGAAACAACTCCTTCAGGCGGGACCTGTAAGGTTCAGCGCCATGCGTAGCAATGGTCAATTCCAGTGCCGCGGCCCAGTCGAGTCCGACATTGAATCCAGCCGGAGGAGCTGGCGGTGCGTTCGTTCCGCCAGAAGTTGAAGTGCCCGGCCTGCCCTGCCGGTTATGAGACACCACCCCCTGAGACGCAGCCAGCACGCCACTTCCGGGAACACGCCCCTGAAACTGCGTTGGGTGGGCCTTTTCATCGTTCCATGCTTTGATTGCTGTATCGAGGCAGTCTTTCGCAAGCGTATCGTCCCAGCCTTTCAGGACATCTGCCGCGGCAGCAAGAGCTGCGATGGCATTCCACTGGAAAAATGGGTTGTTTGTCGTAAAAATCCAGCGGTCATCCGGTTTGCCGGAGTAGTCGCCTTTCACTTCATTCGGACCAAGCTTCGGGTCATAAATGCGGCCGTCGGTTTTGGATGCTCCGTCGCCAATCTGGGTGTACTGCCGCAGGTCCGGTTCATGCGTGCCGCGGATGGCATGACCAATGTTGTGGAATTGGGCCAGAATATACAGCGCTCCATGCCTGACTTGTTCAACTGTATCGGGGACGCCGTCGGGCCGGTGCATCTCAACCGAACGCGCCGCTTCGTCCACCGTAAGCTCGTCGTATTTGAGATTGAATTCGCGGTATGCCAGAGCGAGGCTCTGAATCACGCTGAGTTGCGCAGGCTCCTCCAGGTCGAAGTCGCCTGCATCATACCAGCCGCCCACGTTCATCCCTGGTATGTGGTCGCCGCCTTTATACTTGCCGTCCGTTGCTGTGGACTGATACCAGCCATCGAATTGCTCGCCCACCACCGGCGCCATTCGGCCATCATCCAGGTGCGAAGCGCCATGCCACATGTGGTAGCCTTCGCGAACGGAAACATGGTCCATCTGCTCTGCAAGGTGGTGGTCCAGGCTGTCCTGCCAGATGTTCGCGTAAGCGTTCTTCGAGATTGGAAAGGGGGCAGTACGCTGGTCTGCATACTCGATGACATACAGTCCCGGATCATTAACTGGAGTAAAGTCGAATTTTGAATAGACATATCTCAGCCATGGCGTTGACGGCGTGATCGCCCCCTCGAACACCTGCTTGTACGATCCGTCCTCCATCAGGCGCAGAACTCTGGCCGTCTTTGGACCGTTATAGTTTGGGTCGAGTTCGAGTACCGCCACTTTGGAGAAACCCGGCACATACCCAACCTGGCTGTGCGCGATGACTGGCGGCCGCGTCCAGTTCGGAATCACGTCTGGATGAATGTGCCAGACAATGGCACCCGTAGTCTTGCCAGAAGGAATCAGCGAGCGCAAAACAAACCAGCCGTTCTGTGCCCGGTCGCGTCCATCGAACAGCATCAGCTTGGTTGTATCTGACGTAACCTTGACCCGGGCCAGGTTGTCGTCCACTCCCAGCGTGATACTCCGGCCCTCGGCAAACGGCAACGGCTGCGTGTATCCCTTGGCCTTGTCCCAGTCTTCCAGGTAGTACGCCTTTTTGGGTTCATCGGGCAGAGGCAAAACTTTGATCATCGGATCGTTTGGCGTGCGCGGAAAGATGCCGGCGTTGGTTCCGTCCACCAGGTAAGCCTTGCCCATGTAGATCGAAGGCAGAAACTCCAGGTTAAAGCCCGCTCTGCCAGCAAGCTTCTGCGGCAGCGGCTTGTCAAGATTGATACTGACCTTCACCCCACCGGGTTCGGCTGCGACCTCCAGGGTATAGCTGAAATCGAAGCTCGGGAAAGCGAGGTCGGCCGTTAGCCGGTTGTTGGCCTTATCGGCATGGCGTCCTTTGAGGGTCGCCACCAGGTCCCACTGCTCGGGGGTTGGCACCAGGCGCACATCGCCGTTCGTGGCGATGCGCTGGCCGTGGAGAATCATCTCCATGGCTGCATTCTTCTGGTCTACAAAAACCGGATGGTATGTGCTGTCGTAGAGAAATACGCTGAACCCCCGAGTATCGAGGTAGTTCTTGTCGTTCACCTTCATCTGGAAGTTCTGGTCTGAGGCCAGGACGGGGAGCGACAGAAGCAGCAAAGATGCGAACAATAAGCGAGCAAGTGCAGAATTCAGAATCGTCTTCATGCTTGTCCTAATGCGGGCTTGCCAGGTCCTGGCACTGACGTCAGGAAGTTCAGTGTTTGGTGATCGTCCGCCATTGGCACCCAGAGAGGAACAGCCTGCACTTTATGGTGCTGAGGACGACTCTTCCTGAATGCTTCGGCGATTGTTTTCGGGCCGTGTTCTTTTTAGCGCCTGCCTTCGACAACTGTCAAGGTAAATCAATTTATTTTTGTGATTACTCCCGAAGTTCCGGGCTTTGATCCATGCAGGCAATGAGTGAAAATGCTGATTCGGGCTCCATTTGCGCAGGATTTCTGTCCATATATCCTTCATGCAGGAGTAATCTATACCCCCTCTGGGTTGGGGACCATACGGCCACAGGGTTTTCCTCAAAGGAGAGAAATGTCGCATTCAGACCGCGAAAAAGCGAAGTTGCTGAACCGGGTGAGAAAAGTACGTGGACAACTGGACGCAGTAGAACGCGCCCTTCAGGCCGACCAGGATTGCGGAGACATTCTGATGCTGCTGGCCGCCGTCCGCGGTGGCGTCGCCTCACTGATGGCAGAGGTCCTGGAAGATCACATCAAGTACCACCTCACAGACGAGTCGAAAGAGAAGATTGCGCCCGAATTAGCGGATGATCTGATAGACCTGGTCCGCGCCTATGTGAAATAAAGTCCTGCCCAGACCTCGTAAAGAGGCCCGCTGGGAAATTGGCGATTGAAGCCGGGACGGAAATAACAATTGACATTCAACTGAAATCCACTACCATATGGTTGTGAATTCTCTGGATACAACCTTTGCGGCTTTGTCTGATCCAACCCGGCGGGCGATGATCGAACGACTCTCTCGCGGGCCTGCATCTGTGCGTGGCTTGACGGAACCGTTTGCACTCTCGCAGCAGATGATTTCGAAACATATTGCCTACCTGGTGCGGGCGCAGATTGTGATCAAGACGAAGCGTGGACGAGAGAGTATCTGCACGCTCAGGCCACAGGCGATCAAGGAGGTCAGCGACTGGGCAATCAGCTATCGCCGGTTCTGGGAAGAGAGTTTGGACAAGCTGGACGTAGTTGTGAATCGAATGAAAAAAAGAGGAGATCAGAGATGACAAAAAGCACGGTAGATGAGACGGAGCGAATGGTTATCACTAGAGTTTTTGATGCCCCGCGCGAACTGGTCTGGAAGGCGTGGACGGACCCGAAATATGTGATGCAGTGGTGGGGGCCCAGTGGCTGTACTTCGCCTTTTTGCGAGATGGATTTTCGCGTGGGAGGGAAGTTTCTCATTTGCGGGAGAATGCCGGACGGCCAGGAGTTCTGGAATGCCGGTGAATACCACGAGATTATTCCACACGAGAAGATTGTTTCCTCCATGTACTTTTCCGACTCGAAGGGAAACAAGATTGATCCCGCGCAAATTGGAATAGAACATGAGGCCATAGACGGCGCGTACGACGTGATCACGTTTGAGGATCTTGGAAACGGCCGGACGAAACTTACCTTCATTGGGAATGAGACCATGCAGAACGCAATCGAGAGCGGTCAGGCGGAGGGCATGAATCAGGTACTCGATAAAGTTGCTGTAGTTGTTGCGGGACTGGCGCAGGCTAAATAAGAAGCTGAAGCTTTGATTCGTGAAACTCAATGGTGGAGAAAGAAATGAAAAGAATTCCGTTTCTCGCTTTCATCCTGCTGGCATTTGCATTTCCCGCAAATGCCCAGGACGCGATCAAGAAAGATGCAGCCGACAAGCCTGCCGAACCGGAAATGAAAGTCGTGCTCGATTCCTGGAATGAGATTGGCCGCAAGCTGACGGCGATTGCCGAAGATTTTCCCGAGGACAAATATGACTTCAAGCCCACGCCTGCGCAGCGGAGCTTCGCCGAGCAGTTGCTGCACGCGGCGGGTTCAAACTACTATTTCACTGATACGGTGATGGGGCGGAATCTTCCCGCGGAAGATCCAAAGCGCGACCAGTACAAAACAAAGGCGGATATCGTCGCATTCGTAAAGAAATCCTTCGCCGACGGAGCCGCCGCCATTCAGTCGCAAGGTGAAAAAGGCATGATGACGGAGTTTGTTTACTTCCCTCATCAGAAAGCGCGCGTTCTCGACATCGCATACGGCAT
>DASRBV010000059.1:0-16036 GCA_035653455.1 Pseudacidobacterium sp. | reverse complement strand
TGAACTGTTGCCCTGGAACCTCGCCGCCACTCCGACCGCCTGCGACTAACCGCTTCCGACTATCGTGCCCACGAGCAAAACATCATGGACACGATCTCTACGACCAACCAAATGTCAATGCGGCCTGAAACCAACGCTTACTCCGTTCTTGCTTCACACGATTCAGCGTACGCACCACATCGTCGCCCTTCAGGCTTTGGCCGACTCGACGATCGTCAGCGAGCGGAACCTCGTACCGTTCTGTAGCTGGCCGGACAGTAGGGTCGAGCATCAGCGCCGTGCGACATTTCTGTCGTCGGATTCTGATGCTCGCCCTCCGAACCGGACATGCACCTTTCGTTATGCATCCGGCTCTCCGGGAACACAGATATATGCAGGTGTGCGCATCCAGCCTCTGCGGAATCGCTCGACCCGGAGCATGGAGAGAAGGAACTGTTCTGTTCTTCCTTCACGCCATACTTTTCGCGTCGGACGAAGGAGACTCGGCACTCGTACTAGCCGTCTCCGCTTGCGATGGAGATGCTTGTGCTTCTTCATCAGCCAGCGCCAGATACGGTCGCCGACGTAAAAGTCGAGCGCTGAGAACTGGCGGCTTGCTCCGGTGCAGAAGCGATAGTAGTTCCCCCATCCCCGCAGGATAGGATTGAGTTTCTGGAGAAGTTCAGACAGCGACCACTGCGTTGTTGCGCGAGTGGTCAACTGCTTCACTCGGTACCGAAGGTCCGCTCGTTTACTGGTCGGTATCTCGATCCTCGGCATGTAGCCGAAGCGACGGTGCCATTTGTAGCGCACGCGCTGACTGAGGAACTGAAAACCCTCTTTCAGATCAGAGACCCGCGTCTTCTCGAGGGACAGCTCCAACTTCATGGTGTCTTTCAGGTATCTTGCGAGTTCAGCCTTTTCTTGCTCAGCCTGCTCACAAGTTCCTGAGACGAGAACCACGAAGTCGTCTGCATATCGAATCGGGAAGAACACTGGTCGACCAGCTTTACGATCACCCATGCGTGCCCACATCGCCGCCGTTCGAGCATCGCTCTTGCGGCGGGCCTGGATCTTACGACGATGATGTGTCCACCGTTCGTATCGCTCTTCGATGACACCGAGAGCGATGTTTGCGAGCAACGGTGAGATCACACCACCTTGAGGAGTGCCTGTGTCTGTTGGCAGCAGAAAGCCGTCTGCCAGAACTCCGGCCTTTAGGAACTGTGTGATCAACGTCGTCACCTTTCCATCGATGATTCGGGTACGAACCCGCTCCATCAGCTGGTGGTGATCGATGTTATCGAAACAGCCCTTGATGTCTCCTTCGATGACCCACTGATAGGGCGTCTTCTGGCGTCGGCCATCTTCAGCCTTCACCTTCGGACACATGCTGAGTCGGATGTGCTCCAAGGCACCATGGCAGCCGCGTCCGGGCCGAAACCCGTACGATACATGCCAGAAGTCCGCCTCGAAGATCGGCTCCAGGATATTCTTGACCGCACACTGAACCACGCGGTCACGCACTGTCGGGATACCGAGGGGTCGGAACTTCCCCGGTTGACGCGGCTTCGGAATCAACTTCCTTCGTGAGGGGCTCGGCTTGTACCGACCGCTCTTCAGGTCGTCGCGGATCTGTTCCAGGAACAGACCCACCCCGATTGCCTCGCAGATCCCTGCTACTGTCATCCCGTCGACTCCTGCAGTGCGTCGCCCTTGGTTCTGAGCGATTTGCCGCCAGGCGCATCGTAGATTGCGGATATCGGTTGTCCAGTTCCACAGGTCACGATAGCTGTCTTCAGGATGATTCCTGCTCCATTGATGAAGCTTGCGTTGCACGTTGAGAAGCCAGACATCGTCTGCCTGATGAGAAGCCAGACATCGTCTGCCTGATCACCCAAGTCCATGAGTGGTTTCTCCGTCTCCACAACTTCACCGGTTCCTTGCCTGCCTTCGCTATGTACACGGCTTTCCCGTGCTCCAACTACTACGCAGGCTCCGCCCTCGTGATCCACCTTCCCCAGTCTCCGTGGATAGCCCGGCTCCGTTGCCAAGCGGTTGATCCGAGTTCCCATGTTCCAGCTCTCGACCTTCATCTCGTAGGTGGCATACTTTACCCCTGGCGATTCGGAGCAACAGCCCATGAGGAATTCGCTGTCGCTGAGTCCGCTTCGCGGACCCACCAGTGAAGAACTTCGCGCCGCACCAGTTCTGATCGCATGACTCCCAACCCCATCAGGTCTACTCGGGAGCGTTGAGCCTTATCAAGGCAGAGGCTTCCGGCGTATGCTTCGTTGTCTCACCATAAGATGTGTGGTAGCCCGACACGTCGATGATGGCGACGCCCGGTACAGTTCAGTCTGTCAGCTTTTCACGCGCTGCGTCGGTACACGCTGCGCTTGGACAGACCCCTTCAACTCAGGTTCCTTCCTGAGTCGGACCGCATTGCAACGGTCGGTCAGAAGCCAGCAGGCAGAGAAGTATCATTCTACGTCAACTCATCCTCCTCCGCCGTCATGGCGCACCGAAGTCCATGCTCCAAGCTTGATCCGGAGCCGTAGCCTTGAACTTCTCAGCACGCGGCCGTGATGCCTTGCCCTTGCCTGCAGGTCGCACGCGCTGCAGGCAGAGGCCCTCTTCGCAGTACAACCGGTACACCAGGTACTTGCCTACGTTCCAGCCTGCGCGGTTCAACAGAACCCGGATCTTGCGATATCCATAGCGCACTCTCGATTGCGCAATCTCCCGGATACGCATCCGCAGCTCCATTCGTGGATCCAGGCAGCTCCGATAACGGTACGTCGCTCGTGGAATGGACAAAACCCGGCATGCCCTGCGTTCCGCTACACCGTACATCCGCTCCAGATGCTCCACCATCGGTCCACGCCCCGAAGGCTTCACCATTTTTTTGAGAGCACCGGGGCCCCCATGAGCAAAGCGAAATGGGGTGGGAGCACATCCTGCAACATCGTCTTGTCCAGCGTCAGGTCTGCCACCAATCTCTTCAACCGCTGGTTCTCTTCCTACAACTGCGCCATCTGGCGCACCGGGTCCACTTCCAGACCTGCGTACTTCGCCTTCCATCGGTAGAACGTCTGCTCGCTGATCGCAGCCTTCCGGATCACTTCTGCAACCGGGACTCCTACCTGCGCCTGCTTCAACACGCCTATGATCTGTTCCACACTGAAGCGCTTCTTCATCAGCCAACCCTCCGCCTTGACAGGCTCAGTTCTGGCCGAAGACTAACATCCCAACTGGTTCAGAAATAACGAGGCCGATCAGCTGGCGGAGTAGATATCCCGCCGCAGTCGTCGGGGGTGTGGAGAAGTTGGATCGTCATGAAAGCGAGAGAGCATCTATGGCGGCAGGTGGAAGAGTGTCAATTCCAGCAGAATGGAGGCCAGCAATTCCAGTATAAAAAACCGGCCACCCGTTCCAGGCTGAAAGTACCCCTGCGCCATGTAGAGATGTTAAAGGTTACTCAACTGTGAATGAAATATCTCGAAACCAGCCATATTTCACTTTATGCTTCCATTTACAAACCACTCAGATGTCCAGGTTCTTCACATCGAGCGCGTTGTCTTCGATGAACTTGCGGCGCGCTTCCACGTCTTCGCCCATCAGCGTGGTGAAGATGGTTTCCGTCTCCGCAATATCTTCGAGCTTCACCTTGAGCAAGGTGCGACGCTCGGGATCCATTGTGGTTTCCCATAGCTGGGACGAGGTCATTTCGCCCAGACCTTTGTACCGCTGTACCTGATAATCGCGGCGGCCCTGTTCAATCACATACTCGAACAGCTCGCGCGGCGATTGCTTCTCCACCGGATCGTGCGAGGCGCGTCCAGCGCGCTTTGGCGCCGGTTTGCCGGCCTCGGCCTCGCCTGTGGTTTCGCCCTCGTTCTCTTCCGGATCAGGTTCAGCCACGGCAGCCTTGCCCGCATATTCGATCAGGAAGGGAGGCTCGATTGCGTCCTTGATCTGCGCATACTTGGCAAGCATCTGGCGCGTCTCCGGAGCAGATGCGAAGACCCAGTCAATTTTGCGCTCAGCACCCTGCGCGTCATGAAAGAGGAGCGACCATGTCTGGTGCTCCTCGTCATAGACGGGCTTGTCAAGCGACTTGAACTGATACCTCTTCTCAATCTTCTTCAGCTCGTCATAAAGCGCAGTAAGCTTGGCTGGGACCGTCTTCGCATCGCCCTCAAAGTCTGCGCGTTTTACAGGCTCCTTGCCCTCATGCGCAAACAGCTTAGCAAACAACCCTGTCACTTCTTCATTGCGGATGCGCTTATTCACCTTATCGAAGAAGCCAAGATACTCATTTAACTGCCCGATGAATTTCGTCAACGCCGCGCCTTCGAGCTTAGTCGCGTTCTCACCATGACGCACAATCATTCCGTCCGAGGCGCGCTTCACCATGACGCGGACAAATTCGCGGTCGTCCTTGATGTACTGCTCGAACTTGCCCTTCTTGATGCGATACAGCGGCGGCTGCGCAATATAGACGTGACCGCGCTTAATCAGCTCATTCATATGGCGGAAAAAGAACGTAAGCAGCAGGGTGCGGATGTGGGAGCCGTCCACATCCGCGTCGGTCATAAGAATGATCTTGCCATAGCGCAGCTTCGAGGCGTCGAAGTCGTCTTTGCCGATGCCCGTGCCCAGCGCTGTAATCATGGCGCGGATCTCCTCATGGCCCAGCATCTTGTCATAGCGGGCCTTTTCTACGTTGAGGATTTTACCTTTCAGTGGAAGGATCGCCTGGAAACGGCGGTCGCGTCCCTGCTTTGCAGTTCCGCCTGCCGACTCTCCCTCGACCAGATATAGCTCGCAGCGGTCGGGCTGGCGTTCGCTGCAATCGGCCAGCTTGCCGGGAAGGCCGCCGGAATCGAGCGCGCCTTTACGCCGGGTCAGGTCGCGGGCCTTGCGTGCTGCCTCGCGGGCGCGGGCGGCCTCAATCGCCTTGTTGATGATGCGGCGGGCAACCGGAGGGTTCTGCTCCAGGAACATGCCCAGCTTTTCATTCACGAGCGCCTGCACGGTCCCTGCAATATCCGAATTCAGCTTGCCTTTGGTCTGGCCTTCAAACTGCGGCTGCGGCAGCTTTACGCTGATGACTGCCACCAGCCCTTCACGCACATCGTCGCCGGAGAGGTTCTCCTTTACGTCCTTGAAGAGCCCCATTTGCTGGCCGATGGCGTTGATGGTGCGCGTCAGCGCCGTGCGGAAGCCGGAAAGATGCGTGCCGCCGTCCACCGTGTTGATGTTGTTGGCAAACGAAAAGACCGTTTCCGAGTACCCGTCGTTGTACTGGAGAGCAATTTCCATGTCCACGCCATCGCGCACTGCTTCCATCACAATCGGCTTGTCATGTAGCACCTGCTTGCCTTTGTTGAGGTGCTTTACAAACTCAGCGATACCGCCCACGTATTTGAACTCGGCGCGCTTTGCCTCGCCTGTTTTAGGATCGGTCGTGCGCTCGTCCGAGAGCGTAATTTCAAGCCCCTTGTTCAGGAAGGCAAGCTCACGCAGACGCTGTGCCAATGTGTCGTAGTTGTATTCCGTAGTGGTAAAAATGGTCTTGTCGGGCAGGAAATGGACCTTGGTCCCGCGCTTTCTTGAGGTGCCCGTCTGGCGCAGTTTTGAGACCGGAATGCCGCGCTCGTAGTCCTGTTCGTAGGTGTGGCCATCGCGCCAGATTTCGACATCAAACTCTTCGCTCAGCGCATTGACGCACGATACACCCACGCCATGCAGACCGCCTGAAACTTTATACGTGGAGGAATCGAATTTACCGCCGGCATGCAGCTTGGTCAGCACCACCTGGACGGCAGGCAGCTTTTCGCCGCCGGGCAGTGTCATCTCGTCCACCGGAATACCGCGGCCATCGTCAATAACGGTGATGGAGTTATCTACATGAATAACAACGTCAATCTTTTTGGCATATCCGGCAAGCGCTTCGTCTACGGAGTTGTCCACTACCTCGTAGACAAGATGGTGCAGACCCATCTCGCCCGTTGAGCCAATGTACATGGCAGGGCGCAGACGGACCGCCTCCAGCCCCTCAAGGACCTTAATGTTTTCGCCGGTGTAGTTCTTTTCGAGGTCATTTGTAGATTTCCTGCCATTTTTTTCAGGCGAGGAATGCTCCATCTCGTCGAGGGAAGTTGTTGAAACGGCAAGCTCTTTGGTGGACATGAAACTCCGGTAAAGCAGCCCTTCCATCGCCTCGGACCAGAACGGCCTGATTTTAGATAACCGATTGAAAGCGAAGAGGTTTCTGCCTTGATTTTCTTATTCAATTATAGCACTTTGGACCGTCTGGAACTGTGGATTGCGCTGCACGCCCTGCAGGGTAACCATTATGAACATTACTTACGGATGAAGCCCCTGTATTTCTGCCTTGCTTGCCCAGTCAAGGCAGTCTAACCTAAGAAGTCGTACTCTTTTTTATTTTTCCCATTGGGGCTGGTTCCGCAGGATGACATTTTTGGCCGTTAGTCCGTTTAGTTCGCTGGCCCGCAGCATGGAGCCCTGGCTGTGGCTACTCGTGCTGATTGGATACTTACGGGCCAGAGGACACTTGCTTTCGTTATTTTTCGGAATCTTCCTGGGCATCCGGGCATTAACGGCGTTTGTGCTGACTGTCCTCTTCTTACGGCATCCCGAGCCTGGACAAGCCAGTGTGCTGCCGCCGATCGCTTTCTATACGAGCTGGACGGGGTTTCTGGCTGGATTTGTGGTGCTCCTCTTCGCATTCAAGGAAATCTTCCGCCACATTCTTGCTCCGCTTCCCGGACTGCTTCATATGGGAGGCATTGTTTTTCGCTGGGTCGCTCTTGTTTCCCTGCTGCTTTCCTGTGCCGTGGTCCTGCCTTCGTTGCTGCATCCGCACGGCAGCCACATAGAGTTTGTTCTTCTTCAGATCGCGACAGGCATCTGTGCCCTGGAACTTTGCCTGGTTGCTTTTCTGGTTGTGGCAGCCCGGGCACTTGGCTTTTCCGCCAAAAGCCGCATTTTCTGCATCTGCATTGGACTGATGGCGCTTGCCCTGGCAGACATTGCGGGCTTCTCGGCAAGTTTGGCCCATGCAGCTTCCGTTGCGGTTTACATCTGCTACTCGGTCACCATCCTCTGTCTGGTTGTCTGGATTGGTTTCTTCCTCTCGCCTGAACCAGTCAGAGAATTTGCTCATGCGCCTATGAAGGCCCTGTTGCGCTGGAATGATCTCGCGCTTGCGCTCCATCCACCGGAAGAACCGGCTGAGGAGCGCACCGGATTCCTGCACGATGTGGAAAGCATGGTAGACCGCGTCCTAGCGCGAAATGCATCGAAAGCAAATTAGCCCTTGACAGTCTGCATTCGCAACACGAAACCGCGTGTCCTCTGCTACCGTTTTTCGCCTGCCGCGGCCACTTCTCCATGATGATTTCTGAATCCGGGTGAGGTAGGGTCGAGAGGCTTGCTCACTTCTTCTTGTTCCACGCCCTGCTGCTCGGTCCACCCCGGCAATACCTGGCTTCCGGTAATAAGGCGTGCGCCATGCGTGAAGGTGAAATATGTCCAGGCCCACTCCCAGAACACAAAGATGCGGTTACGGAAGCCAATCAGGAAGAAGATGTGGATTGTCAGCCAGGTAATCCAGGCCATAAAGCCGCTCCAATGCGCTTTAAAGGGCCACTCAATTTTTGCGACAGCCGCCATGCGCCCAATGGTGGCCATGTCGCCTTTGTCGAAGTAATGAAAACCGCTGCGCGCTGTGCCTTTCAGGTCCTGCTCGATCATGCGCGCCACGTGATCACCCATCTGCATGGCAGGTTGCGCCACTCCGGGGACCTGTTTGCCATCCTGCTCGAAATGCGCAAGGTCTCCGCAGACAAAAATTTCCGGATGCCCGGATGGATTCAACGTGGCATTGACCATCACGCAGCCGCGGCGGTCCGTCTCCACGCCCAGCAGCTTGCCCAGCGGAGAAGCCTGCACGCCCGCGGCCCAAAGTGTTACAACCGCATCCAGCCTTTGTCCGCCGACGACTACATATCCGGGCTGCACATCTGTCACCTGTGCTCCTGTATGCACTTCGACCCCAAGATCATTCAACTGCTCGACTGCTTTTTTCGAGAGGTCTTCAGGATATGCAGTCAGAATGCGCGGCCCACCTTCCAGCAAAATCACTCGCGCCTTTGACGGATCAATATGGCGGAAGTCATGCCGCATATAAAGCTTCGCAATGTCTGAGATGGCCCCGGCCAGTTCCACACCCGTAGGGCCGCCACCGATGACGACAAAATTCAATGGAGGATGCGAGCCTGTCTCCAGCATTTGCCGCTCGGCCAGCTCAAAGGCGAGCAGCACGCGGCGGCGGATCTCAGTCGCATCTTCCACGGTCTTCAGGCCGGGAGCAACCTGCGCCCACTCATCGTGCCCGAAATACGAATGCGTTGAACCGGTGGCCACAACGAGATAGTCGTATTCCATCTCCGCTCCGCTCTTCATCCTGACGATGTGGCGCTCTTTGTCAATCTGGATGGCTTCATCCATGATGACTTCGACATTCTTGTGCCTGCGCAGAATGCCGCGAATCGGTGTGGCGATGTCCGCCGGCGAAAGCACGGCCAGCGCAACCTGATAGAGCAGCGGCTGGAAGGTGTGATGGTTGCGGCGGTCTACCAGCGTAATGTCTACCGGAAGCTTTGCAAGGCCCTTGGCCGCATGCAGTCCGGCAAATCCTCCACCAAGAATCAGCACTCTGGGACGCCGTCCTTCCCGAATCGCTGGAATTTGTTCCGCAGCCATGCAAGCCCCCAAAATAAGTGTCTAAAAGTATCTATAAGAAAGATGCGGGAAGTGCTGCCGCCGGCACAAATTCAGGAAATTGTTATGGATGCTGCTCAATCTCGAAATTCAGTGATGCCGAATTCCCGGTTACGGCTGTGACATACAGCCGGGTCGGGACGCCATTTCCCGTCAATGGATTTAGTGTAATCAATCCGTCCGCTCCCGATACTGCTGGAACAATCTGCGTAGCGATCACAGGAGCAGATGGGCAGCGTCCCTGCGGAGGGCAATCCGGCGTCCACTGCTTCAGCGTTTCGTAGAAGGTGACCGTGCCCGCAGCCATCGGATGCCCAACCGCGTCTGTCACGCGCAGCACGACCGGCACAGGCGTTTCACTGGCGCTGATCGTCTGCCCCACTCCGCTCACTGCGGACAGTTGCGCAATCTCCGGATGCACGCTGTAAATGTGAAACGGAGCGCACTGCACATTGCCTGACAGACAGGCATAGACAGGAACGTCCGCCCCTGCTGCCAAGGGGCTGATGTTGATTTGTCCGGTCGCTGTTCCGCTGGAATCGCTCAGGGTGGAAGATGTGCCCGCCGTTGCTCCTGCGGAAGCCGACCAAAGCACTGGCTGCCCAGGCATGGAAACACCGTTGAGCAAAGTCTGCGCCTGCGGGTCCCAACTAAATGAAGCTCCCGCAGCGACGTAAAGATACGGTGTAAGCGCGGCGATCATCGGCGTGCCGCTCCCTGTAAATTCCGTCATGATGCTTGCGCCATCGCTGAGCGATGCAGTCACCTGCGCCGGCGAGGTCGAGTTTGCAGCAACCTTGATGGTTGCCAGACCATCGCCACCGGAAAGCACGGAGCATGCTGCCTGTCCGCAACCCAGAGCCGCTGTCCCATTTGTAACTGAAAAAGTAACAATTACGCCCGCCGCCGGGGTCTGCCCATCTGCCGCGAGTGCCTTGACCGTAAACGGCGTCCATACACCTAAATTCGTCTGCCCATACGGCGCAGTCACAATCCCCAGAGCGTCGCCGCCCAGCGCGTCATAGCTCAGGCCATCCTGGATGGCCGTAACTGCCAGCGTCTGCGGATCACTCACCGTAAGCAGTACCACTCCCGTTTTTCCGTTGGCAGGAGGAGCGACGGCCGTAATCTCTGTTGACGTTACGCCTGTTACCGCGGCACGGACGCCATTGACCGTCACGATGGCATTCGGGCGGAAGCCGGTGCCGCGAATGATGATCGGTCCTCCGCTTAAAGAGATTCGCGTGGGCATCACGGAATCGGCATAGAGCAGACGCGCATGGTAGAGATAGTCAGGACGCCCATCGCCGCGTGCATCGGCGATTCCCAGCCGCAGGTGCCCGGCGGCAACCGTTGCCACAGAAAGCGTTGTCAGTCCGGTCTGCGCTCCGTTAAATGCCTGCGTGGTCGCACTGACTGGCGGTCCGCCCGGCGCATCGGAGCCATTCCATGCTCCAAGCACAACCTGCGCCTTATTCAGAGTGGGAGCGCCGCTTTCATCCAACGCCACCGCTTCTACCGTAAGCTCGCGATTGGGGCGCACCTGCCAGTCAAACCATGCCGTGTGGCCGTATCCTGTGATGCGCCCCGTCCATTCGCCCCCTGCCGGAATCCGCGCCGGGGCCGTTTCCGTCCCATCATGGCCGGTATATTCCTCATCTGCCGAATCCTGAATGACCACATCCTGTGTAAAGTTCTTCCCTGCTGTCAGGCCATAGAGCATGATGCTGGGCATCGTGCCTGAAGGTGTAACTTGTCCTGTCGTGTATGGACCAACGGAGTAATTCGCCGTATACAGTGGATTGATCGGCTCAAAGCTGAGCTGGTAGTCCGCAATATTCGTGCCCGGCGGGAGGGGCACCCCGCTCAGATCAAACCATCCTTCCAGCGAAGGATCGTCGCTGCCGTAATTGCTTGCAGCGCTTGCGCCATTCACGGGATTTGGCGCATTGCCCTGAAAAAACCTTCCGCTGACCGCGGTGACGGTGTAACGGACATCAGGCAGTCCCGTACCGGCGTTGATCGGGCGCAGGACCACATTTACGCCCTGCATGCCCTGCCCGTTTCGGAAATGAATGGTGCCCTGGACTGAAACGGTCGCAGCCGCCGTCAGCAACTTTCCCGGAAAGGCGCTGACGTTCGACGCCGTGACCGGATACAGCCGGTTTATCGCTGCGATATCGTCATAGCGCAGGGCCGTCAGGTCTGGCGAACAGAATGTCCCGGAAAACTGGCAGAGATACTCAACCGGATGCATGACCGGCCATCCCACAAGGTCGTCTGAGGTGATGGTATGAGTGGCAAAGTTTTCTTCATTCGTCTGCGACCAGTCCAGCCCTAGCACACGCCCAAAGCCTCGCATCACCTGATATTGCATCACTGTGAGCTGACTGCTGTTCCACGCGCACAGCCCATTCAGAATCATCAGCGCGTGCCGGATGGCCGCATCCGTGCCGATGTTGTCCACAAATGTGACCACGCCATTGTCACGGCAGTCCGACGGATCGCTTGCTCCTGCTCCCAGAAACGCGTTGATGACCGACCCGTCCGCATCGAAAACAATCGCAACCGGCTTATTGGTTGCCGAAGGCTGGACGTCGGACGGCACATTCACGCTCCCATCCGGGTTTGCTGAAACGTTGCTGCCGTTTACATCCTCATCCAGCGTTCCGCCCTGCGTAATGCTCACCGCCGCTGTGGGGACCTGGCTCCAGACCGCCGCAGCCGCGGCAATCATGTTCGCCACCTGCCCCAAATCTACGTATGGGCTTAAAGCACCCTGGTCGAGATAATACGAAACTGTCCCATTCGGCCAATGGACGACCTGCCCTTTGACCGCCGGGTCGAAATAGGCCGGCCCGGCCACCCAGCGTGGTCCGCCACACAGGCCGGCCTGTGAAACCAGCAGCAGTGAAAAGAGCACAACCCATTTGCGTAAACAGCGGAACATGCTTCCATTCCGCCATGAAAAGACCGCAACTTTAGCGGAAAACGATTGCGTCTTCGCGCGCCCTTTTCATCCTGAAACTGCACCCAACGACCGTCCCAAAATGGGAACCGCACCGCACTTTCTTCTTGACAATCTTCGGGTCAGATTTCCGGAAAGAAATCAAAGAACGCATCAATGCTCTGCCGCAATTGCGCCTCGATCTGTTCGCGCGTGCCTTCCAGAATATGCATCGTCACCCGCGCCGTGTTGCCGTTTTTCAGTTGAATCGGGGCCTCGCCCACTTCTGCAATCTCATCCGCGGGCAAAAGCCGCAAGCCATAAACAAGAGTCAGGTCCGCCATAATGCCTATCTTAGCCGCCCGCATCTTTCTGCCATCTGGCAGCATCTCTCACCTACCCGTCCTGAACGGATACAATCGAAGTTTGGTTCCCACTATGTCTGACAATATTCGCGACACCGTCATCCTTGGTTCCGGCTGCTCCGGGCTGACCGCAGCCATCTACACCGCCCGCGCCAACCTCAAGCCGCTCGTGCTCGAAGGCCACGAGCCTGGAGGCCAACTCTCCATCACGACTCTGGTCGAGAATTTTCCAGGGTTCCCGGAAGGCATTCAGGGGCCGCAGCTCATTGAAAATATGAAGCAGCAGGCGTCCCGCTTCGGCGCTGAGCTCCGCATGGCCCACCTCGTCTCCGCCGACCTCTCGAAACGCCCCTTTGCGCTCAACCTCGGCAGCGAGACCATCCACACACGCACCCTCATTATTGCCAGCGGTGCGTCAGCCCGATGGCTCGGCCTGCCTTCCGAACAGGCGCTCATCGGACACGGCGTCAGCTCCTGCGCCACCTGTGACGGCTTCTTCTTTTCAGGAAAGGAGATCGCCGTCATCGGCGGAGGCGACTCTGCCATGGAAGAAGCGCTCTTCCTCACGCGTTTTGCCACAAAGGTATTCGTCATTCACCGCCGCGACCACTTCCGCGCCTCGCGCATCATGCTCGACCGCGCCATCGCCCATCCGAAGATCCAGTTCGTTACAAACACCACGGTCGAAGAGGTGCTCGGTGTCGAGGAAAAAGAGGTAAAAGGTCTGCGCACGCGCAATGTGCTCACAGGAGAAGAAAGCATCCTGCAAGTAAGCGGTATGTTTCTCGGCATTGGACACGATCCGAACGCCAAAATGTTCGCCGGACAACTCGATCTGGATGAAGACGGCTACATCAAAACGCAGAATTATGTTCACACCCGTGTTCCCGGTGTTTACGCCTGCGGGGACGTGCAGGACCGCCGCTACCGTCAGGCCATCACCGCCGCCGGAACCGGCTGCATGGCCGCATTAGAGGTGGAGAAGTATCTGGAAGAACACGGGCGATAACATGGCAGCGCCGCATCCCGGAATCGAAAGATGTAGGAATTGCCTACTGATTCGGGGGTCATTCCTGATTGATGTCCAGGCTGCCCATGCCGACGTTGATTTCAAGTGGGCCATTTCCGGTGCCGCTGTAATTCCGGCTGACGACGAAGTGGCCATCGTGCCCTCCAGGACGGTGGTCATGCAGTGATCCCATGCCGATATTGACTTCCATTCCGGAGTAATCTTGGTCGCCGTCCACGATCAATTTCATGTCGCCCATGCCGACGTTGATCTCGCGCTGACCTGCCGTACCGGCAGCATCAAAAACAAGCTGGCCCCGGCCCAGGTCAAATTCATTGTGAGAGCCTGCATCCATAGGCACGACCAGGGTCACGCTGGCGTGCGCTGCTTTTGTGAACTTGAGATGGATTCTGCCATGGTCCGGGGTCACGTCAAGCGTATGGATATAGTCCTCCGCCGGGTGCCCATCTGTCTGGGATTTCATGTCCACCAGCAGCTTCAACTCCTTTGCATGTGAATCGGGCCGAATCCTCAGATCGGCATTGCAGACGCTTACTTCAAGTTTTCCGGTCCCCGAATAGGGCCGCGTGATCTCAAGATGCTGTGGATGAAGAACATCTCCCGGCTGCGATTGAAATTTATGTGTTGTAACCGGCTGCCCGTTGCAATTCATATCATCGGCGCGGGCCTGCGCCATGCCGCCAAATGCCAACAGAAGCCAGGCAAAACGAAACCAGAATCTGCTCATATCTTTCTCTTGAAAGGACAGTACGAAAACCGGCCCGAATTCGTTCCCACTGCGGAATTTGCCCTGTATTCTCAATCTCTCTACAATCAAAAGAACTACTTGTGCATAAGAACAGCCCTACAACCCGCGAAGGTCCCCTTCGCACCTGACAAACACAATGATTGAACATCCGGTCCCCGAAGCGCTTACATTTGACGACGTTTTACTGGTTCCTGCCTATAGTGAAGTGGTCCCGGCACTGGTCAGCACGCAGACGCGGCTTACCAACCGCATCCGGCTGAATACGCCTCTGGTGAGCGCGGCCATGGACACGGTGACCGAATCGCGTCTGGCGATTGCCATGGCCCAGCAGGGCGGAATCGGCATCGTGCATCGCAATCTGACCATCGAGCAGCAGGCCGCGGAGATTGACAAGGTAAAGCGCTCGGAAAGCGGCATGATCGTGGACCCCGTCACGATGGACCCCGGGCAGCTTATCTCTGATGCGCTCGAAGTCATGCGGAAATACAAGATTTCCGGTGTTCCGGTGACCAAAGGAAAGAAGCTCGTCGGTATCCTCACCAACCGCGACCTGCGCTTTGAGACGCGCACTGACATCCCCATTGGCGATGTGATGACGAAGGAAAACCTCATTACCGTGCCGGTGGGAACAACGCTGGAAGAGGCCGAACGCATCCTGCACCAGCACCGGGTGGAAAAGCTGCTCGTCGTCAATGACCAGTACGAACTCAAAGGCCTCATCACCGTCAAAGACATCCAGAAAAAACTCAAATATCCAAACGCCGCAAAAGACGAGCAGGGGCGTCTTCGCGTTGGGGCTGCGATTGGCGCTACCGGAGACTTTCTGGAACGCGCCGCCGAGATGGTCCGTTATCGTGTGGATGTTCTGGCGATTGATTCGGCGCATGGACATTCGTCGCGCGTGCTTGAGGCTGTGCGCGAAGTAAAAAAGCGCTTCCCGGAGGTAGACCTGCTCGCCGGAAATGTGGCCACTTACGATGGTGCAAAGGCATTGATGCAGGCAGGCGCGGATGCCGTAAAAGTCGGCATCGGTCCCGGGTCCATCTGCACCACGCGCATGGTAACGGGCGCTGGCATGCCGCAGGTTACAGCCATAAGCGAAGCCTATCGCGCAGGACGCGAATTTAACATCCCCATCATTGCCGATGGCGGCATCAAGTACTCCGGAGACATTGCCAAGGCCATTGCCGCGGGCGCAAGCAGCGTGATGATCGGGTCGCTCTTTGCCGGTGTGGACGAAAGTCCGGGCGAGACCATCCTGTATCAGGGGCGCTCCTTCAAGGCCTATCGTGGAATGGGTTCGCTTTCTGCGATGGCGCAGGGGTCCGGCGAGCGTTATTTCCAGAGCAGCCGCGACATCGAGCAGGTTTCCGAGCGGTCGGTGGTTACCCGCGATGGCAACGGACAGAACCGTCTCGCCAAGTTTGTTCCCGAAGGCATTGAAGGCCGTGTGCCGCATCGTGGGCCGCTGGAAGCAATGGTCTACCAGCTTGTGGGCGGGCTGCGTTCAGGAATGGGCTATCTGGGATGCGCCACAATCGAGGAATTACAAACCAGGTCGCGTTTCGTCCGCATCACGAATGCCGGATTGCGCGAGAGTCACGTTCACGACGTAATCATTACCCGCGAAGCGCCCAATTATCACGTGGAATAAGTCCTGCACAACCTGAGGCACGCAAGCTATACTGGCTGCACTTTCGTGTACGCCATGATGAAATTCTGCTGGCTTGGGCTGTTTTTCTTTTCTTCCATCTTCTCGGTTGGGCAGAAACCCGCGCCGTGGGCAATTATATCTATATGGTGATGACACTCCGCCCGAGATTTGAGGGATACTCCCGCTTTCCTTCACCGGCCGTGCGTGAGTAAAATGTCCCATCGCGGATGGATTCGCCGCTCGGGTACACTGATTTTAAGCATGGCAGAACGCCTCTATTACACTGATCCGTTCCTCCGCAGCTTCAGCGCCCGCATCAGTGAGATCCATGAGCTTTCGCGCGCAGAGGGCCAATCTGTCTGGAAGGTCGCCCTCGACCGCACGGCGTTTTACCCGGCCAGCGGAGGTCAGCCCCATGATCTCGGAACGCTTACGGCCACTTCGCGCAGCGGGGCGGTACTGGAGGTGCCTGTCATCGCGGTGGAAGAAGACGGACACG
>DASRBV010000058.1:0-5007 GCA_035653455.1 Pseudacidobacterium sp. | reverse complement strand
CGGGATCATCGCTATACGGCGCTTTCAGCGCGGCCGTGCGTGAACCAAGCGAGCCGTCCATAAAGCCCTTGAGCATCGTCGTGTGCAGCATCGGGTCGCTTTGCAGATGCGACGCCTGGTACTGCTTCAGTTGTTCTACCGAAAGGTCGAAGGGTATCCACTCGCTGATGCGGACCGGGAGCCTGCCTTCGCGCTCGAGTTGTTCGTAGACGAGGAAATCTTCGTGGTCTGAGAAGTCCTGCACCGAAGTCACACCATGCTCGACGGCGTCGGCCAGCGCAAGCTCAATGCCTCGCCGGCGTAACTCCGGGCTTGGCGGAGGAATGTGGCTTTCGACCAGCGCTTGCGCTGTTTCGCGGACGATGCCGGTAGCTTCGCCGTGCGCATCCCGGTCTATTTTTCCTCCCTGTGGATCAGGCGTGCTCTTTGTGATTCCGGCGGCATGCAGAGCTGCGGAGTTGGCGATGGCAATGTGTCCATCTACGCGAACAAGAAATGCCGGATGGCCTGCCGTAACGGCATCAAGGTCACTTTTCGTTGGCAGCTTTTTGGATGCCCAGAGCGTGTGGTCCCATCCGCCTCCGGTGAGCCATGCGCCTGGAGCAGCTGACTTTGCGGCGGCACGAATGCGCTGCTCCATCTCTGAGAGAGACTTCACGCAGGTCAGGTCAATGGAGAGCTTGATGCGTCCGGCCTCACCCAGATGCGCATGGGCATCGTTGAATCCCGGCATGACGAATGCGCCATCGAGGTCAACCATCAGTGTGGCCGGGCCTTTCCATCTCTGGATGTCAGCATCACTTCCGGTGGCAACAATCACGCCATTCCGGATGGCCAGAGCTGAAACCCGCTGCGGGTGCGCCTCTTCCAGACTTAGGCCGGTAAGAACATTGCCGTGGTAGTAGATAGCATCGGCGGGCGTCATGGTCTGGGCTCCTGCCATGGAAACGAAAGCGGCAAGCAAACTCGCTAGTATCTTCACGCACCGGAGTCTATCAAGCGCCGTGGCCGCAGGCCAACAGAAGCAGTAGAATGCGCCGCAGCCCAAGCTCGCGTCCGCGTGCGTCATACCATTCGGCGCGAGTATGAATGCCTCCGCCTTCACCGCCTGCTCCCATGGAAAGCGCGGGTACCCCCAGGGCCAGAGGAATGTTTGCATCCGTTGAGGCAATGCGCGTTTCCGTGCGAACTCCCAAATGCCTGTCTACCGCGCGCAGGTTTTCAAGCAAAGAAGAGTTTTCCGGCAGCACTCCAGCGGGCCGGTCGCCGATCTTTTGAATCGCAAAGCGAAGCGCCAGTTCTTTCCGGATGTCTTTGTTGGCATCCATGACTGCGTCCTCTATCGCGCGATGCAGTTCCACTTCCAGCCGTATCAGTTGCCCGGCATCCGTTGAGCGCGCATCGAAGCGGGCCATGGCGAGTTCCGGAATGGCATTGATGGCTGTTCCGCCCTCCATCATGCCGACATTCAGCGTAGTGCGCGGTGGGCCGTTCAGGTTAAAGTCACCCAGGCGCACAATGGCCCTGCTTAATACCACAATCGGATTGGCACGTCCGGCGTCGGTCCAGGAGTGTCCTCCAGGGCCGCTTACCGTAGCCAGATAACGCCTGCTCCCCAGCGCGCGGGTTACGGCCACTTCGTGTCCCGCGCCATCCAGAACAATATGGGCCGCGATTTGGTCGCGCCATGCGGCATGTTCATAAATCCAGCGCATGCCGCGCAGGTCGCCTTCGCCCTCTTCGCCTACGTTGCCTGCAAAAACTACATCGCCTGCAGGCCGGATATGTCCATGGCGCAAGGCAGAAGCGATGGCCAGAAGCGCTGCCACACCCGCGCCATTGTCGCATGCTCCGGGAGCAAACAGCTTTGTGTCCTCCAATTGCGGCTGGATGGGCGTCTCTGCCGGAAACACTGTATCAATATGCGCAGAAAGCACCACGCAGCCGGCTGCCGGATTTTCTCCCCTGAGGACGCCGACCGCGTTGCCAATGCCATCTATGGCTACGTCTGCCAGGCCCAGTTCGCGGAAGCGCGCGCAAAGCCATTCCGCCCGAGGACCTTCTGCAAATGGCGGAGCAGGCACAGCAACCAGCTCCCGCTGCCAGCGCATAATTTGCTGCTCATGCAGATGCAGCCAGCCAAATGCCTCATGCACACGGCGCTGCGAGGCCAGATGGCCGATGCGCGCAAATGCGGTCGCCGGAGCAGTAGCAGGCATAAATCCCAGCGTAGCATCCCATCGCTGCTTTTTCCCGGCTCCCGATGGGTGAAGGACAGGCGAAGATTTTCACCAAACAGCCCTTGCTTCGGTAGTATCTAAGAAAGCCGCCCCTGAACATGAGTCTGAAAGCAAAGATCGAAGCAGTCATTTACGCCGCCGAAGAACCGGTAACCCTGGCGCAGCTCGCAGCTCTTTTTGCCGACGAGGCGCTTGAAGAAAAGCGCCAGCGCGAAGACGCATCTGCAAGTGAGGCCGACACAGATGCCCCGGTCATTCCGGTAGAAGAGGTTGCTCCGCTGACCGTGGAAGAGGCAGCAGTGATGGCGGAACAAGCCAGCGAAGAGAGCGCACCCTCTGCCGAAGATGAAAAGAAGGCGGCCCGTCAGCGCGACCGCGAGGTGCGCGAGGAACTGCGCCGCATCATCGCGGAACTCATCGGCGACTATGCCAATAATGACCGCGGGATGGAAATCCGCGAGATTGCCGGCGGATACCGCGTCGCCACGAAGCCTGAATACCACGATGCTGTGCGTGCATTCGTAAAGAGCCTGAAGCCTCCAATGAAGCTTTCGTTGCAGGCGCTGGAAACTTTGGCCGTCATCGCTTACAAGCAGCCGATTACAGCGCCGGAAGTCAGCGAGATTCGCGGCGTGGATTCAGCGGGCGTCATTGGGTCACTTATTAGCCGCAAACTGGTCACAACGGCGGGCCGGAAGCAGGTCATCGGACGTCCGATTCTCTATAAAACAACGAAAGAATTTTTGCTCCGCTTTGGATTGAAAGACCTCAACGAGCTGCCTTCAATGGAAGAATTCGAGAAGATGGCCGCGGGCGAACTGGCCGAGCCGGGTGAGCTTCCATTCGAGGGTCAGACAACGGGAACACCGAACTCTGAGGGCATTCTCGAAACCCCGGACGAGGGGCCAGGACCACAAGCCGCCGTGGAAGTGACCGAAGAGCTGGAAGAGGAAGAAGAGGACGTTCCGGGCGTCGCTGTTGACTCCCAAAAGGACGAGGAAGAGGCGTTCGAAGCGTCTTCCGCCGAAGCGGGCCAGCCATGAGCGAGGTTCGCTTACAGAAAATCATCGCGCAGGCAGGCATCGTCTCACGCCGTAAGGCTGAGGAGCTGATTCTTGCCGGACGCGTCCAGGTCAACGGTCAGACCGTCACCGAGCTGGGCACAAAGGCCGATCCCCAACACGACCACATCCGCGTAGACGGCAAGCTGCTGCATGGGCCGGAGCGCCATCGCTACTACATGATGAACAAGCCGAAAGGCTACGTCACAACGGTGAGTGATCCGGAAGGACGGCCCACGGTCATGCAGCTTCTGCGCGGAGCGGGCGAGCGTGTCTATCCCGTAGGACGCCTCGACTACAACAGCGAAGGTCTTCTCTTGCTGACCAACGATGGTGAGCTGGCCAATGCTCTTACGCGCGCTTCGTCGCGGGTAAGAAAGACCTATCTGGTAAAAGTGAGCAGAAAGCCCAGCCCCGAAGCAATCCAACAATTGCGCTCCGGAATCATGATCGAACGCGACAAACCAGGATCAAGGCAGGGCCGTGTGATGACGGCTCCGGCAGAAATCAGGCTATTCCGCGACGCAGAAAACCCTTGGTACGAAGTGACGCTGATTGAAGGCCGCAACCGCGAAATCCGCAAGATGTTCGAGGAGATCGGGCATCACGTAGAGAAGATCCGCCGCGTCGCCTACGGCCCGCTGGAGCTGGATATCTCTCCAGGCGAGGTAAGGGAGTTATCGGGGAAGGAAGTAGAAGAACTGCGGAGGAGCGCGAGCGGAAAGCAGTCAGAAAAATCGCCGAGACCACCACGGAGGACAACAAAAGGTAGAGGCGCGCAAATTGAGCATCGCTGAGGTCTTTTCGGAATTGTCTGCCCGGGAACCTATTTTTCACCGCCCGGAATTTGGCACCAGTCGCGCAGATTTCGAGCGCATGACGACCGCTGACTTCTGGGAGGTCAGTGCGTCGGGCAGGCGTTATTCCCGCGACGAGGTGCTTAATGTGCTGGAGAAGCGCTACTCGGCACCGTATGAGGACGTCTGGGAAACGAACGACTTCAAGTGCCAGCAACTTGCGCCTGACGTTTATCTTCTGACCTATACTCTTGTCCAGGACCATCAGCGCATTACTCGACGCGCTACGATCTGGCAGCGCACTTCTGAACGGTGGAAGGTTGCGTATCATCAGGGAACGATTGTGCAGGACGAATGATACCGACGAAATATTATTCGGCAATGGGGATTCTGCCAATCAATCACCGCACCAAACCTGACAACCCGCCGCTGGCCCCTGTACTATAAAAGGTTAGCCGTCAATTCACCCGTAGCTGCACGGAGCTTCCGCGCAACGGGTCAATCTGCGGCCTTTGAACCACCAGACAAGCTATGAAAATCCATGAATATCAGGCAAAGGACATCCTGGCCAGGTACGGAGTTGCCGTGCCCCGGGGTGAGATGGCCAACACGCTCGATGAAGCGCTGGATGTGGCCAAAAAACTCTTTTCCGGCGGAGCCAACGGCGTCGTAGTCAAGGCGCAGATCCACGCCGGAGGCCGCGGCAAGGGTGGCGGTGTAAAAGTCGCAAAAAACCTGGAAGAAGCCGAGCATTACGCAAAGCAGATCCTGGGCATGCAGCTCGTCACGCACCAGACCGGTCCGCAGGGACAGAAAGTCCAGCGGTTGTTGATTGAAGAGACGGCCGCGATTGACCGCGAACTTTATTTGGGCATCGTACTCGACCGTGCCGCGGCAAAGCTGGTCTTT
>DASRBV010000057.1:0-3272 GCA_035653455.1 Pseudacidobacterium sp. | reverse complement strand
CTCCACTTTCACCACAACCACCGTGATATTGTCCCCTCCGCCGGCTGTGTTGGCCGCATCCACCAACTGCTGACAGAGGTTTTGCAAATCTCCATCCTGCCCCAGAATCTCCGCAATGCGCGGCTCAGGGACTTCCTTCGTCAGCCCATCGGAGCACAACAGAAATACATCTCCGGACTGTGCTGGAAATTCCCGTATCTCCGCAGCGACACTCGCGCGCGTCCCCACCGCTCGCGTAATCATATTGCGAAATGGAGACTTCTCTGCCTCTGCCGGAGTAAGCTGTCCCAGCCGCACCTGTTCCTCCACCAGCGAGTGGTCCTGCGTCATGCGTTCCAGCCCTCCCGCGCGGAAGCGGTAGCAACGGCTGTCGCCCACATGCGCAATCCACACATGGTCATCGCGCACCAGCAGTGAGACCAGCGTAGTGCCCATGCCATGCAGTGACGGTTCACGCTCAGCGCGCGAAAACACCCGCTGGTTGGCCGCGGCAATCAGCTTTTCAAGAAGCGCTCGTGGTCCTTTCCCCGTCTGCCTCCTGACACATGCAAGGGCCGTGGCCACTGCCATCCGGCTGGCGACTTCGCCTGCCGCGGCGCCGCCCATTCCGTCGCAGACAAGAAAGAAATTCGCCTCAGGCAGAAGACCATAGGCATCTTCATTGGTCGAGCGAAGACGGCCTACATCTGTCAGTGCTGCTGCTTCCGCGTGCATCATGGTTCGCCATTGACCACGATACACGATGCCGCAACCACCGTGACCCCGTCCTTTCACGCTGATTTTTGCATGAAAGAACGTGGGCCACATCCGCTCAATCAGGCCGGGAATGGCTACCGGAATACCTGAACAATCTGTTGCTGTTCGCGCTTGAGCCGCTTCGCCCTTTGGTTACGCACTTCGCGGACAGCGACGAGAATCAACCCTGCAAAAGTGCCTGCAAGCAGTACGGCGGCAGGCCAGCCGTGCAATTCGGGCACGTCGTTGACCAGCAGCGCCAGTCCTACAAACACAAAGAAAACATGCGCGCAGAAGACGTGCAGAGAGGCCTTTCCCAAAGTCAGAAACGGTTCAATTGCAACCACTCGCTTTACATATTTTCGCAGCCAGTAGAAGACAATCGTAAACGTCACCAGATTGATGACGCGCAGCGGCCCAATCTGCCACTTGTCCAGCTTCATGCCCAGCGCCTGCTGCGTCAGATGCGGCCCCAGCCAGCTATGTCGTACCCCGATAAAGAACAAACATACCACTGCGCTCAACGTAACCACATATCCGGGAATGCGCCGCAGAGGCATCTCTCCCACAGCAGATTTGGCCCCAAGCCATAACCCGGAAATCCACACCGCCTGCCATGCAAAAAGATTGAATGCTCCTGTTTCCTGCAAAGGAATTGGCAGGTGCGTCACATGAACAATCACGTTATGGACAACATCGCGCAAGCCAAACTGGGCAAACAACCAGAACGCCATGCTGGTGGCCAGAATTCCTGCCCATCCGCGCTTTACAGCCGAGGTGAGCACCAGTGGCGTAAAAAACAGAAAGATGACGTACATCGGCAGAATGTCGAGCAGCGGCGGGCAATAGAGCAGCAGTACGGACCCCACCACTGCTACGAACGGATGCGCAATGTAGAAATTCAGCAGATTATAGAGGGCCGCCCTGTGCGTCCTCACAGCGTAGGCCGCTGCTACTGTAAACGTGAGCGCCAGCATCAGCAGATGGTAGGCATAGATGCGCAGCGACCGCTTCCACAAAGCTGCACGCAGCTCCGCGCCCCCTTCTGCTGCCTGACGCATGTACACGCGCCCTACCAGCAATGCTGAAAGAAAGACAAACCCTTCCGCCGAAGAGACATATCCTATGGGCGAATTGACAAAGTCACTGAACCGCGTCGGCAGATGCGTCAGTGTCATCCAGACAAGGAAAAGCCCCCGCAAGGCGTCGAGTTCGGGCTGTCTCTGGGGCTTGGGTATATGCATATAAAAAAGACGTAAAACGACAGCCGCATATTGTCATCGAAGTCCGTCTTTCTATATTAGAAACCATTCCAGAGATGCTAGTTGCGCCCGGTGAAAAGACAAATGATGAGTGACGCAAACCACCGTCATTCCGGGCCGGACACATTCCCGGAAGACCCACAATCTTCCCCGCGAAGTGAAACCGTATGAATCCTTTTGCTCTCTGGAAACATCTTGATATCAAGATAAATGAAGCCGCGAAACCAGTTCTCTACAACCGGCACAAGCGGAGTCCACCTCTGGCTGGTGCTTTGGAAGGCCTTTCATGCAGTGCAAGCGCATGCCCTCCGGAACATTGCCGGACTGGGTATGGCCTATAGCGACTTTGGCGTGCTGGAAGCGCTGTTGCACAAGGGGCCGCTGACAATTGGCGAGTTGGGCGCGAAGGTGCTGCTCACCAGTGGTTCCATGACGGCGGCCATCCATCGCCTGGAAAAACGTGGACTGGTTACGCGAAGGGAAAATGCAGGTGACCGCCGCGCGCGCGTCATTGAACTGACCCCAAAGGGCAGGGCATTGATTCGCGACGCCTTTCAGGACCACAAGCGGGCCATGGAGTTTGCAACGGCCGGCCTGTCCTCCGTGGACCGCCAGACCCTGCTGAATTTGCTGCGGCAACTCGGGTTGAGCGCGGCAGAACGAAGTAAGAAGTAAAGGAGTATTGAAATGTCTGAAATGAAAAAGGTGCTGGGTGTCTACGGTCCTGGATCAAACCATTGGGTAGGGGACGGCTTTCCGGTGCGCAATCTCTTTCCATCCAATGGCCTGCGGGACGAGATCAATCCGTTCCTTATGCTGGACTACGCCGGGCCGCAGTATTTCAAGCCATCCGGCAAGGCGCATGGGGTCGGCGAGCATCCGCACCGCGGCTTTGAGACCGTCACCATCGCCTATCAGGGCGCGGTTGAGCACCGTGATTCCGGCGGCCATTCCGGCGTCATCTATCCGGGCGACGTGCAGTGGATGACGGCCGCCTCCGGCGTTGTCCACGAGGAGATGCACGAACGGGAATTTGCCCGGAACGGCGGTACCTTTGAAATGGTGCAACTCTGGGTAAACCTGCCAAAAGCAGTAAAGATGTCACAGCCCCGCTATCAGGGCATAAAAAAGGAACAGATTCCTTCCATAGACCTCGGTAACGGCTCCTATGCGCGCATCATCGCAGGCGAACTGTCCGGTACAAAGGGACCGGCGCTGACCTTCACTCCGGTAAATGTCTTTGACGTTCGCCTGAAGGCCGGAACAAAGGCCGAA
>DASRBV010000056.1:0-12794 GCA_035653455.1 Pseudacidobacterium sp. | reverse complement strand
GCGCTGCTCCGAAGATATCGAATCGAGATAAGATTTCAGATGACGTACGGCATTCTGAAGAAACCCCGCTTTCTTATCAAGACGGTCTAAGGCCATCGCACCTTCAAGGAGAGAGAGCAGCAAGGCAGCTATTTCCTCCGGAACAACCCCGGACCTTATTTCTCCCCGTCTTTGGCCTTCTTCAATGATCGTCACAAGCAATAGGCGCCATTGCTTCAAAGCCTCTCTGGCAGCTCTTTTGAGGACAGGATTGCCATCATCACTGTCTGTAATGGTGTTTAGCAGCGGACAACCACCCGCAATTGACGGACTAGACAAAAAGTTGTCGACGTGAATCCTGAGTTTCGCGATTGCATTGGTCGCTGTGTCCATTCCTGCCAGACGTGCGGTGCATGTTTCTCCCCACGAGTATTCAAACGCAGCAAGCGCCAAAGCTTCCTTCGTGGCGAAATGGCCATAAAGGCTGCCCTTTTCTAATCCGACGGCCTCAACGATGTCCTGCATTGAGCAGCCCTCGAATCCTTTTCGGTTAAACAGTGGGGCCGCCTTTGTGATAATCCTTTTCCGAGTTTCTGTTCCTTTGCTCATAATCGTCCCAGTTGCCTGTCTTAACAGTTTGACATGGCAAAAATGCCAGGTTGGGAGTTTCACTCTAAATGTGCCATGTGGATGATGAACGATATCTTGCTCGGCGTGTACGCTACGCGGAGTGGGAAGCAACTTCGCTCCGCGCGGTATACAGAGAAGAACTTACCAAGGCAGCTCTTGTCCGTCATGAACGAATTTACCGCTGGGGCCATCTGCTCCGAGCAGGGCAAATTCAACACTGGTCTTGGCACCATCCGCCACTTCCAACTGAGCATGCTGGGTGCCGAGCTCCGTCTTCACCCATCCGGGATGGACCGAGTTCACCTTGATGTTCGTGTCCTTCAACTCGGCCGCAAGGTGGACGGTGAACTGATTCAGGGCAGTCTTGGATGCATTGTACGCAAAGGCCTTCATCGGTGCGATCGGGCTATTGGGCATTGCCTGCAGCGTCAGGGAGCCAAGGATGCTCGACAGATTGACGATTCGGCCTGCCGGACTCTTCTTGAGCAGGGGTAGGAACTCTCGTGTAACGGCAACGACGGAGAAGAGATTAGTATTGAAGACTCTCTGAAGCTCATCCTGGCTCGTGGAAATGGTGTGAGCATTCAGGAGTCCGCCATCACCGCCGATCCCTGCATTGTTAATCAAAATATCGAGCCTGCCGAATTTTTTGGCGATAAACGACGCCGCAGCTTTGCGGTCTGCTTCTTTGGTGACGTCGAGAACAACAGGATACGCCTCGATGCCCTGAGCGGTGAGTTTGTCGGCGGTTTCTTTCGCGGATTCGGGACTTCTTGCACCGACTACAATCGTGACCTGCTTCTGTCCGAGCTGGCGAGCTGTCTCAAATCCAATCCCACGGTTTGCGCCCGTAATGAGCGCCACTTTCTTATTATGTTCAGGCATATTGCCCTCCTGTGTGATTGGATGGATTGGTACCAATTCAAGTTTCAAGAAAAACGACCAGTCGGAAGAAATTTGAATGCGAAGCGACGCACCAGTTACTTCGCCCCTCTGGCGCGCTCCAGCTTTACCAGCACGATGTCGTTACTATTCATCGGGAGGACAAAGTCCAGAGAGCCGTCGGGGCTGCTGTGCACTGTGCGGTCCGTCTCCGGCAGGTCTTGCGTGAGCCTGTCCAGATAGGCCACCTGTGCTGCGCTCAGTTCTTTCGGGGACCCCATCTCCAGATAGGCGGTATACGCATCATTCGCGTGGTATCCGGTCCGATGTATTTCAAGGTGATAGGCTGCATCCGGGACAAGGCCCTTTACCTTCAATTGCACCGGCACCGATGGATGCGAGGGAATGGGCTTTGTGAAAAACGACCGGTTGCTTACCTTTTGCGTGGGCTGCTCAAAGTCCCAGAGTACTGCCGTAAGGTCACCATCCCTTGTGGCCAACATGGCCTGCGCATCGTTCGTGGCAATGCTGCTGCCCTGCAACGCATGAAGATATTTGTAGGCAAAGTAAGCCGGTTTGCGGATGCCCTCCGGATTCAGAAGCCCGAAGCCTCCCTGAAACGGCGCAGTAGGAGGGCCTGGTTCTTCAAACAGGTCAGTGTAAGTCCAGTAGCTCATACCCTGCGCCAATCCCTGGCAGGCTTTGAGTTTTGTGAGAATATACGGCGCACTAATATAGGAGTCATGCACTGAGTCCCGCGGTGTGTAGCTCGTGCTCCATTCGGTAAAGTACAGTGGAAGGCCAGGAAAAGGTGACGCAGAGATCTGCTCGCGCACGCGCCGCACGTCGCCGATGATGGCGTCGGGCGAAGGCGAGAGCTTCGTGTCGCTCTTCCCATTTTCGTCAAGGAAACCGCCGTCAACGCCGTAGGTGTGCGTAGAGACAAAATCCACGGCCGCGCCGCTCTGCTTCACATGGGCAAGAAATTCAGGCACCCACGCTGCTCCTGCAGTTGCAGGTCCGCCTACGCGCAGCGCAGGATCCACGGACTTGATCGTCCTTGCTGTCAGATCGTAGAGCTGAAAATAAGCCTGCTGGTCGGCATTTTCCCAGAATCCGGAAAGGTTCGGCTCGTTCCAGACCTCGAAGAACCAGGTGCGCACCTCGTCTTTTCCGTAACGCTGTTCAATGTGCCGGATGAAGGCCGACACGAGGTCCTGCCAGCCTTGCGGTTTCGGATGCGAGGTGTTGCCGTGCCAGTAAAAAATACTGTTCTGCGAGGTGGCCAATGCCTGCGGCGTGAAACCCAATTCGACGAATGGCCGGATGTGCCGCGCGAGCAGGTCATCATAGAGGCGGTCAATACCGCTCCAGTCATAAACAGTCCTGCCGTTTTCGATCTGCACTGTTCCCAGAACATCATGAAAGATGGCATGGAAACGGATATAGCGAAAACCAAGCTCGTCTACGGCGAGCTTGAGCTGTGCCTGACTGTCATTGCGAACCAGGGTGCCCGGATAATCGGAGCCGACGGACAAATCAAAAAAGTGATCTACAGGCCCGGTTGTATCTTTGAGGTCTGCCACAATCTGGCGGGGTGAAGTCTGGACCGATTGGGCGGCAATCGGAAGCACAGAAAAGACAGAAAATCCCAGAGCAATCAGAACTGGTCTAAACATAGATTATTGCACTTCTCCCTGGATTGGATGGATTGGAATGAGGCACATAAAGGCCCAATTATAACGTTCAGGTCTAAAAAAAATCGGGATGGCAACAGGCCATCCCGAGGGAGGCACGGAGGCGAGGCCTCTGCAAATTTAAGCAGAAGCGGCTGGACGGCAGCCGCTCCACACGCTAGAAGTTGTACTTGAACCCCAGTTCAACGATTCGCACGCCTGTCCGGAACGCTGTGGAACCAAAAGTACTGGCATTGGTGATCGTTGCATTCTGGATCGCTTGCTCGGGTGTGGTCGCATTGCAACCAGCACAGTTTCCGACATTCAGGTTGAGCGTACTCAGGTTGTTGTTGTTGAATGAGGTGAGTGGATGGTTCAGGAAGTTAAAGCCTGAAACCCGGAACTGCATGTTCTGACGCTCGGTAATGTTAAAGGTCTTAAAAACCGAGAGGTCCCACCGGAAGTAAGCAGGGCCATGATTGTCGGGCAAGTTCCACCACCCCTGCGTGCCCTGCGGTGTCAGGGTGAAGCATCCGCCATTGACAAACTGGTCCTTCTTCAGGTTAGTGCGCGGATCGCAGGTAACGGCGGGCTGAAGCAGGTAATCGGATGAACCGAGCCATTCCGCTGCGCCGATTGGAACACTTACAGTTTTCCCACCCGACGTATAGTCCACACCGCCATTGATGTTGTAATTAGTGTTGCCATTCAGAACAGCGAGATCCGGCCCACTCTGGATGGAGTTGATTCCGGAGATCTGCCACCCATTTATGACCTGTTTGAGAATCTTATTGCCGTTGTATTTCTGCCCTACATCGTAGGAGTAGGTGAAATTGAGCGCCTGGGGGCGGTCAAAGGAAACGATGCCGTAATCGTGCTCTGGATCAACGGGGTCAGCTATAGAGCCAGTGTCCCAGTTGCCGCGCACGCCCATTGCCTTGGACCAGGTGTAATTTGCGCCCCAGATCAACGCGCCCTTCTGCTTGTTCCACGAGGCCTGGAGGGAGTTGTAGTTTGCCCATCCAATATGGCTGGGAACATTAATGAACTGGTAGTTCGGGTATGGCCTGTAGTCTGCCGAGTTGGGGATACTGCTCGGTGGATTCAGTTGACCTGTCAGAGGGTCTGGTTTGAAGAATGCGCCAAGTGGAATCACATTCTGGTTCTGGAGATTACCCAGACTCGACAAATCTGTGCTCTGGTTGCCGACATATGCAATTTCAAACAGTGTGCTCCACGGCCCCTGCTGGTCCACCGTGAAGTTGTAGTTATAGGTGAGCGGCATACGGTCATCTTTTGGATTCACTGCGCTCACTGAGAATGGAGTAATGGTAGTAGGCGTCGAGGAATAAGCCCCGCAGGGAACGTACTGCGTCGTGAAGAGTTGTCCGAAGGTGCAGGAGATATTGCCCGGAGTGGTATATGTTGCCAGGCCAGTCGAGGTGTTCGCCCCTCCACCCGAAAAGCCGGCCGCGTCATGTGAATAATACATACCCCATCCACCGCGGAAAACGGTCCTCCCATTACCGTGAAGATCATAGGCCAACCCTACGCGCGGCGCATAGAACAGGGCCCGTGTGGGCACCCCAGCATTGGGAATCCTTGGGTTTCTCTTGTGCCAGGTGATTCCCGGCCACGTCGTGCTGTCCGCGGTGTCAGGATAGAGCGTGTGTTGCGAGATGGATGACGGGTCCCAGACAGCTATGCCAATTCCATGCGCATCTGTCCAGGGACCAAGATGTGAGAGCCGGATGCCAAGGGTGAGCGTCAGATTGCTTGTTGCCTTCCATTCATCGGTGATGTAGCCCTCAAAGGTGCGAAACCGCAGGTTGATGACTGGATCACTGTTGTCCTGCGCATAGCCAAGAGGACAGCCAATCAGGAAATTGCCAATGACATTACCCAGATTTGCGGTACCCGGCGGGTTGGCCGTTTTCGATGTCTGGTTGATGTAGCAGCCGTCCCAGCGCATGAAACTGAGCGTGCCATTCAGTTGGCTGCCAAGCGTCGCGTTGCTGTTCCCTGTTTGCTCGGCATATACACCGGCTTTAAAGGTGTGCTTCCCGTATACACGCGTCAGATTGTCAGCAATGTTCCAGGAGAACTTCCTCAGAAATTGCGATGTTGGCGGAACATAGCCAAATGCGAACGCAGGAATACCGCCATCGTAGCTGATAATGCGAGGCAGCTGTGTCTGGCCGACATTTAGGTGTCCCTGGCTGTAACCAGCCGCCTCCCACGCTGTACCCGTGGTCTGGGCCCTGGCGCGATTACCAAACTGCTCGGGCTGTGACATATAGACCCCCGAGGCAATCAGTTCATTTGTCAGCGATGAGCCTAAGGTTTTGGTGAGGTCCACTGTCAGGTAATGCGCATGCCCGTAAGAGTAAAGAGGCGTCGGATACGGGACGGTCCCACCCGGGTTGTAATAAATGTTGTTCATGGCGGATTCATCATTGATCCGCTCCCAGTTGTAGACCACATAGAATTTCAGAGAATCTGTGAAGCTCTCGTCTACGCGGGTGTGGAACTGGAACCCGTTATGCGTCTGCATAACATTCTTCACGTAATTGATTCCGTCGGTCGCATACTGCGTTTGTCCCGCAGTGATCACTGGCTGAGGAGTACGGTTGGCCACTGGCCACAGACGGGAAATTGTCGAGATACCCGGATCAATATTTTTCACCTGGCCGTTGTTGACTGTGGCCCCCATCTGGTCCGTAGACCCGTTGGGAGACCAGCAAAGGCCACCAATATTGTTATAGGTGGGTGTCTGGCTATAATCGGCGGTGCAATTCGCGGCGAGGTCCGTCGCAGAAACGTTCAACTCTTTTGCGATGGTTTCTGTGCTCAGGTCGCCACTCATCATCGCCGGCGAGGGAATGAAGGAGGTCGCCAGTCCCTGGGAAGCATCCTGGCCGTAATATTCAAATCCCGTCCAGAAGGTCAGGTTTTTCTTCTCATTGAAGTGGGTGTGGGGAATGATGACTGGCCCCCCCAGGGTACCTCCCGGGTAAAAGTATCTGAGCGTTGGCCGCGCTGCCCCGTAATATTTTGAGAGCCAGTCATTCGAGTTCAGCGCGCTGTTTCGGAAGTAGGTGTAAAGCCCTCCATGGAAATCGGCGCTGCCAGACTTGCCCACAGCATTCACCACGATCGGTCCCTTGGACTGATCGGCCCCGAAATTGGAGGTTTGTATCTTCACCTCCTGCACCTGGTCCATATTGACGTTCGAGACCTGCCCACCCATATCGCCAGGATCAATCAGATTGTTTCCATCAGCGGTTACGTTGACCAGCCCTTGCTGCGGAGCGGCCCCGTTGGCGCCCCAAGAGCCTACCTGTCCCGAGCCGAAGCCCATCGTCTGATATCCGTACAGCCCGCCTGGCCCTTCATTCTGCAAATTCGTGCCCGCATTGATTGTGAAGCCGGGTGTGATGCTGAGTAGCTCGGCCACATCACGGCCCTGGGTTGAGAGCCGGTTGATTTCTGCCGACGTGATCAGGTTGCTGTGTTCGGGAGAGTCCAGGGAGACCCCGGCCCCGGTTGCGGTCACAGTAACGGAAACATCTGTCCGGCCCACCTTGAGTGCAATGGCAGGGACCGTCAGACTGTCGCCGGGATGCACTACGATTCCCGTTACTGTCCATGTCTCGAAGCCAGGCTTACTGATACGCATGGTATAGGTGGCAGGAGGGATGGCCGCAAAACGGAATAGGCCTTCGTTATTACTGGTAATGCTCCACTGGGACTTGCTGCCTTCGTTCTGGACCATCACATTGGCACCCGGCACTACCGCCCCGGTAATATCGGTGACCTTGCCAGCGATGCTTCCTGCTGTCTGAGCGGAGAGCGAAATGGAAAAGCTGATGGCAATCATTGCCATCCATATCGCGCGGAAAGACGGTCTGTACATTCTGGCCTCCAAGGTCCTCATCGCGTTGAGTTGCGTAGAGGAAAATCGGTCCTCCTTGTCTGGATTGGCCGCAGGAAGTACTACTTCTGCCGTTAAACCGGTGCGCTTCAACAGGTCTTTTGGAATTCGTTTCAGTCAGCGCTTAGATCCAATGGGCAGCATCTTGCCTTGGGCGACCTCTTTCCCTTAAAAGAGAAACCGGAACGAATCCTGCATAGCGCTGATAACAGTAGTAAAGTTCTATCTCGTACAATCTTGTACAACGACGCCAAAACGGCTCTGTAACATTCCATGTCGTTGGAAACACAAGACGTACATGCGATATATGTACCTGATAAAACAGCGCGGGAGGCGCTACGTAACATTTCAGATAAAAAGGGCCATCCGGGGATGAAAAACTCATCCCAACCCCATTGCATTAAAAAGTATGCGGTCCAGAGCCCCTGCCGCATTTGAGGTACTTGCTCCAGGGACCCTCGGTTTTAAGGCGCACTCTCATGAATCAGTCTAGGTAGAAGCACACTTCGTCAAGCCAGCGGATGGCGGAAAAGAAATAGCAGGCCATGGCCCCGTTTTTCGGGGCTTCGCAGTCCCGATGTTAATGTTCATTGTGTTCCAGTGCTGTTAACGGCTTTTGTCTAAGCCATTGATTTTAAGATAAGTACAATGTCCTCCGCATACTGGTACAACTTTATACATTTTTAACCTTCCCAAACTATAAAAATGAAATCTACCTTTTCCGGCATTGTCGTCCTCCCCCGCCGAAAACTGCGAGTAAACGACGACAGAAAACACCAGATCTACGGGTCATCCCAACTTGAAAGGAATCGTTTTCTCGATGATAAGGAACTCTGAGTATTTGTCTCAGCAAATCAGGCGCGTGCATAGCGTCTATACGTGTGTTCTCGGTGCGCTCTTGCTTGGCTGCACACCTTTCGCTGCGCTCCTGCTCGGCTGCACGTCTTTCGCTTTGCCCATAAAGGCACAGGCACAGGCCACGGCCAGCGTCAGCATCAACACCTCTTCAGCAATGGGCAACGTACCGGCCCAGGGTTATGGCGTGGACTCGTCAGTCTACGACAACTATATGACGAGCCCTGATCTTGGGGCATCGCTGAAAACGGGCGGGTTTAATGCCATTCGCTACCCCGGTGGTTCGTATGCGGACATTTTCAACTTTCTCAGTGGTAGTGATAACACGCTGAATAACGGCGGATACTTCGCCTCCGGCGATACGTTCGACAACTGGATTGCCGATCTGATTCAGCCTTCCGGGGCCAAAGGCGTGATTACGGTCAATTACGGTTCTAACCCGAACAACAATGGTCCGGCCTCGCCCAGCGAAGCCGCGTCCTGGGTGCAGTATGCCAACATCACCAATAACTACGGCATTTTGTACTGGGAGATTGGTAACGAGATCTACGGCAACGGTTACTACTCCAGCGGAAACTGGGAATACGACCTGCACGTCCTGAATCAGTCAGCCTCAGCCCGCTTGGGGAACCCCGCCCTTTCCCCCACGGCTTATGGAACCAACGCCGCGGAATTTATCAAAGCCATGAAGGCGGTGGATCCGAACATCAAGTGCGGTGTATTCGTCAGCACGTCACCCTGGGTCCCGGGCTGGAACCAGGATGTCCTGACTGCCATTTCGAACTCGCTCCAGGGGACCGGATATACGCTGGATTTCGTTATTCTCCATTGGTATCCAAGCGGGACCAATGCGCAGGTGCTGGCCGCTCCGGGGCAGCAGATCAGCTCCCAGGTTGCGCAGGTCCGTTCCGACATCCAAAAGTATTACACTCTGAGCAATGGAAACCAGCTCCAGCTTCTGGTTACCGAAACGGCCGCAACATCCAATGGCGGAATTTTTCCCTACCTGTTCACTGCTGACGAGTTTCTTACATGGTTCGAGCAGGGGGCATCCAATGTCGAATATCAGGAATTGCATAGCGGGGTCTATGAAGCTTCATCCGCCAATACGCCAATCGGCCCCTGGTATGGCGTGCAGTTTGACTCAATCTTAGCGCGCCCAGGAGACCGGCTGGTCTCTGCCAGCTCTTCCAATTCACTGTTGCGCGTGCATGGAGTACGTCGTTCCGACGGCCAGGTCGGTGTAGTCCTGATCAACGATGATCCAAGCAACGACACCACTGTTTCCGTCAACATCTCCGGAGCGACACTGGCCTCAAGCGGTATAAAATACACCTTCGGCAACGCCAATTTCCCTTCTGGATCAGATACGCCAAGCTCTGGTATCGCCTCCAATTCCATCAGCGGAGTGGGCAATAACTTCACCATTACGGTACCGGCCTATTCCACGGTTGCAGTGGTCATCCCTCAGACTTCAAATAGCAGTGGCAATCTGATTGCCAATGGCAACTATGTCATTTCGAACTATCAGACTGGACTGGCCCTTGACGATTACCAATTCAGCAAAACTGCCGGGACCTTCATGGATATGTGGCCGGTCAACGGCGGCAGTAACCAGGTCTGGACGGTAACCAATCTGGGGAACAACTATATCTATTTAACGAATGCCTACAGTGGGCTGGCGCTGGATGTTTATCAAGCCTCTACAAGCCCTGGGGCAAAGATAGATCAATGGTATTGGTCCAACCAAAGCAACCAGATTTGGAAGGTCGTAAGCATGGGTAACGGCACTTACGAGCTGCTAAGCCAACATAGCGGCCTGGCCCTGGGCATCCCTTCGGCGACCACCGGGAGCGGTTCCAGCTCTCTGCTGAACGGGGCGGGGCTGGCCCAGGAAACGGTGACCGGCGCCGCTGACCAGCTTTGGATCTTTAACAACTGAGTTGCCATTTTCCCGCAACTCCACAGCACCGGCGTCAATCCGCATCCGGGCAATGGTCTTCAGACCCATGCCCGACCGGATTGACACCGGATTCACAGAGTCATCGTGACTTGATGTCATTTCCGCAACATCGGGATGTATAAAATAACGCGTACAATCTCCAGCCGGAATGTTTCTGGGATGTATAGCTGTATCTCATTGAAAACAATCTTTATAGCTCGGGGCCCAACTGTCCACCCGGTTACGTTGCAAACACGTACATCCTGCAGGTATCATCAAGTTCTACCGGGGAAGAAATTTTGGCCACGAGCAACCAGGTCGCACCCGAAAAATCCTCATCACATGCACTGGAAGAAGAGCGCCGGGAATTTGAAGCTGTTGCGGCAGCTCTGACAAATTCGTCGCGACTGTTGCGGCTGATAACCTATCTTGGGGAAAAGTATTTTGGCGGCGATGCCGATCAGCTTCAGGAATACAACATCGCGACTGAGGTCTTTGGGCGGTCCCGAACGACATTTAATCCGGGCGAAGACGCGATTGTGCGCGTGGAATTTCACCGTCTGCGGAAGAGGCTGCGAGAATACTATGAAGCGGAAGGAAAAGACCATCCCATCCAGTTGACGGTACCACCCGGCACATACAGCCCGGTATTTGTACGGCGTCAGCCCCTCGCAGAAACACAGCCGCCAAACCATGAGGTCCCGGAAGCCCCGGTTTTTGCACCTCTTGCTCCATCCTTGCCGCCTGGACGCCGGAGATGGCCTTATCTGCTAACAATCGGGGTACTGGTCTTTGCCGCTGTGGCGCTTTACCTGACCTTCCGGTCACAGAGGAATGGAAGAGAACGCGCGTCGGCTGCAGTTCCCAGCCCTGCGGCAACACCGCCATCAGCCAGTACCGCTTTTGCGTCCGTACCCTTGCGTATTCTGGCCGGCTACTCTGGAAAGCCACAGATGGACAGCGCTGGTCAGATATGGGAACCGGACCAATATTTCCAGTCCGGAGGCAATTGGCATGTGTCGGCCGACTACGTCGCAAACAGCACGAACCCCATGCTGTTCGAACACTGGCGTAACGGGCAGTTTTCCTACAATGTCCCTCTGCGCCCGGGTACATACGAGTTGCATCTGTACTTTATGGCCCTGGACCGTGGCCTGAATAGTCCTCCCACGTTTTCCGTCTCCATGAATGGAGATCTGCTTCTACCGGATTTTGACATCTACTCCGATACAATGGGCACCTATGTCGCCGATGAGCGTGTCTTCCGCGATGTCCATCCCGAACCGGATGGATTTCTGCATCTTGATTTCACAGGCGGCCGCTCTACAGCAACATTGAATGCGATAGAAATTCTGCCTGGAATTCCTCACCACCAGGTCCCCGTCCGGCTGGTGATGCAATCCAGACCGGTGACTGACCACAGTGGAAGGCTCTGGCATCCGGACGATGATTACCAGGGCGGATATGCCTCAGTAAAGAACGTGACAGTTTCCGGCACCGCCGACCCGGACCTCTTCACCGCAGAGCGCTACGGCCACTTTTCTTATTCCATTCCTGTAGATACACGCGACCGCTATACATTGGTCCTCTATTTTGCAGAGTTATATTTCGGGCCGAATGCATCTGGAACTGGAGGCGTGGGCAGCCGCGTTTTCCGCGTACTGTGCAACGGCAATACGCTTCTGGACAATTTTGACATTTATAAGGAAGCGGGCAGCCTCCACGCCATTACAAAGACCTTCTATCATCTGAAGCCCACGGCCCAGGGCAAGCTCAACATTACATTTGAGCCGATCGTGAACTACGCCACAGTTTCTGCCATTGAAGTCCTCGACGAGTCTCAATAAGGCCCCGCATCACAAGCGGGCGAGTCAAATATACGCTGGATTTTGCCTTGCTCGAGGACCCGGGTACGCACATGCGCAAGTATGGAGCGGACGGCTTTCCGGATATAACATTCTGCTGTCCGCCAGCACTGTTTCATGCTGGCAAACGGTTGTGGGCAGAATTGTATGCAAACAGTGCCCAGTTATTTCCGGAGAATCAGAGTCCTCGACGCAGACATCATTGTTGAATACGTATTTCTTTGCCGTTATATGTGATTTCGCGATCGGAACTGGCAGAAACGGCCTCACCCGTGCCATGACCTTCCTTCACGAATACGATTCTGAACTTACGGCTTTGTGTCATGCCTGGAAATGATCCTTCCCGCGCGCCGATAATCAGAGTGCCGCCCTTCTCCTCCCATCGAATGGGGATAATGGCGTGCTGGCCTTTTTCATAGTCGTAAGAATCACCGGAATCCTCGTACAAGTCGAAGCTGCCATCGGCCCCGCGATAGATGCGCAGCTCAATTGGGCCGCCCGGGTCCTGTTCCGCATATTCAATCTCCGGCCCCAGCGGAAGAATCGATCCGGCGCGAACATACAGCGGAATTCTGTCGAGCGGCGCTTCGGCTTCCATTTCCTGCCCGCCTTTTACTTTCGCGCCCGTCCAGAAGTCATACCAGAACGGCGCGGGAGGCAGATACACGCTGCGTCGCGTGGCATTCGACTTCAGAACTGGACTGACCATGAGCGCCGGGCCAAACATGAACTGGTCGCCGATGTTCCACGTATTCGGGTCGGCGCGGAAGTCCATCACCAGCGGACGCTGGATGGTGTAGTCCTCGCTGGTCACCTTCCACGCCAGCGAATAGATGTACGGCATCAGCCGATAACGCAGCTTGTCGAAGTCAATGAGAATTGGCTCAACCTTGTCATACGCCCACATCTCGTTTTCCGCGCGGTGCCCGTGCGTGCGGAAGACAGGGCAGAAGGTTCCGAATTCAAACCATCGGGCATAAAGCTCCTGATAGGCAGGGTCGTGAATCACATCATTTTCATGTGGCCAGTAG
>DASRBV010000055.1:0-2643 GCA_035653455.1 Pseudacidobacterium sp. | reverse complement strand
CGTGAAGTCAGCCAGAATGAAGGTGCTCGACTTTGTCCCGTCCCGTTCGGGCACCGCTTCAAACTCCGGAGCAGCGATGACCGTGAACTCGGCCATATGGTTTTCAAGTTCGGAAGGCTGCGGTCTTACAAAAAGCTGTTTTACAAAGAGCGCATGCCATGCATATTCGGCAATCACGGTAATGGGAAGGCGGTATGCCGGATCAGCACCCGCGTAAAGGTCCATCACATACATGTCGCGTTCGGCCATGTGGCGGACGACGCGCTCCAGCAGCGCCTCGAATTTGTCGGAATCGAAGCGCTGGTTCACCTTGCCCCAGTGCACTCGGTCGCGGGTGGTATCGTCCTCTACGGTGAATTTGTCTTTAGGAGAACGGCCCGTGCGCGCTCCGGTAAGCGCAACCAGCGCGCCGTTGGCTGCCAGGCTGGCTTCTCCGCGCGCAATGGCTGATTCAACCAGTTGTGGCGTAGAAAGATTGCGGTGAACATGCGGGCCTTCGGTAAGAATCCGAAGATCGGTGGCCACGGTGGCTGCTCCCATGAACTCTCCTTCAGGCAAACCGTTTATTGTGCCACCTGATGCAGTGATATGGCAAAGGCGCCCGGAAAGGCGGAAAAGACATCCACCCCCACGTTCATCCTGTACGGCTACAAACGGGGCGGTTCATAGCAATGGGCCAGAGCATTTTCGTATATGGAGAGTCCGTCATTCCGCCGGCCGAAGGGAGGAAGAATCTTAGCGATGCGAGGCTTCAGCAATCCTGCTGAGATTTTCCCCACACCCCGGAATGACCATCATCCCTTCCGTGCATCACAGCGAAATGAAAATACACTAGCCAATTGCGCTGCGCAGCTTGCTTCCCTGTTTGGCCACTTCATTCACAAAATCTTCCACGCGGACCAGAAAGTCCTGACCCTTGCGCAGGTACTGCGGCAGGCTGTCCCACAGCTCTTTTGCTGATTCAGGATGCTCCAGCAAACCTACCGTGGCCCCGGCCGCGGCCACCGCCAGCGCGGTCTTACGGCGTCCAGCCAGAAACAAACATGCTCCAGCCACCAGTGATCCGGCGGCGACTGTTCTCTGCCATGAAAATTCAGCCAATGGCTCGGGAATCCTTTCCTGAATTTCGTGAGAAATCTTTGTCAGACCCATTGCATCTCCTGAATAAAAATATGGGTTAAGATCTTTTCTCAATCCAGATCGAAGTCCCGCAAGGGCTTGCCGGTGTCCGGCGTCTCTTTCGCCTTGCGCAGGGCCTCGGCAAATTTCTTTTCCAGAACGTCGTTCTTGTTCTTCTCCGCATCCACAGCCTGACGGAAAAGGCTCTCCCGGCGCTCGTCCTGCTCGCGCATGGCCCTGGCCGCGGTCTCAAAGTCTTCAAAGGTCTTCTTACGCGGCGCAGATGTATGCCCAATCACCGCGCCCGTTTCAGGATCAATCTTCAGGATCGCGCCGCAGTCCGGGCACGATACCTCAAATGCGGATTGTGGTTTCGACGGCATTACGAGGAAATTGTAGGCCAGCCGAAGGGGCTTGCGCCAGCAGCGCTCAGAGATAAATTGCCTTGTGCCCGGGACACTCCTGCGCCGCATGTTCCACCAGAGTGTCTACCAGACCATTGCCGTAGCGCGAGAGGAAATAGATCGCCCCCACGACACGCTCCTGCAAATGCCGCTCCGGATAGAGCGCCAGATACATGGCGTCCACATGGCGGCGCAGACTCTGCTCTTTCTGCAGTTGAAAGTTCGCCGCAAGCCGCCTCAGCCGGTTCATCTGGTACCGCATCTTGGAAGCGGCCACATCTGCCGGCCGCCCCAGTCCGGGATCCAGCGCATGCATCCACTCCGTCAGCGATTTCAACTCGGCGTCGAGGGCGTTTCCTGCTGCTGCCAGCTTCTGCTTGCCTTCCACCGGCATAGAACGCGCGCCGATGCGCTGTGCCAGCTCATCAGGATGCGTAGACAAAACGTCATTCACAGCCACTCCATGCTTTGCCATCACTTCCGCAATGGCAGGCTCAACCAGCGTGGCGCTCAGGCGCGGCAGAATCGGCGTGGTCCGGCCCAGAACTTTCTCGTAGACCACCTGAGACTGCGCGAAATACGCAATCTCGGCAGGGCCGCCAATGTAGAGCGACGTCGGCAGAATGAGGTCCTGAAAGACCGGACGAAGCAGCGCATTCGGGCTTAAAAGTTCAGGTTGTACTTGAAGAATTTCCAGCAAATCGTTCGCTGAGTAAATCTTTTTCCCGGCAACCCATTCCCCGTTTTTGCGCCGTAACGGCTGACGGGCCTTTGTCTCTTCATCAATCAAAAACAGGAGACTGCTTTGCTGGCTGACCAGCACCTGCGAATGGTATCCGGCCTCGGCCAGCTCTTTGTCCCGGGCAAGCAGCGCAGCGCGTAGCTCATCGGCATCTGTAATGGCCTTCTCGAAGACGGGAGCGCCAAGCTGATGAAACTCCCGTGCTGAAGCGTCTATCAGAATCAACCCATGGTCGGCAAAGATGCGGGACAACAAACAGCCAAAGGCCTGCGCAAAGGTGGCGTCCGGTGTGTAACAGCCTTCCAGAATTTCAAAGACCTCGCTGCCCCCGAGTATCTCAGCCGCATCGTCCAGCACCGGACGAATGCCTTTGCCCAG
>DASRBV010000054.1:0-9278 GCA_035653455.1 Pseudacidobacterium sp. | reverse complement strand
AGGCTTGAGTGGAACACCCACACGGTACCCGGTTCTTCCAAGAGAGAAGGGGACATAAGATAAGAACTTACTCTCTCTCCTTTGAGAAATTCTGTTGAAAATGTGCCAGGTTTGTCGCGGGGCGCAGTATTCCGCGCGTATACTCGCTTCCTCAGGAGGAAACACCTATGGAAGCCATGCGCGAAGGATTGATGCCACATATCACGGTGAGCGATGCGGCAGCGGCCATTGATTTTTACAAAAAGGCGTTCGATGCCATTGAGGTTGCTTGCCATCTTGCTCCCGATGGCAAGCGGATCATGCATGCCCGCCTGGATTTGTTCGACAGCGTACTGATGCTGAATGACGATTTCCCTGAATACTGCGGTGGAAAGAGCAACACTCCGCAGGCCCTGACTGGATCGCCTGTAACGCTTCACCTGCAGGTCAATGACGCACGCAAGGTATGGGACTCGGCCGTTGCCGCAGGAGCAAACGAGATGATGCCGTTGCAGGAGCAGTTCTGGGGTGATCTTTATGGCGTGTTCACGGACCCGTTCGGCCACAGGTGGTCTATTGGGCAGAGAGTGAAACAGCTAAGCGATTCTGAAATTCAGGATGGAGCCAAAGAGGCCTTCCAGCACGCCCAGCCCGCGTAAAACAGCAGACTATTTTTCGTTTCACTGTGATGCAGGAAAAGGATGATTCATGCCGGAGGCGCGGAGTATCTTAGCAGGATTGGCCAGAGCCTCACATCGCTAAGATTCTTCCCCCTTCGGTCGTAGAATGACGAACTCTACATATACATGCGCTATACCCCACTCAACTTCCACTCCGGCTTGAATGGAGGGGTAGCGGAAATGCAGTTCCCTGCTCTGCGCGATGTTCGGCCGCTCCAGTCTGGACGGCAATGATTTCCGGTTTTTTACTGGTTCCGGAAATCTGAGATCAGTTAGTCGTAGTGCCTTCCAGTAGCGAAGCGCATTTTTCGACGCGCTTTTCTCCGTCGTGGACCATGAATGTCTTGGGACTGCCGCTGGCGGTGGTGCTCCAGAGGGAGCAGCCGGCGTAGGCCCCATCTTTGCGCACGATGTAGTAGATCATGTCGAGGTAGCGCAGCTTTTTCATATCGCCGTTGTAGTTGCGGACGATGCGGCGCAGGGCCTCGAGTCCGGCATCTTTGGGCGACATGCCCTGGCGCATCAGTTCGACGATGGTGTGCGCGCCTGCGACCTTGATGTTCTCTTCGCCAGACCCGGTTGCGCCCGCGGAACCGACGTCCTGGTCGGTGTAGCAGCCTGCACCGATGATGGGCGAATCACCCAGCCTGCCGGCGATTTTGAATGCCTGTCCGGAGGTGGAAGTCGCGCCGGACATTTCGCCTTTTGTGTTTACGACTGAGACGTGTACAGTGCCCGTTGTGGGCCAGAGCACTTGCTGGACGGCCACAGCACGCTTGTGCTCAGGAATGCCGAGGTCGCCGGCCATTGCCGAAAGTTGTTGCGAACGGACGCGGATGATTTCAGACCACTCGGGGCCGGGATGGCGTGGGATGGCGCTGTGGTTGAGAACGGGGGCGGGGTTAGCGTCTTTGCCTCCGGGCGCGGACATGGGCGGGCCCCAGAAGTTCTGGCTGGAGCGGCTTTCCTTCCAAAGGAGCCACATCTTGCGGGCGTCGTCGGTAAGAAGGTCTTCGCGCTTAAAGCCATGCATGACGGCAAAGTGCTCTGCGCCCTGCCCGGTAAGCATGACGTGTCCGGAGCGCTGCATGATGAGGCGGGCGACGAGGCTGGCGTGGCGAATATTCTGGATGGCTCCGACGGAACCTGCCATGCGGGTGGGGCCGTGCATGCAGCAGGCGTCAAGCTCGACGACTCCGTCTTCATTGGGCAGGCCGCCGTATCCAACGCTGTGGTCGTTTGGATCATCTTCGCGGCCCATGCAGATGTGGTTGCAGGCATCGAGTGTGTCGGCACCGTCGAGGAGCATTTTCCAGGCTTCATCTATGGTGTTGTCGCCCGTATCGCGGGTGACGATGACGGGCTTTTTGGGTGGAGCGAGGCGCTTGACACTGTCGGCCGTCTGCGCACCGGAGGGTATGGCCACCCATCCGGCTGCGGTGACGGCCGCCTGAGAAAGAAAGTCTCGCCTGGTGGTCATGCGTGCTCCTCTGAAAGATGTTTTAAGGGGAGCATATCATTCGGAAACGCTATTTCTTCACCTGAGCATCGAGCACCGGCTTCTTTAGCCCCTGCAGGCTGCGTCCCGGAGCACCGTCCAGATCGAAGACAATGACCTCGTTTTCTCCTGCTTTCAGCCAGGGGCCAGGAACGTACAGTGTTTTCTGGGGGCCGATATTCCAGACGCGGCCCAGGGCGTGTCCGTTCAGCCAGACTTCTCCTTTGGTGAAAGCGCTGGTGTCGAGGAAGGTGTCGGCGGGCTTCTCCACCTGGAATGTTGCGCGATAGAAACATGCTCCGGCGCAGGGAGCGCTGCTATAGTGCAGGTTTTGCGTGTTTGTCATCGGCAAGGAATAGATGTCCCATCCGGTAACGGGCTTGCCTGCGAGCGTGACCTGCTTTGTGATGCCTTTTCGCTCGCCGCGAAGAACTTTGGTAAAGTTCACGCGGCCTGTATTTTCGACGAGAATGTCGAGCTTCGCTCTTTTTGCTGTGATGTTCAGCGGGAGCGAGTTCTGGTGCAGGCGGCGGTCGAGCGTTCCCACGAGCTTTCCGTCTACATAAATCTGCGCATAATCGTGGAGCTGGTCGAGGACGAGGTCACCCGTAACCGGGCCGCTTAAGGTTGTGCGATAGAGGATGTATCCAAAGGCCTGGCCGAGGTCTTCCATCGAGAGCGGCTGCTCGCTGTGTGTGGGCCTGGGCAGGTTGTCCCAGAGGGATGCCGATTGAGTGAGGCTGAAGGCCGGGACCTCCATTGGAGGCGCGACCGGCGGGACTGGCGGCGGGGTCTTTCCCGTGGCTTTCGCGATCGTGTCGCGGAAGAGGAAGTACTTCGGCGTGGGGCGACCGCTTTCATCGAGCGGAGAATCGTAGTCGTAGCTGGTGACATCCGGCTCGTAGTTTTTGCCATTGGAGTTGGCGCCGTTCATCCAGCCGAAGCTGGTGCCTCCGTGAAACATATACAAGCTGATGGAGTAGCCCTGTCGCAGTGTCCAGTCAAGGTCGGAGTTCTGCTGCTGTGCGTCCGTCTTCGCATGTTTGGATCCCCAGTGGTCGAACCATCCATCCCAGTATTCGCTGTTCATGAATGGGCCTTCCGGGCGCAGCTTCTTCAGAGTAGCAAAGCCCTTTTGTGATTCGCCGGGGCCAAAATTAATAGCTGCGGGCAGCTCTGGCAGAGAGCCGTCGGGGACCTGCTCGGGGCCATCGGCGGTGTAGAGCTGCGCTTTGGTGAATCCGGCATCTACGAGCATGTGGTGGATGTCTTCCATGTAGTCGTGGTCTTTATCAAAAGAGCCGTACTCGTTTTCAACCTGGACAAGAATAATGGGGCCGCCATTGCCGATTTGCAGTGGAGCAAGTTCCTGACCGAGGCGTTTGATCCATCTCTGCGCGGCTGCGAGAAACTTCGGATCACGTGAGCGGACCACCATGTCGTGGTCTTTGAGCAGCCATGCAGGGTAACCGCCGAAGTCCCATTCGGCGCATACATAGGGGCCGGGGCGGAGTATGACGTACAGCCCTTCCTGCTGGGCCTCGCGGATGAATTCCGCCACATCGTTATTGCCCGAAAAGTCGTAGACACCCGGTCTGGGTTCATGCACATTCCAGAAGACATACGTCGTAATAGTGTTCAGGCCCATGGCCTTCGCCATGCGTAAGCGGTCGCGCCAGTATGCGCGCGGGATGCGTGGATAGTGCATTTCTCCGGAGATGACCTGGAATGGTTTCCCGTCCAACGTAAACTGGCCATTTTCAGCCTTGAAGGTGTGCGGTTGTGCAGCGAAGGACGTTTGGCCGATGAAAACGGTTGCAAAGAGGAGTGTTGTGGCGAGAATGCGTTTCATGCTTGCGGTTTTCTCCTGATGTCTGCGAAAGAGTAGTGTACAGGGTTTAAGGCATTTTCACAGCTTCTGTACTTGTACTGTGCAGTGTCGCCGACCCCCTGCTGGTCGCGCTGACTGTAGTTTCGTGGCAGGGCTTCACGACCTATATCTACATGATTCAGGAGTTTAAATTTATTTCTTTCAAAGCGTGAGTCCAATATGGATGCATATACATCCATTTCTGATATGAAAGAGCCAGTCCTGCCTTCCCTGCCCTGCCTCTGCGCCAGTCTTCGTCGCGCGGCGCGCGCTTTGACCCAGTGCTATGAAGAAGCCTTGCGCCCGCATGGATTGCGGGCAACCCAACTCACGGTTTTGCAAGTGCTTTCCGCTGTTGGCGAGGTATCTCAGGGGCGGTTGGGCGAAATTCTGGCCATGGACAGCACTACTCTTACGCGGACGCTGGACATTCTTTACCGGGAAGGGTGGATCTCTCGCAAAAAAGGCACAGACCGCAGGCAGTGGCGGCTGGGCCTGTCGTCTTCAGGCAAAGAGAAGCTTCAGCGCACGCTTCCTGCCTGGAAAAAAGCACAGCAAACGATGGCCAGACAGCTTGGCGACAAGCACTGGCACGATATTTTCCAACTTACCGACGAGATCGCCACCCTGGCGAGAAATCAGGAGAGATTATTATGAAAACCGACAAGTACGGCAGACCCATTTCGTGGCTGATAGCAGCGTGGTTTATTTTAGCGCTGACGGCATCAGGACTCGGCATATTTCAAAATCCGCCATCTACGCCTCCCATTGCGCTTGGATTGGCGGTACTTGTACCTGTGCTCATATTCCTTGCGTGGTACGGGTCTTCGCAGGACTTCCGTGCTTTTGTGTTGTCGCTTGACCTGCGCCTATTGACGATGTTGCAAAGCTGGCGCATCGCCGGGTTCGGGTTCCTTGCGCTCTACACGTACAAGATTCTGCCCGGCAGTTTTGCATTGCCGGCCGGATGGGGTGATCTCTTCATTGGTGTAACTGCACCTCTGATCGCCTTGAAACTGGCCGACCGTCCGCATCGCGCGGCCTTCATTCTATGGCAGATTCTGGGGATGCTGGATTTAGTTACGGCCATCGGGTCAGGAGTAACGACAGGATTCATCAGCCACGGCCCGGTGACGATGGACCCGATAACAGCATTGCCTTTGAGCCTGATCCCAACATTTGGTGTGCCATTCTTCTTTATTCTGCACATCATTTCCATCGCGCAGACGCAGCAGTGGCAAAAAGCAGATTATGCAAGCCGAAAGGTGCCGCTTTCAAGCACTGCAATCTAGAGCCCTCCTGGAAGGGGAAGGGTATGAAGCAGGGGAACCGGTGCATTTCTGCATCTGAATCAGTAAAACAGAGAACGAGGGACCCACTTCATGCCGACCGCAACCCGCTACATCTGTATTCATGGACATTTTTATCAGCCTCCGCGCGAGAACCCGTGGCTGGAGCAGGTGGAAACGCAGGACTCCGCTGCGCCGTTTCATGACTGGAATGAGCGCATCACCTCAGAGTGTTATGCGCCGAACGGCGCTTCGCGCATTGTGAACCAGAAAGGCGAGATCATCCGCATTCTGAACAACTATGCGCATATGAGCTTTAATTTTGGCCCAACGCTGCTTTCCTGGCTGGAACAGTGCGCACCAAGAACCTACCGGATGATTCTGGAGGCCGACCATGCCAGCCAGATGAAGTTTTCCGGACACGGATCGGCGATGGCGCAGGTGTACAACCACATGATCATGCCGCTGGCGAGCCGGCGGGACAAGACCACGCAGATTCGCTGGGGCATTGCCGACTTTGAGCGGCGTTTCGGCCGCAGGCCCGAAGGCATGTGGCTGGCCGAGACCGCGGTGGATTCAGAAACGCTGGAGCTGCTGGCGGAACATCACATCCAATTCACAGTGCTGGCCCCTCACCAGTGCGCCCGCGTGCGTCCGATGGGCAAGGACAAAGACGCGCCCTGGATGGAAACCTCTGCCGAAACGCTCGATACGAAGCATCCATACATCATCCGGCTGAAGAACAAGAAGAAAATCGCAGTGTTCTTTTACGATGGGCCGCGTTCACGCGCAGTCGCGTTTGAAGGCCTGCTGAATAGCGGAGAGACATTTGCCGCACGACTGATGGGCGGTTTTACAGATGAAGATGCTCCGCAGCTTGTGCATATTGCGACAGACGGCGAAAGCTATGGACACCATCACAAGCAGGGTGAGATGGCGCTTTCTTATGCACTGAAGCTGATTGAACAAAATCCAGACATAGCCCTGACCAATTATGGCGAGTTCCTGGAAAAATTTCCGCCACAGTGGGAGGCGCAGATTGCTGAAAACACTTCGTGGAGCTGCTCGCATGGCATTGAGCGCTGGCGTTCGAATTGCGGCTGCAATGCCGGGCATCCCGGATGGAACCAGGAGTGGCGCGCGCCTTTGCGCGAGGCACTGGATTGGCTGCGTGATGCCGTTGCTCCTCTGACGGAGGAAACGGCAAGGCCGCTGTTCAAAGATGTGTGGGCAGCGCGCGACGGCTACATTCATGTTGTGCTCGACCGCGCGGACCTGAATCAATTTTTGGCAAGATACGCAAAGCGCGAGCTGAATGCAGAGGAGCGCATAACTGCTCTCAAGCTGATGGAGCTGCAACGCCACGCGCTGCTGATGTTCACAAGCTGTGGATGGTTCTTCGATGAGATCTCAGGCATCGAGGCGTCGCAGGTGATTGCGTATGCCGCGCGTGTCCTGCAGCTTGCGGCGCAGCTTTTCGGGCCCCGGGGAGCGGGCCTTGAAGAACACTTTATTGAAATTCTGCGTAAGGCAAAGAGCAATTTGCCGCAGGAAGGCGATGGGGCATCTGTCTATCTGCGCAGAATCAGCACGCTGAAGGTCGGCCTGGAGCAGGTGGCGGCCCATTATGCCATCAGCTCGCTGTTCAGCAATTATCCTGACGAGGCAACGCTCTACTGCTACACGGCGAGAAGGCTGGCCTATGAAGTCATAACGTCAGGACACTCGCGACTGCTGCTTGGGCAGGCCCGCATCATTTCGCAAATTACAGAAGAAAGTCAGGAAGCGAGTTTTGCTGTTGTTCATTTTGGGGACCAGAACATTAACGCCGTTGTGCAGCGCTACGATGAATCGCAGAGCGAGAAATACAGAGAGTTTGCAGAGAAGGCGCGCGCCGCGGTGACGAATGCAGACTTTCCGGAAGTTGTACGGCTCTTTGACCGCACTTTCAGCGGACCTTCGTACTCCATCCAGTCACTGTTCAAGGACGAGCAGCGGCGCATTCTGAACATGATTCTTCAGCCACCTATCTCCGAGGTGGAGTCGAGCCTGATTGCGATTTACGAAGGCCATGCATCATTGCTGCACTTCCTGAGCAGGAACGGCTTTCCAAAGCCGCGCGCGCTGGAACTGGCAGCCGACTTTGCCGTAAATGCGGGGCTGCGCCGTGCGATTGACAGCAGTCCCATTGACGCATTGCAGGTACGGACATGGCTGCGCATTGCAGACACGGACAAGATTGCGCTCGACTCCGGCCTGCTGCGCTACATTGTTGACCTGAAAATGAAGCGTGTGATGGTCGCGTTGCACGCTGCGCCCGAGCGCATGGACCTGCTGGACGACGCGCTGCTGACGGCGCGGACGGTGAGCGAGCTTCCTTTCGAGCTGAATCTTTGGCAGGCGCAGAACATCTGGTACGACACGCTGAGACTTTCCTGGAACCAGGACTTTTCACCAGAGTGGAAAGAGAAATTTCACGAGCTGGGCGCACAGATGAAGATCCTGGTAGACGAGCTGGTGGTGGAAGAAGAAGCTACGAACGGACATCAGCAGGAGAAGGCAGAGAGCGCGGTATCTTAGGTACATTGGAACCATGCCGAAAAACAGCGTGGTTCCAGCCAATCCATACTTCAATGAACAGGCGCTGAAGTTCCTGCGCGGACTGAGGCGCAACAACAATCGCGAGTGGTTCCAGGCGCGGCGGGAAATTTATGAGCGCGAGCTGAAGCGCCCGATGCTGGCGGTCATCGAGCAAGTCACAGACGCAATGGCTGACTTTGCGCCTGCGCATGTGCGTCCGGCGGAAAAGAGCATGATGCGCATCTATCGCGATACGCGCTTTTCTGCTGATAAGACGCCGTATAAGACGCATGTGGCTGCGTGGTGGGCGCGTCTGGGTATGGAAAAGACCTCGGGCGGTGGATATTACTTTCACTTTTCGCCGGCGGAAGTCATCGTGGCTGCAGGCATCTATATGCCGCAGCGCGAGCAGTTGTTTGCCATAAGAATGCAGTTGCTGGAGCAGCACGAAGAGTTCCGGAAACTGCTGAAGGATAAAAAGCTGCGCAAAATGATGGACCTCGATCTGGATGTGCGCGCGCTTTCGCGTCCGCCGAAGGGATTTCCTGCCGACCATCCGGGAATAGACCTCATCAAGCAGCAGCAGTGGGGCGTGTTTGCGCGTCTGCCTGCGGAAACAGCGCTGAAGAGCACGCTGGTGAAGGAGATTGTCACGCGCTTCCGGCTGGCCGCTCCTATTGTGGATTTCCTGAACCGGCCCTTCCGCCATGAAGTGGAAAAGAAGCGGCAATATATTTTCAAACTAATGTAAACGGGACTATAGCGTTTTCACAGATAGTCTGGACCATGCCCGGAAACTACAGTCGCCGCGGCCAACAGCGACCTGGCGGCACTGCACAGTGCAAATGGAGTGTATAGAATCTGTGAAAATGCCGTACACTATCCATCATTCCTCCAGTGAAAAGCCCGCTTGCAGCCGCTGCCGGCGAGGCCTTCGGTGGACGCAGATTGCGCCGAATCCGCTGAAAATCCACAAAAATAGCCAAAAATAAGACAAAAATGCCAAAAAACCCAAAAAAACCTGTGGAAATGCCGCTTTTCCCGTTGACAAAGCCCTCAAAAAGCCGCAAGGTAAACGGCGGAAGGTTTTTTTGAATGCCCGCATGAATACAGGGCTTCAGCGCTGTTTGAGTCGCGGAACAAGAAAACCGAAGCAACGCGGAACCAGCCGGAACAGGGTTCCAGGCCTTGGGAAAGCGAAATAAGAACCAGGAGGATCTACATAAAATGGCAACTGGAATGACCAAGACAGCCCTTGTCCGCCACCTGGCGGAAAAGCTGGAACTCACCAACAAGCAGGCAGCTGCATTTCTGGACCTGCTTGCCGAAACGGCGATCAAAGAGACCAAGAAGAACGGCCTCTTCGTGATCCCGGGACTCGG
>DASRBV010000053.1:0-5229 GCA_035653455.1 Pseudacidobacterium sp. | reverse complement strand
TTTGGTATTACCTTTGCGATTTCCTTTACGGCGTTGCTGGTGTGGGAGTGGTTTGCAAAGAACCCCATCATGGAGTTGCGCCTGTTTAAGAACAGGAACTTCGCTACATGCTGCTTTCTGATGTTGTTTACTGGCGGGCTGTTGAACGCGACGACAGTATTGCAGCCACAGTTTCTTCAGGCCCAGCTTGGATACACCGCGACCATTGCCGGCCTGTCGCTTTCCGCTGGAGGCGTGGTCCTGCTCTTCATGATGCCGCTTGCCGGCCAGGCAGTCAGCCGATTCCCGGCGCGAAATATCATCCTGTTCGGATTTACCTGCTTCGCTTTTTCGTATTACTTCACGGCAACGCGAATCAACCTTGGCCTTAGTTTCGGAATGGCTTCATGGCTTAGAATCGTCCAGATTTTCGCGATTCCGTTCGTGTTTATCTCCGTCACAACGGCCGCGTATTTTGGAATGCCCGTTGAGAAGAACAATCAGGTTTCTGGCCTGATTAACTTTGTGCGCAATATTGGCGGAAGTATTTTGATTTCTCTTACAAATGCAGGCATTACGGAGTTAGGGCAGTTCCACCAGAACCAGATGATGAAGCACCTGACTCCGTCCAGCGCAAATCTTCAGGGACAAATCAGCACATTAGGCAGCGTTTTTACGAAGACCGCTGGATCGGCCAATGCGAATTATCTGGCGCAAGGGCAGATCTACAACCAGCTACAGCAGCAGTCGCAGACGCTTGCATATAAGGACATGTATTTTATCCTTTGCGCCGCATCGCTGATCATGATTCCGCTGAGTCTTTTGTTGCGCAAAAACAAGCCTGGCGGCAGTGGTGAGATTGCCGTCCACTAGTGAACAACTGCTTATGGCCATGAGACGACGGTGACCGCATAAGGGGCGAGCATAACCGCTGTACCATTCGCCTGAGTTGCCCCCGCTGCGCCTTCTCCTGTTGTTTCGTCTACGGTGGACAGCTTTGCATTCGCAGCCTCTTGTGGCAATGTGATTTCGACCGGCTGGTTACGTTTGTTAATGAGGAGCAGTTTTTTGCCTTCAGGCGTAAGAAAAGCCTGTACGGCTGCTTCATGCCTGTCGTGAACAATCTGTGTTTCCGTGAGTTTGTCTCCGGGATGGAAGTTGTCTTTGATCAGCTTCAGCACCCAGTAGCGCGCATTTGGCCTTCCGCTGCGCCAGTCCATCATGGAGACACTGGGAAACTGCGATGGATAGCCGACGAGCTGCGATTCGCCAATGACGTCAATGCCTTGTTTTGCGAGGCCGATGAAGAGATAGGCGTACATGGCGCCCGCGGCATTCCAGTAAATCTCGGGAGTGGTGAAGGGGAGGGCCTTTCGCAAGGCATTTTCTTCGCCATCGCCGGGAAGAATGACTCCCAACTCGTCTATGTCTGTTTTGGTTTCGGGAGAGAGCCGCTTGCGGATGGCTTCAATAAACTTGACCTCGGACAGAAAGCGGTCGGCCTGGTCGAAAAATTGATATTGCCAGACATTGGGGTCGTGGCCATCGGTGGGCGATGCGTAAAAGTGATAGGAGATGAAGTCGAGCGGGATTCCGGGCTTATGATGTGCGTGGTTGAGGAAGTACTCGTACATATCCGGCCGGTCTGCCATGGCCAGCGCAAGGCCGACGAACTTCGTCTGCGGGCTGACTTGATGGATGGCTGAAACAATAGTGTCATAGCGTTGCGTGTACTGTTCAGGAGTGGTCTGGTGCTCGAAATCCGGCTCGTTCAGGACCTCCCAATAGGGAAAGCTGTAGTGATAGCCGGAATGGTGCTCTTTGCCATTTTCGTCAGTAAAGCCGGCCTTGGTGTACCAGCTGACGAGACGAGCATAATAATCGCCCAGATCTTTCCCTGACGGGTCTTTCAGTTCGGTGCCTTGCGTGTAGTCCCATGTGACCTGATTGGGATCGTCGGGCCAGGTGACAGGTTTGTCTGTCCTGAAGAGCCATGCGGGCATGGTGCTGAAATTCATGACGGTGGAATGGCCTTCCGTAGCGGCAAGGAAGTCTGTTGTCATCGGATCAATCAGCGAGAAGTCCCATGAGCCTGGTTCGAGTTCGGCCACGGCTAGTTTTGGATAGGGAAGCCAGGGAACATAGCGAACATAATCAGCGCCAAGTGCTTTCAATGCAGCAAAGGACTGTTGATGGATAGGTGAACCTCGTCGGAGCATGGGATTGACCACCACCTGCAAGGTCGGCGTGGATCTGGAGACGAGAATGGTCTTGCTCCAGTCCACGCTGATGGATTGAGGCTGTTGGGCACAAGCAACAGCGGCCACAAGCAGCGGTGCCGCAAGAAGATAATTTCGCGTCATTAGAATGGCCCCAAAAGGCAACGGCGCAATGATAGTACGCCAGAATACAAATATGAAATAGAATTTCTATTGAAAATGAGATGCAAATGGAGCTACACTCCGCTTTGCCTGATTCAGGTTCTGGAAAGAGGATGCGATGCGCGTAGAAGACCGCTTTGAGCGGGTGCTGGGGCAGCTGGACAGCTTTGTGATTGAGATTCCTTCCTGGGGATTTGCCAATACAGGCACGCGTTTTGGGAAGTTTTTGCAACCCGGGGCCGCTGGAACGCTCGAAGAGAAATTTGCCGACGCCGCACAGGTGCATAACCTGACTGGGGCGACTCCATCGCTGGCGCTTCACGTACTGTGGGACCTGCCCGGGGGAGTGAAGGATGCGCCGAAGGTGAATCAGCTCGTGTCCCGCTATGGGGTACGCGCCGGATCCATCAACCCGAACCTTTTTCAGGACCAGGAGTACAAATTTGGGTCCATCTGCAATCCGGATGCTGGTATCCGCCGTAAGGCGGTAGACCATCTGCTGGATTCGGTCGAGATTGCAAAGGCGTTGGGTTCACAGGATGTGTCGCTGTGGGTGGCCGATGGCTCGAATTATCCGGGAGCGCAGAGCATCAGAAGACGCATTGAGTGGTTGGAAGAGGCGTTACGAACGGCGCATGATGCACTGGATGAAGGTCAACGTCTGCTGATTGAATATAAGCCATTTGAGCCGGCCTTTTATTTCACTGATATTGCAGACTGGGGCATGTCGGCGAGTTTGGCCGGGGCCGTGGGGCCAAAGGCCTTTGTGCTGGTAGACACCGGACATCATTATCAGTCACAGAATATCGAGCAGATTGTGGCGTGGCTGCTGCATCTGCGGCTCCTCGGCGGATTCCACTTCAACGACCGCCGCTATGCCGATGACGATCTGACGATTGGTTCGATTGATCCGTACCAGGTGTTTCGCATCTTCCACGAAATCCTGAACGAGCGCGACAAAAATGTAACTGATGCAGTTGCCTATATGATTGATCAGAGCCACAACATTAAAGGAAAGCTTGAGGCGATGGTGCAGACTGTCGCCACGGCGCAGGAACTGTATGCGAAGGCGCTCCTGGTGGACCGCGAGCGGCTTGCGGAATTACAGGCAGCAGCAAAGACGGTCGAGGCAGAAGAGTGTCTGCGCGATGCGTTCTGGACGGATGTGCGTCCGCTGCTGAAGACGTGGCGCGAGCGGCGCGGATTGCCTGCTGATCCGCTGAAGGCCCTGCGGGAAAGCGGATATGTAGAGAAAATTGAGCGCGAGCGCGGGGCGAGGAATGCCGCGCTTATCAGTAGCTATGCGTGAATAATTTCTATTGGTAAATATATTCTATATAGATATAATCGGTCTGAATTGCTTCTGAGACCAGAAAAGGAAGTTTGCTATGCCTCCCGTCGCCGAATCTCAAAAAAAACTCAACCTGAAATATCTGGAAGACCGCTGGAATGAGAGCGAGGCGGCCAGAATGGACGAGCCGGAGCTTCTGCGTTACCGCTCGAACCTGCTTGGATCGGACCTGCGCATTACCAACTTTGGCGGCGGGAATACCAGCTCGAAGATCAACCAAGCGGATCCGCTCGACGGCAGCATCAGGCGAGTGCTGTGGGTGAAGGGAAGCGGTGGTGATCTGGGCAGCATCCGGCGCAATGGTTTTGCCACGCTGTATCTGGACAAGCTGCTGGGGCTGGAGAAAATCTATCGCGGCGCGGAATTTGAAGACGAGATGGTGGACTACTATCCGCTGTGCACTTTTGGTATCAATCCGGTGGCGGCCTCGATTGATACTCCATTGCACGGCTTTCTGCCGTATGCGCATGTGGACCATCTGCATCCGGATTGCGGCATTGCGCTGGCGGCGGCGGCCAACGGGCGCGAGAAGATGGAGCAGTTCAACCGCGAGTACGGTCACAGGCTCATCTGGCTGATGTGGCAGCGGCCAGGGTTTGAATTGGCCATGATGCTGAAGCGCGCGGTTGTGGAGAATCCGGGTTGCGACGGCGTCATTCTGGGCGGCCATGGGCTGTTTACCTGGGGCGATACGCAGCGCGAATGCTATGCGAACACGATTTCCATTATTGATGAGCTGACGGACTTTATTGAGAAGCACATTCAGAAGAAGGGCGCTGCGATTTTCGGCGGACAAAAGAGAAAGGTACTCGACAATCGCCGCGAGCTGGCGCTGGAAATTCTCCCCTTCCTGCGCGGACGCGTCTCGCAGCAGAAGCGGCTGATTGGGACATACTGCGACCTCCCTGAGGTGCTGGAGTTTGTCAATGCAGTGGATGCGGCAAAGCTGGCGTACCTGGGAACAAGCTGTCCGGACCACTTTGTCCGCACCAAGATTCGGCCTCTGTTTGTGGACTGGGAACCGGCGAGCGGTGCGGATGTTCTGAAGAAGCAGATTGAAAGCGGCCTGGAGCAGTATCGCAAAGACTACGCGAGCTACTACGAGGACCATCGCGACCCCTCCTCTCCAGCAATGCGCGATCCGAACCCGACGGTCGTGCTTATTCCCGGCGTCGGCATGTTTAGCTTTGGCAAGAACAAGCCGGAGTCGCGCATTACGGGTGAGTTTTATGTGAACGCCATTCATGTGATGAAGGGCGCGGCGGCGCTGGAGGAAGGCTGGGTTACGGGCGTGGTCCCACAGTGTGGTTCTGCGGCGCTGGCCAGAGACTTCAGGGTGGAAGACAACTATGTAGCACTGCCTGCCTCGGAGGCCTTCCGCATTGAATACTGGAAGCTCGAAGAGGCCAAGCTGCGGCGTATGCCTCCGGAGAAGGAATTGAGCCGTCAGATTGCGCTGGTGGTTGGCGGCGGAAGCGGTATTGGCAGAGAAGTAGCGCTGCTTGCGGCGGAACGCGG
>DASRBV010000052.1:0-23553 GCA_035653455.1 Pseudacidobacterium sp. | reverse complement strand
AGCGAGAATCCGCCGCAGAGAAGTCATCAAACTGCTGCGCCCTCAGGGGCGTGAATATGGGGAACTCTTTGCCGGAAACGGCATGGGCAAAAAGCTGCTCTCGTTCCATGCATGGAGCATCGCGCCCGATGGCCATCCATATACAGTCAGGGACAACGAAATCAGAGAAGTCGGCGCAGACGGCGGTGGCATGCTCTATGTGGACTATCGTGCAAAAGTGGCCACGCCTCCGGGAGCAGACCCGGGAGGCGTCGTCGCATCTGAGTCAGAAAACCTGCTGCCGCAATATATGAAGGAAAGCTCATGGGACTTTCAGACAGACATCCCCGTGGCCCGCGCAGTGTTTGAGGTGGATCTTCCTACAGGATGGAAGCAGCGCGCAGTCTGGCACCATTATGCCGCTGTGCAGCCACAGGAAATTGCGCCAAACCATTGGAGATGGGAGCTGGCCCATGTTCCGGCAGTAGATCTGGAAGATGTGCCGCTGCCTCCACCGGAAGGTGCGCTCGAAGGCCGCATGGTCGTGCATTATGCCGCCGGCGATATTCCGCAGGGGGACCAGCTCTGGACCAGCATTGGCCAGTGGTATGACGATCTCGCCACATCGCGCAGTGAAACCACGAGTGAGATCGCGGCCAAAGCGCAGTCGCTTGTGGGCGGAGAGGGCGACTTCACCGCCCGGGTGGAAAAAATAGCTGAGTTCCTGCAGCGGGACATCCGTTACGTCGGCATCGAGATTGGAATCGGCGGATACCAGCCGCATCCGGCGGCCGACATTTATCGCAACCGCTATGGCGATTGCAAAGACAAAGCGACATTGCTCATCGCCATGCTGCGCGCCATTGGAGTGCATGCCACCTACGTTTTGGTAGACACACGCCGCGGCTTTGTGGATGCCGATGTCCCCTCGATCGATGGAAACCACGCCATCGCCGCCATCGAACTGCCGCAGGGCTACAATGATGCGCGCCTGAAGACGGTGGTAAAGACCCGCGCGGGCGAACACTTTCTTATCTTCGATCCAACCAATGAATACGTGCCTTTGGGGCTGCTGCCCACCTATCTCCAGGGCAGTTACGGAACGCTGGTGAATGGAGCGCACAGCCAGGTGGTCCAGCTTCCGGTCGTACCTCCGGACGCAGACGTAACAGAACACACAGGCAAGTTCACACTGAAAGAGGACGGCACTCTTGAAGGCTCTGTGCTAGAAACGCGCACGGGTGCGTCCGCGGCGGCGGAACGGCATTACTTTGCGCTGAACGCCGGCAAAGAGCGCCAGCAATATCTTGAACGACGGCTCCAGCAGGACTTTTCTGACTTTGCGCTTGCATCAGAAAATGCAGAGAACGCCCAAAATCTTGAGAAAGACTTTGTCCTGCATTATCAATTCACAGCGCAGGGATACGCAAAACATGCCGGAGACCTTCTTCTGGTGCGTCCGCGCGTGCTTGGGTCTGTGGCCGAGGCGCTTGACGACAAGGAAAGAAAATATCCGGTCAATCTGGAAAGAGAAGGCACGTGGCGCGATTCATTCACCATCACTTTGCCCAGCGGCTATACGGTGGATGAAACGCCCGAGCCGGTAAAAATAGATGCGGGATTTGCCAGTTATCAGAGCGAGGTCAAAGTCAGCAAGAATGAATTGCGCTATTCGCGCGAGCTGGTTGTACGGCAGTTAGAGCTTCCCGCCAGCGAGTACGATGCTCTGAAAAAGTTTGAGGGTGCCATCACTGCGGACGAACACCGCAGCGCCGTCCTGAGGAAAGAATAAACACCCCATGCAGGCACAACTTCGCGCAGCGGAGCGGGACAGTTTTACTTCTTCTCTCTGCTCATCGGCACCACCTGTACAGTCGTGTCGCGCACTTCGGCCAGGAAGCGGTTGATGACCGAGCCGTGCAGCAGAATTTCAAACCGCGAGCGCGCCGATTGCCCAAAGATAACATGCGAGATGTTTTCTTTTTTCGTGAAGTTAATCAGGGCGTCGGCCACATTCTTGTCTTTGAGCACGATGACTTTTGCGCCCAGATCACGCGACATGCGCTGGTACTCTTCCAGGCGGTGCCGCGCTTCCGGGTCTTCGTGGTGGTCCTTCTCGGTATCTACATACACCACGTACCAGTTCGTAGCAAGGCGTCCTGCAATGCGCGCTCCCAGACGAATCAGTCTTTCTGTACCGGGACGGGTGGAGATGCAGACCATCACTTTTTCCGGAATCGGCGCCTGCTCCAGCCCCTGGATGCGCCGGTATTCTGAGGCCGCCGTGCTTACCTGTTCCGCTGTCGTGCGCAGCGCCAACTCGCGCAGCATGTTCAGGTTGCCTTTGCGGAAGAAGTTGGCGAGCGCCTGCTCTATTTTTTCCGGAGCGTAGATCTTGCCTTCGCGCAGGCGCCCGCGCAGCTCTTCAATGGTAACGTCTACGTTCACCACTTCATCGGCCCGCTTCAGAAAGCTGTCCGGAACAGTCTCGCGGATTTGGGTGCTGGCCGAGCGTGAAACTGCGTCATTCAGCGTCTCAAGATGCTGGATGTTGACGGCCGTCATTACGTTGATTCCGGCGTCCATCAGTTCCAGAACATCCTCATACCGCTTGCGGTTGCGCGAGCCCGGGACGTTTGAGTGCGCCAGCTCGTCCACAATGCACGTATGCGGATGGCGCGCAAGGATTGCCTCGATGTCCATCTCGCGCAGAGTGACCGTGCGGTACGGGACCTCCTTGAGCGGGATGACTTCGAGATCACCGATAAGCGCCGCTGTATCTTTACGCCCATGCGTCTCAATCAGGCCAATGACGACATCCACGCCCTGCTGCCTGAGCAGGTGGGCGTCTTCCAGCATACGGTAGGTCTTGCCTACTCCGGGAGCGGCGCCAAGATAGACGCGCAGTTTACCTTTGTCCATCTTCAGCCCACCTCCACTTCATGCCGGGCCGGAGCAGGTGTGGCAATGGGCAAAGTAAAACTGAATGTGGTGCCTTGCCCGAGACGGCTTTCCACGGAAACCTGCCCGCCCAGTGTCTCCACCAGACGGCGTACCAGTGCAAGCCCCAGACCGGTGCCATCGCTGGAAGTGCCGGCAAAACGGCCAAAAATCGTGGGCAGGCGTTCGGCCTCAATCCCGCGTCCGGAGTCCTGTACCACAAACTGAATGCGGTCTTTCAGCTCAGATGCCTTCAGGCGCACCTGTCCTCCTTCCGGCGTGTAGCGCAGTGCGTTGGAAAGCAGGTTGTCCAGAATGCTGCGCAGCGCGCGGCGGTCTGCGTTCACATAGGAGAGGTCTGCAAATGCTTCAACCTCGATTTCAATCTTCTTCTCGCGCGCCTGCTCCCGAAAGCGATGACATGCATCTTCCAGAATGTCTATCGGGCGCAGCCGCTCGATCTTCATCTGGCGGCGGCCCGTGTCAAGCTCGGCCACTTCAATCAGGTCGGCCATCAGATCATCGAGCCGCTCCGTTTCCTGCGTTGCGTCTTCCAGAATTTCAAACTGGAGCGGGCGCAGCTCTCCGGCATGTCCCCGCGTAAGGGCATAAAGCGCGAGCCGCAGACGCTGCAGGGGATCGCGCAGCTTCTGCGATGCAACAGAGAGAAAGCGCGTCTTGAAACGGTCAATGTCGCGCATCTCCGTCACGTCTTCCAGCACGGTCACCGCGCCCAGCAGCTTTCCGTCCGCGTCACGCATGGGTGCTGTGCGCAGGCGGTAGCTGCGTTCGGCACTGCCGATGCGCATCGGCAACAGCGCCGCTTCGCCTTCTCCCGTCGTCGCGCGTTGCATGGAGACGGCATTGCGCACGGCGTTCAGAATTTTTTCCCCGCCCGGAGTGTTCGCCAGCGCCATGCGGTCAGACTTGCCCAGCAGCTCCGTCGCCGCCTGGTTCAGCTTGAGCACATGGCCCTTCGCGTCGGTGACGATGACCGGCTCGAAGATGGAGTTGATGACGGCGTCGCTGAGTTGCTGTTCCATCTGGCGGCGACCCGACTCGGTCTCGCGTAAATCGCGCAGGCGAATAGCCATACGGTTGATCTCAGTTGCCAGCGCGCCCAGGTCGTCATTCATCGTCCATTCAATGCGGCGATGCAGGTCTCCCTGGCCAATCTGCTGCGCTGTCCGGGTCGTTGCGCGAATGGGCCGGATGACCAGGAACGTAGTAATGGCGGAAATGGCCAGGGCGACAAACAGACTGAACCCGGAAATGGCAATCAGGCGCGCCCGCAGCATCGAGCGTTCGTGATCCAGATCGGCCATCAGAGAAGCGCGCCGGACAAAGAGATCGCGCAGGTTGTCAGAAAGCCCTTCGTCAATCGTGTCCAGTTGCGGACGGAATACATTGGCCGTCAGGTCGCGCCATGCATTCGGATTATTCAGGTTGCCGCGCAGTCTTTCCACCACCTGCCTGTGCTTTTGCTCGAGTTGTCCCAGTGCAGGCGCCTGTGTGCGCACAGCGGCAACGAACCGTTGCTCGGTGACTTCGGCCTGCGCCATCAGTTGCTCGTAGACCGGGCGGGCCGGGTTCACAGCCAATCTTCCTGTCAGCACCTGTTCGCGCGCAAGTGACGCCTGTATCTGCGCGAGCGCGCTGACAGCGGAATCCTCAGTCTGCTGCTGCTCGTCCAATGCAGAAAGATGCACAAAGGAGTGGCGCACCAGCATGCCCAGTCCGCCAACCAGCGCAATCAAAAGCAGAAATCCGAGAATGAGTCTCTGATAAAGGCCCAGCATGAAAGGTGGCTACTAAATACAGGGTACAGGCTGCAGCGCGCAGCGTACACACCCATGAATTGCCGTTCCGGAAATTGCTTTTAACTGTCTTGCTTTTGTTCTGAATTTGTTGTCCAGGCCGACGCTTATTCGAGGGATCGAGGAGGCAAAGTCCCTCAGCCTCTTCCACCCAGCACCAGCTTCCCAATTGTGGCGAGCTGCATGTTTGATGTGCCTTCGTAAATCTTGCCAATCTTGGCGTCGCGGTAAAACTTCTCTACCGGATAGTCCTTCACAAATCCATAACCGCCATAAATCTCAACGGCCTGGCTGGCGACGCGCTCTGCCACCTGGGATGAGAAATACTTCGCCATCGCAGCTTCGCGGATATAGCTCTGTTTTGCGTCTTTGAGCCGCGCAGCGTTGTAGACCAGCAGCCGCGTGGCCTCAATTTTGGTTGCCATCTCTGCCAGCGCAAATTGCACGGCCTGGAATTCAGCAATCGGCTTGCCGAATTGCCTGCGCTCCTGCGCGTATTTTGCCGCGCAGTTCCATGCGCCCTGCGCCAGACCCAGCATTTGCGCGCCAATGCCGATACGGCCTTCATTCAGCGTCTCAATGGCAATCTTGTATCCCTTGCCCGGCTCGCCCAGAACATTCTCCTGAGGCACGCGGCAGTCATCCAGAATTAACTCACAGGTAGAAGAGGCGCGAATGCCCAGTTTGTCTTCCTTCTTCCCCACAGAAAATCCCGGCGTGTCCTTTTCGACTAAAAACGCTGTAATGCCTTTGTATCCGGCGGAAGCATCGAGTGTAGCGAAGACGATAAACAGCCCGGCCTCTTTCGCGTTTGTGATCCACAACTTCTGGCCATTCAGAACGTAGTGACCGTCGCGCAACTCAGCGCGCGTCTGTAATGCGAACGCATCAGAACCGGAGCCTGCCTCAGAAAGCGCATATGCGCCTACCGTGTCCGTAGCCATCTTTGGCAGATATGTTTTCTTCTGCGCCTCTGTTCCCCAGCGCAAAAGCGCATTGATGCAGAGTGTGTTCTGCACGTCTACCAGGACGCCAACGGCAGGATCTACGGCAGAGATTTCTTCCACAGCGAGCACGGCCTCAAAAAACGTGCCGCCGCTCCCCCCATACTCTACCGGCACCTCGATTCCCATCAGCCCCAGGCTGAACAGTTGCGGCAAAAGCTCCGCAGCAAAGTGCTGCTCCTCGTCCATCTGCCGCACAAGCGGTCCAATGGTCTGCTGCGCGAATTCGCGCACGGTGGAGCGGAAGAGCTGCTCATCTTCATTCAGTTGCGTCAGCGGAGTAGCGTCAGACATAGGAAACGATTGAGTGTAGCAGAATGGAAAATGTTCTGCTCCCTGAGAAAATAAAAGCAGGGACCCTCATGCCCGAACTTCCGGAAGTCGAAACCGTCGCCCGTGGCGTCCATGAACGCGTGCGAGGCGAGACCGTCGAGTCGGTCTGGTTCAGCTCCAAACCGGAGCCATTCAAAACCAGCCCCCGAAAGATGGCCCGCGCCCTTACGGGCAAAAAAATTGAGCGCGTCTACCGGGTGGGCAAACATATCGTCTTCGATCTTTCCCAAGACACGCAATGGATAGTCCATCTTGGGATGACTGGGCGGCTTTTAGCCTGCAATTCCGCTGATTCTGTCGCAAATCATACTCATGCGGTCCTCCATTTCAGCTCAGGCCGCGAGCTGCGCTTTATTGACCCTCGGCGATTCGGACGGCTGGATATTCGAGAGAGAACGGCCTTCACCGGCCCGGGGAGCGAGCCTTTAACCATTTCTTTTGAAGAATTTGCAGAATTATTTCGTGGGCGCAAGACCTCGATTAAGGCTGCGCTTTTAAACCAGAAGCTGTTGCACGGCGTGGGCAATATTTATGCCGATGAAGGCCTCTTCCGCGCCGGAATTCGTCCCACACGCATGGCCAAATCGCTGAAAAAGAAGGAGTTGAATCTCCTTCACTCGGCCCTGCAAACTGTGCTCAAAGATGCAATCCGTCTGGGCGGCTCCTCTGTTTCCGACTACGTAGACGCGAACGGTGCTAGAGGCTTCTTTCAGCTTGAACATAAGGTCTATTTGCGAGGCGGAAGACCCTGTCTGGTGTGCGGGACGGCCATCCGGAGGCTGGTTCTGGCAGGCCGGGGCACACACTACTGCCCCAGATGCCAGAAATAACTCGCCGGACATGCCAGCATTGACGCGCCGCCGGACTTATCTGGTCCAGACAGCAAGTGCCTCGCGCGCAGCGGCAATGGTGGTATCTACATCGTCCATTGTGTGCGCGGTGCTTACAAATGCTGCTTCAAACTGCGATGGGGGCAGCCACACTCCGCCCTCCAGCATGGCGCGATGAAAGCGCGCATAAGCAGCCGTGTCAGAACTTGAGGCGGAAGCGAAATCCGTTACCCGCTCAGGAGTAAAGAACCACGTGAACATGGAACCGACGCGGTTGACCGCCACTGGGACCCCTGCTTTCGCGGCTACAGCCGCCACTCCATTGGCGACGGCAGCAGCAAGCTTTTCCAGCTGTGGATAAACTTCGCCGCGATGCTCCTTCAGATAACTCAGCGTTGCTATGCCCGCGGCCATGGCCAGCGGATTTCCACTGAGCGTTCCTGCCTGGTAAACAGGTCCAAGCGGGGCGAGCATGTCCATAATTTCGGTGCGTCCGCCAAATGCGCCGCACGGCAGGCCCCCACCGAGAATTTTCCCCAGGGTCGTCAGGTCGGGCCGGATGCCATACACCTCCTGCGCGCCGCCAAATGCGAGGCGGAAGCCGGTAATCACTTCATCGAAGATGAGCAGCGCGCCTTCCCGCTGTTTGATCTCGTGGAGGGACTGCAAAAAGCCTTCTGCCGGAGGAACGCAGCCCATGTTGCCGACGACAGGCTCAACGATGATGCAGGCAATCTCTGCACGATGTTTTGCAAATGCCGCTTCGACTGCGGGAACATCGTTGAACGGAAGCGCCAGCGTGAAATGCGCAATCTCTTCCGGAACACCTGCCGAGCCGGGAATCCCAAACGTCGCCACGCCTGAACCGGCCTTCACCAGAAGCCCATCAGAGTGCCCATGATAGCAGCCCTCGAATTTCACAACGTATTTCCGCCCGGTGAACGCGCGCGCCAAGCGGATGGCCGTCATGGTCGCTTCAGTGCCGGAGCTGACGAAGCGCATCTTCTCCATCGAGGGAAAGGCCTGCGCGACGGCTTCCGCCAAGTCTGCTTCCGCCGGAGTAGACGCGCCGAAACTTGCGCTTTCCGCCGCTGCTTTCCGGATCGCTTCAACAGCTGGAGGAAAGGCGTGACCCAGAATCATTGGCCCCCACGAGCCGAAATAATCGAGGTAACGGTTGCCGTCGGCGTCCCACAAATGAGCGCCTTCTCCCTTCACAAGGAAGGGCGGATTCCCGCCGACGGCGCGAAATGCGCGTACAGGTGAATCTACACCACCGGGAAAGAGCTTTTCTGCGCGGGCCTGGAGGGCAAGGGAGCGGTCAAGTGTTCGCATTTCCCTTCAGTATAGGGTTTATGAATGAAGCGGCGCGAAGCCCTTATATGGCCGCTTTGAGGACCGGCAGCAGACCTGCGTGGCTGGTCTCATACAGGGCAAGCAGGCGCTTCGTCATCAGATAATAGGATGATGCGGCCTGCTGAATATAGAACGGCGTCCGCAATTGCGTGCGCCGCAGAAGCATTTCTATCCGGATACGAAACAGCGCGCGCTTAAGCTGAACAGCGTCCTGGCGCATACGTTCTGTGACAATGACACCTTCCTCGAAATTCCAGCGCTGGACATGGACAGCCAGAGCTATCAGCAGATTGGCGTTCCTGCGCATTCCGTGCAGACCTTCCATGCCGCCGATAAATGCCCACAGATGGTCCGGTTCGAGCTTCAACTGGTTAGGTCGTGGCTCCATGTAATCGAGCGCCACAATCTCCAGTCCCCGCGCGGGTACGGGCTGTAATTGACTCACAAGGTCTTCCCAGGACAGGGAGTGGAGGCGATGGTTGCTGATCTGCATCCAGACCAGTCCGGCAGCCAGTAGAACGACGAACGTGAGGAGCAGAAGAATTGGAATCACGGAAAGCTCTCAACGGGGATTTTGGGCACCGCTAACCTGTGAAGCATCGTATTGCACTTTGTCGTGTAAGGCAACCAGATATTTCTGCATTTCCGGAGAAAGTGGCCGCCGCTCAGGCTCGGGCAGCCAGAAGGTAATCACCCAGTAAATCGTTGCACTGATATATACGATGATGCGGACATGCTCCAGCGTGTTGAAGACGTATTTATTCACCGCTCCAAAATAAGTATGTGCCGCATGCACCAGCATCGTGGCGAGCGACCAGGCAGTCAGCCCCTGCCCCAGGCCCATCACATGGTTGCGCCACACCAGCCCCAGACGCTGGGCGGCCAGCATCATGGCAAAAAATAATTCGCAGAACAATAAACTGCTGAAAAGGTACGCGCGCACTCCCCATGCCACCAGCGATGAAGGAGCAACCGGATGCACGATATATGTCAGGACCAGGGCAATCGCGGCCCCTGCCACCCCGCACAACAGAAATGTGGAACGCGCATCCCGGACCCAGGTGCCGGTCGGCCGAAGCACAATCCGCGCCATTTCAAATACCAGCGCCACCTGCAAAACAAAGTCCAGAGTATAGGTTGTCCAGTAAATAATTGCATACCAGTGCAGTGAACTGTACCGGTAAATCAGGAACAAGGCAGGTGTCTCAATCGCGAAATCAGCAATCAGAATGGTAAAGACAGGAAACTCCTTCCATCTGCGCTTGATCAGCAAAACAGCCAGCAGGACAACATTTCCGAAAAAACTTGCCGCCCAGAGAATGTCATCCAGCAGGTTCAAATGCATAGCCGCATCTTACGCTGTTTCCCTACATGGCCTGCAATCTGAATTTTTCAAAAACCGCTCAGAGCGTCAGTGCCCTATGGGACTCGGATCTCCAGGACCGGACGCGATGCTATCGTGTCCAATGGGACTGGGATCGCCCGGGCCATACGCAGCAAAATCATGCCCGATGGGGCTTGGGTCTCCAGGGCCGAATGTGAAGCTGTCGTGTCCTATAGGACTTGGGTCCCCAGGGCCGGAGGTTGTTTTCGCTGCAAAGGCCGAGGCAGACAGGCACACCAAGAGCGCGGGGAGGAAAAGACGAGTCACATTTTTCACAGTAATCTCCAATGCGCAAGAAATTGCGCTTGCGACTAGCCTAGCTCCAGATTTCCCTTCAGTGAAGCTTTTTTATATTGCAAATTTGAAAATTTATTGCAAAATGCAAAGTCTCCTATGAGAGATTTTCCGGGCTCTGCAGGTGCTAAACTGGCTTTTCCAACCTAATTCCTGAAGCGGAAAGACCATTGCCAGAACAGATTTCCAGTGTGACCTATGCCGATGCCGGGGTGGACATCACCAGCGGTGACCGGGCCAAGCAGCGCATCAAGTATCTTGCCCAAAAGACCTTTACCCGCAATGTTTTAGGAGAAATTGGCGGTTTTGGCGGCCTCTTTAAGCTGGATACGGCCAAATATCAGCAGCCTGTGCTGGTTTCAAGCGCTGATGGGGTGGGCACCAAGCTGAAAGTGGCCTTTGAACTGGGCATCCATCACACTGTCGGGGCCGACCTGGTCAATCATTGCGTGAATGATATTGCCGTCCAGGGCGCAACTCCTTTGTTTTTCCTGGATTACCTGGCCACCGGTAAGCTGGATGGCGCTGTGACTGAAAAAATCGTCAGCGGCCTGGCCGACGCCTGCCGCGCCAATGGCTGCGCGCTGATTGGCGGAGAAACCGCCCAGATGCCTGGTTTTTATGCCGATGGCGAGTATGATCTGGCTGGATTTATTGTTGGTATTGTCGAAAAAGACAGGATCATCACCGGAGCCCATATTCAACCGGGAGACGTTCTCATTGGCTTGCCCTCCACCGGACTGCACACGAACGGCTACTCGCTCGCCCGTAAGCTCTTCTTTGAGGTTGCCGGATACAAAGCCGAGCAATACGTGAATGCGCTTAAAGAAAAGGCCGGAGCGGCCCTGATGAAGATCCACCGCAGCTACCTCAACGTGATCAAAAAACTCACGGCAAGCGAGTATGTGCGAGGCATGGCGCACATCACCGGCGGTGGCATTACGGAAAACCTTCCGCGCATTCTGCCAAAAAACATCTCCGCTGTCGTAGAACTGGGCAGTTGGCCTGTTCTGCCCATCTTTGAACATTTGCGCGACCTCGGGAATGTGCCACAAGACGAGATGCTGCGCACCTTTAATATGGGGATCGGCCTCATCTGCGCCGTTCCGGCGGACAAGTTCAAGCGCGTGAAGTCCACGCTGGAGCGCGCGAACGAAAAGTTCTATGTGATTGGCCGCACGGTCAAGGGCGACCGCAAGGTGGTTTATCAATGAGCGCGCCGAAGCGCCTCGGTATTCTGCTTTCCGGACGCGGCTCAAACTTCATCGCCATAGCGGATGCGATTACAAGCGGGAAACTGCAGGGCGCGGAAATCGCCGTTGTTATCTCAAATAAGGCCGATGCACCCGGAATCGCCGCCGCCCGCGAACGCGGCCTGTCCACGCACGTGATTGAAGCGCGCGGGCGCAGGCGCTCCGAGCATGACGCTGAAATCATCGCCTGCCTGCGCGAGCACCATGTGGACCTGGTCTGCCTGGCCGGCTACATGCGCCTGCTCTCTCCTGAATTTGTGCGCGCCTTCCCGCAGCGCATTCTGAACATCCACCCATCGCTGCTGCCCGCCTTTCCCGGACTCGACGCCCAGCAGCAAGCCCTCGAATATGGAGTAAAGGTCTCCGGCTGTACCGTGCATTTTGTGGATGAGCAGCTTGATCACGGCGTGATCGTCTTGCAGAAGACCGTCTCGGTGCTCGATGAAGACACAGCAGAAACCCTGTCGGCCCGCATCCTCGAGCAGGAGCACATCGCCTATACGGAAGCGATCGCACGGGTCCTCTCAGGCAAGTATGAAATTACGGGACGCCGCTATCTGCCCGTCGAACCTGTCTGAAACGCGCTTCACAGGATTTCAGGTGTCCTCCGTTTCCGCGAAGGGTGGAAACCACAACAACACTCCACCCGAGCAGGCACCATTTCTGCGGGCCTCAGCGTTCGTTTGCGTTCCTCGCAACATTCACCTGCCCAATTCCAACGGTTGCGTGCAGCTTATACGGCCCCTGGACAGACGTATGGTGGGTCTTTGGGAAGAATCCGCCGGAATGCTGGTTTGAGGTATCGTCGTCGGCTTCGCCCAGTTTTGAGCTGGTCTGAATCTCGTGGTATTGCGAGGCATCGGATAAGCCAACGTCCAGCTCTCCGATCCCGACATGCAGTTCTTTGTTGCCTTCCACTCCCTTTACTGTCAACTGGCCGACTCCTAATTCGAGCTTCAGGTCGGTTTGGGCAGGGACCGCTATCGTGATTTCGGGGCTGGAGTGATGATGATTCCCATTGTTGCCGTGGTCCGGCAATTTCAAATCAATCCAGGCGCGGTCCCCGGCCACATCAAACCGCCGCACCCATGACTTTACGGTTGCATCGTCATAGAAAGCCTTTGGATCAATCGTGGGAACACGGTGGATGAAGCGCGTCTGCGTAATCTGCGTTGCATCGTCATAGAAAGCCTTTGGATCAATCGTGAGCCGGATGGTTTTCTCCATGTCGCTGCGGACGATGTTCACCCCGCCCACATTTACTTGCATGACGAGCGTTCCTTTGTCCGGAAGTGTTTTGACCATGACCAACGTCGGCGCCTTCGGCAGATCCAGCTTCTGTCGCGAGGTCGCGTCCTGTGCAAAAAGAAGTCCGCCGCTTATCCAAAGCGCGCAGACGGCGAATCCGGCTTTCATTTTGTTGTCTCTCATCTTTGGCCTCGATGAAAGGTACGAAGAGGAAAGGAATTCAGTTCCCGGACGCTAATCCGCCCAGATAGTGTGAACAGGCCCTTAACGAACTTCAGCGCGCCATCATCCTCAAAATCCGCTCGCCCTTCCCGCATTCATCCAATCTGCCGGTTGCTCAGAGTCCCCCTAAGAGAAGATCATGAAATAAGGCGACGGCTGCACCGCAACCGTTGCCTCGTTATTTGTAAAGCATCATGAAGTATGTACTCACTTGCAAGCGCTCTTTACAAAGTTCCTGTTCCGGCAAAACCGCATAATCATTTGATATAAGCCTCCCTGGCAATTGTTTATCGGCCCGCACTCGTTTTTCTTCTAACTTATTGATGCTTATACACTGCCCCGCTTGTCGGACCTCACTTTCCATACTCATAAAATTCCTTGCTGCATAAACGTCCTTATAAATGCGGATTAATTTAGCAAATACTCCACATTTCCTGTTGAAACGACGAATTTACACGGACTAAGTTTGCTCATGGATCCAATTCAGACGTTTCATCCATCGCGGTATCCCAAGTCTTCCGAGACAACGCTGCTTTGCGCGTCCTTCAGTTGAGCACACCTACCGCAGAAAGAAACAGTCTTTTCGCAATTTCATCCTTTGGAGGTCGTGATGATGCTACTCCCGAGTCGCCGTATTTCATTTCAAACGATTGCAGTCGCATTTCTGTTTGTAGTTTTCTTATGGCTGGGCCGCGCGATAGATGCGCAGACATTTCGCGGCGGAATCAATGGTGTTGTAACTGACCAGGCCGGCGCGGTCATCAGCGGAGCGCAGGTAGTTGCGACCGCAGACGACACGCAGGTCGCGCATACAACGATCACATCGAGCGCGGGCGAGTTTTCTTTTCAGGACCTGCCTCTCGGCAGCTACACAGTGACTGCATCGGCGAGCGGATTTCAGAAATTAAAGGTCGGCAAAGTTACCGTAACCGCAGGGACAATCTACACCCTGCCCATGAAGCTGCCCGTCGCTTCTGAAGCCACCACTGTGGAAGTATCGGCGGCGGGGCTTGCCCTTGACACGACAACTACCACCCAGACCACGGTGATTCCAGACAAGACCGTACAGGACATTCCACTGAACGGCCGTGATTTTACGCAGATGATCGGCCTTGCTCCCGGTTTTGCAGGATACTCTCTCGGCGGCTATGGCTCGGTGAATGGAACCCGCGCCAATCAGGTCAACTGGCAGATTGACGGTGCCGACAATAATGACTGGTGGCACAACATTCCTGCCGTTAACCAGGGCGGTGTAGAAAACATTGCCGGCGTGACCCTGCCGATTGATTCCATTGCAGAATTCAGCCTGCAGACACAATCAGCCCCAGAGACAGGACGCAATCCAGGCGGCACCGTCAATCTTGTCACCAAATCCGGCACAAACCAATTGCATGGAACTGCTTATTACTACGAGCGCAACCAGGCACTGGCAGTTGTTTCCCCATTCGTGCAGGGAAATCCGCCGCTTGAAAATGTGCAATGGGGCGCCTCGCTTGGAGGTCCATTCTGGAAAGACCACACTTTCTGGTTTGCTAACTTTGAGAAGCAGAAATTCAATATCGCTACTGGAAATGCAGGCACGGAACCGGGAGTGCTTTATCAGCAGAAGGCACAGGCCTTGCTCCAGCAATACAATGTCCCTGTTAATTCCGCCACAAATGCATTATTGAGTTACTTGTGGCCAGCAGACCTGGTAAATTCATCTGTTCCTGCCAGTCCGAATAACTTCTCTTCCGCTGCTCCGGAATTTGGTTACAGCTACAACGGCGTAATGAAGCTGGACCACACATTCAATGATCGCCACAGCCTGTCTGCGCGCGCATTTCTTGGACAAGGCAACCAGACTGCACCAGTCGGCAGTACTGACGTAAATCCCTGGTACTTCGAGGTCGGCCCGATTCATGTATATAACTACTCGGTTGCACATAACTGGGTCATTTCGCCGCGCATGACCAACCAGGTCACGATTGGGGTGAATTACTTCAACCAGACATTCAGCGATGCAAAGACCGGGTTCGATGTAGGCAGCGTGGGCTTCGTAACAAACTCTCCCTATTCACAAGCGCCAAATATCCAGATCAACGGTTTTGAGTCCACTGGAAATACGCCTCCGGAAGGACGCAATGACATCACAGGCCATCTTGATGAGGCATTTTCCTGGACCTTTGGAAAACACCAACTGCGGTTTGGCGGCGAATACCGCCAAGCCCAGATCAATGAATTCTATAAGCGGCACTCGACCGGCAGCTTTAAGTTCACGGGAACCGCAGGTCCCTGGAACACCAGCGACGGCTCATGTGTAGTCTCCGATTCCAATGTGTGCGCATTGGCCGACTTCATGGCCGGCTATCTGTCGCTCCAATCCATTGTGGTTGGAAATCCCGAGCGCTTTGTCTATTCGCACGCATTTAACTTGTTTGCCCAGGACAGCTGGCAGCTTACTTCCCAACTCAATATCAACTACGGCGTCCGCTATGACTTTATGCAGCCGATGTACAACCACGACAAGAACCTTTCCGTCTTTCGTCCGGGCCTTACACCTGACGGGCTTGCATTTCAGGGGGCAGATATAAGTCAGGTATATCCCAGCGATTGGCTGAGCATCAGCCCGCGTGTTGGATTCAGCTACCAGCTCTCCGGAAATGCTGGCATCGTGGTTCGCGGTGGCTTTGGCATGTTCTTCGATACTCCGAATGCCAATCCCTTCCTCGATAACCGTCCCGGCAACAGCGCTCCCAACGGACTGGAAGGCAATCCTGGTGGATCGGACCCGGTTTATACGCTCACAACTGCGCAATACAGCACAACCATCAACGGAAACACGGTCGGACTCGTCGTGCCGGGGCAACCGATCATCCAGACCACATCGCTCGTATGCAATGCGTCGAGCCAGTGCGGTGTCTTCAGCGTCAACAAAAATTTCCGTTCTCCCTACAACTTCAATTTCAACCTGCAGATTGAAAAGTCGCTGGGCAGCAAAGCCACGGTGCAGCTAGGCTATGTCGGCAGTGAAGGTCGGCGCTTATTGAGCCTGCTGAATATCAACCAGCCATATCTTGGCGCCTTCAACTCCGGCTATACGGGCCAATATGCGCTCCCTTATCAGGCGCAGTATCCCGGATACAGTGACATCAACCAGATCGAGAGTATTGGCACTTCCAATTACAACTCTCTGCAGGCGGTCCTGCGCTCGAACAACTGGCATGGTTTAACTGCGCAGGCGGCTTACACCTGGGGCCATAATCTCGATGAAGTCACTGCATACCGCGGTGCTTTGCCCCAGGACAGCACCAACTTCAAAGGCGACTATGGCAACAGCGACTTCGATACACGGAACACGTTCGTAGGCTATGCCAATTACGACATTCCGGTCTTTAAAGGGCCGTCCCGTTTAACGCATGGATGGCAGGTAAACACGGCCTTTACTTTCAAAGGCGGCCAGCCCATCACCATTTACAATGCGAACGACACCAGCGGCACGAACGAATATACGCAGCGTGTCAATCAGGTTGCCAATCCATTTGCTGGCGTCAGCCACAAAATCATCACTCCTGTCGGCGGCGGGACCCCCTATGTGCAGTGGTTTAACCCCAATGCATTTGTTCAACCCGCAGCGAACACCTGGGGCACCATCGCACGCAACAGCCTTTACGGCCCAGGATTCAGTGACGTAGACCTTTCCTTGTTCAAGAACACTTCTCTGACTGAAAAGATCAACACACAGTTAAGGGCAGAGATCTACAACCTCTTCAATCGCCTGAATCTTGCGAATCCTGGATGCAGCCAGCTCTGCAACGCTTACCTGGGCAACGGCGGATTCGGGACGATTGGCTCCACCATTGGCTCCGGCAACTATTCACCCGGTATTGGCCCAGGTGAACCCTTCAACGTACAGCTTGCTCTGAAGATTATCTTCTAACCTGCTCGTTTTCTGTGGAAGACCGGAAAGGTCCTTCTGTTGCGAACAAACAACTCCGGAGAGCAACCAAATGGGATTGACGCGACGTGATTTTCTGACGAAGGTTGGCAAGGCAGGTGGATACAGCGCCACTTTCCTGGTGATGCAGCAGCTCGGTCTACTGCCTGTTGCAAATGCTGAAGCACAGGAGCTAAAACCAGTTGCCGGCAATGGGACCCAGATTGTCATTCTGGGGGGAGGAATTGCCGGACTCGTCTCTGCCTACGAGCTTGGCAAAGCAGGATACCGATGTACTGTGCTTGAAGCGCGCCAGCGTGTTGGCGGGCGCAACTGGAGCATTCGTAACGGCACGAAAGTCAACTTTAGCGATGGCACTGAACAGACTTGCGCCTTCTCGCGGGACCATTACTTCAATGCAGGTCCGGCACGCCTGCCTTCCATCCACACTACGATGCTCGGATACTGCCGCGAACTTGGTGTTCCACTGGAAGTGGAAGTGAACACCGCACGCGGGACCTTGTTGCAAAGTGACCGGATGAACGGCGGCACTCCCGTCGAGCAACGCCAGATGGTGAATGATACGCGCGGGCACGTCTCTGAGCTTCTCGCCAAAAGTATCAGGAAGGGCGCGCTCGATGAAGACATGACCGCCGAAGACAAAGAGCGCATGCTGGCCTTCCTGCGCGAATATGGTGATCTTGATCCGGACCTGATCTACAAAGGCTCTCAACGGTCCGGGTTCAAGGTGTGTCCCGCCGCAGGCCCGGAAAAGCCAGAGCCAAAAGACCCTCTGCCCATGCACGCTTTGCTCGATGCAGATTTATGGCGGGGCCTGCTGGTCGAAGACATGATTGACTGGCAGGCGACCATGTTCCAGCCCATCGGTGGAATGGACCGCATTCCTGCCGCCTTTGAAAAAAGGCTGGGCGGCGTAATTCGCTATGGCGCAGAAGTGAAACAGATCCGTCAGTCGTCTGCTGGAGTCACGGTTACTTATATCAATACAAAGACCGGCAAACCTGAAACAGTTACAGCAGATTACTGCATCTGCGCCATGCCTCTGAGCGTGGTCAAACATCTGGATGCCGACTTTTCACCCGACGTAAAGGCCCTGCTTGAGGGGGTAAGTTATGATTCGGGCTACAAGATTGCATGGGAATCGCCGAGATTCTGGGAGAAAAAATACAAAATCTATGGTGGTCTTTCCTACCTGCAGCAAACCGTAGATGTTGTCTGGTATCCCAGCGCGGCCTTCTTTTCAGAAACAGGCATCATTATTGGCGGATATTCGATTGAGGACGGAACGCCTTTCGGAAAGCTGCAAAACATGCAAGCCAAGCTCGACGCCTCGCGCGCCGCGATTGAAAAACTGCATCCCGGGCATTCCCAGTATCTGAAAAACCCTGTTTATGTGAACTGGGGGAAGATTCCCTTCAACTATGGCTCATGGATCCATGGCCGCGATGAAGATTACGAAACCATCTACCAGCGGGTCATCCGTCCTGATCGCCGCGTTTATTTCGCCGGTGACCATACCAGCCGCTTAATCGGCTGGCAGGAAGGTGCAGCACTTTCGGCATACAGAACCATCAACCAGATTGGCGCAGCCATGCAAAATGGAGGACAAACCAGTGCAGCTTAAGAAGCTTATCTTTGCGGGAGGGATTCTGCTCGCGTCAGCGATGGGCGCCTGCGCTCAAATCGTGCGCATTCCTCTCCCGAACTCAGATTTTCCCATTTCCCAGGGAGTCTGGGTCGGAGACACGCTCTATCTGAGCGGCATGATTGATTCTTCCATCATGCACGGCACCGCCGGAGATACGAAAACACAAACCATCAACGTGATGAAACAGATACAGAAGGCGCTTGAAGACCAGAAACTTACGCTTGGCGATGTAGTCATGATGCATGTGTATCTTGCAGGCGATGCTGCCAAAGGCGGAAAGATGGACTTTGCCGGATTCATGCAAGGCTACACGCAATTCTTCGGGACAAAAGACCAGCCCAACAAACCAGCACGCAGCGCCATGCAGGTAGCAGCATTGGCTGCTCCTGCCGCACTCGTAGAGATTGAGGTGATCGCCGTCCGGCCGAAATGATCTCCGAGCGGTTTTCGTGTGAGAGTAGTCAGCATACCCTGTCTGCTGGACCTGCGTTTACTTCGTACCTCTCTGACAGTGATATTTTCAGGTCTTTTGGCAGTTCGGGCACCAGTACACTGTGCGTCCAGCCATTTCTGCGCGCCCAATTTTTGTGCCACACAGAAAGCAAGGCTTCCCATGCCGACGATAAACGTAGTGCAGTTCTTCTTCGAGCACGGGCTTGTGGTTTTTGTGTGGACGGTCTTTGGGAAGGGTCGTGACATAGCGCGTGTTCTTCACGCCATCACTCAGCAGCTTCTTCGCGTCTTTCCAGATGGCCTTCAGTTCCACGAGAGTGGTGTTCTTTCCAGGACGCCATGGATTCATACGAGCGCGAAACAGCAGCTCCGCGCGATAGATGTTGCCAATTCCGGCAAAGACAGACTGGTCCATCAGGAGTGCGCCAACCGGCGTGTTGCGCTTCAGGATTTTTTCAAAACCGGGCGAAGGAACTGCACCCGGGCGCAGCGGATCTGGCCCGAGCCGTTTCAGCAGCGACTCCCATTTGGTGTGCGAAAAGATGGAAGTGTCCGTTCCGCCGCGAAGTTCCAGCCAGTCTGTTTTGGTATAGATGCGCAGCCGTACCGCACCCTTCACTTCCGGCAAAGGCATTTTGCCTTCGCGGAAGTCTCCATACATGCCCAGATGCACGTGGAGAACCAGGTCGCGACCAAAGTTGTAGCCGAGGTGCTTACCGACTGCGTCCACGCCAAGCAGCCTGCGGCCATCGAGGATTTCAGCATCCGAAACCCTGCCATTGGGCGAATCCACACGCACCTTTTTGCCTGCGAACATGGCCGCATGGCGTTGCGCAAAAGCATGGATTTCATTTCCTTCCGGCATCGCAATCGATTTATAACAGAGTGCCGTTATGGAGAAAGGGAAGAAGCTGGTTTTAATTCCAGACCATCTTCACCGGGATGGGTTCAATACGGCAAAACATGTCCGGGGCCATTCTCAACATTTGCGCCTTGAATTTTTCAGCTTCTTCCCTGGTATTGAACATAAGGGTGGTGTACACCTGCCCGGCGCGCAACTGTTCGCATTTCCAAAGAGTCTCGTTCATAACTGCAACTACTCCAGTCTTCACTCTTATAAACACGCAGGGCGCGTCAACGTTTCGGTCGAGCGCGCCCTCAGGAAGGTCCCTTCGCCTGCGCTCAGGGATGACACCTTGAACGGTGTTATTTCTTCTCGTCAACGTCTACATACTCGGCATCAATTACGCCTTCGTCCTTCTTTTCATCCGTAGTACCAGCGGCCGCCTGTGCTCCGTCAGTGGGAGCGCCTGCGGTTGCGCCGGCAGCACTGGCCTTGTACATGGCCTCAGCCAGCTTGTGCGAGGCAGCGGTCAGTTTCTCCCGTGCCGCATTCAGCTCGCTTACGGAAGGCGAGCCTTCGAGCGTCTTTTTGGCCTCGGCCAGCGCAGACTCAACATCTGTCTTGTCGCTGCCAGAAACCTTGTCGCCGCTCTCCTTCAACATCTTTTCGATGTTGTAGACGAGGTTGTCGAGCTGGTTCCGTGCTTCGATTTCTTCACGCTTGGCCTTGTCCTCGGCCGAATGCGCTTCAGCTTCCTTCGCCATGCGCTCGACCTCTTCCTTGCTGAGACCCGAAGACGACGTGATGGTAATCTTCTGGTCTTTGCCTGTAGCGCGGTCCTTTGCCGTCACGTTGAGGATGCCGTTCGCGTCAATATCGAATGTCACCTCAATCTGCGGCACACCGCGCGGGGCGGGCGGAATTCCACCGAGCTTGAACTTGCCCAACGTGCGGTTCTGCGCTGCCATGGGACGCTCGCCCTGCAGCACATGCACTTCTACTTCCGTCTGATTGTCGGCCGCGGTCGAGAAGACCTCCGTCTTTTTTGTAGGAATGGTGGTGTTGCGCGGAATCATCGGCGTCGCCACACCGCCCAGCGTCTCAATCGAGAGCGTCAGCGGAGTCACATCGAGCAACAGCAGGTCTTTCACTTCGCCCGACAGCACGCCAGCCTGTACCGCAGCGCCCACGGCTACTACTTCGTCCGGGTTCACACCTTTGTGCGGTTCCTTGCCGAAAAGCTCCTTCACCAGTTGCTGGATGCGCGGCATGCGCGTCTGTCCGCCAACAAGAACGACTTCGTCAATCTTGCTCGCGTCTACACCCGCATCGGCCATCGCCTTTTTGCAAGGCTCAACCGAGCGCTGAATGATGTCCTCGACCAGTTGCTCCAGTTTGGCGCGCGTCAGCTTCTTGACTAGGTGCTTTGGACCGCTCGCGTCTGCCGTAATGAACGGCAGATTGATTTCGGTCTCAAGCGCGGTCGAAAGCTCGATCTTGGCGCGCTCCGCGGCATCTTTCAAACGCTGTAGCGCCATTTCATTGCCCTTCGAGCGTAGGTCAAGGCCTTCATCTTTCTTGAATTCGTCAATCAGCCAGTCCACGATGCGCTGGTCAATGTTGTCACCGCCGAGGTGGGTGTCACCGTTCGTGGACTTGACTTCAATGACGCCCTCGCCGACTTCGAGAATGGAAATATCGAACGTGCCGCCGCCGAAGTCGTATACGGCAATCGTCTCGTCCTTCTTCTTGTCGAGGCCATAGGCCAGCGCAGCTGCCGTCGGCTCGTTCACAATGCGTTTTACGTCCAGACCTGCAATCTTGCCTGCATCTTTCGTGGCCTGGCGCTGCGCGTCGTTGAAATAGGCAGGAACGGTGATGACGGCTTCGGTCACTGATGTGCCGAGATAGTCCTCCGCCGCCTTCTTGAGCTTCTGCAGGATCATCGCCGAGATCTCAGGCGGAGTGTACAGCTTACCCTCCACATCCACCGCTACGTGGTCGCCCTGCTGGACCACCTTGTAGGGGACCATCTTCATCTCGTCGTTCACTTCGTTATAGCGGCGTCCCATGAACCGCTTGATGGAGTAAATGGTGTTGTGCGGGTTGGTGATGGCCTGCCGTTTGGCCACCTGTCCCACCAGGCGCTCGCCGCTCTTAGTAAAGGCCACGACGGAAGGCGTGGTCCGGCCGCCCTCCTCGTTGGCGATTACCTTCGGCTCGCCGCCTTCCATGACGGCAACAACGGAGTTCGTTGTGCCCAGGTCAATTCCGATAATTTTTGCCATAAACTTATGCCCCACTGCCTTCTGTGCTGCGGCTTTGAGTTGACTTGCTCTAGCCAGTTTCGCACTTGAGTCTTTTGTTGTCAATTTATCTGATGTCGAATTTCACAGGCTGGATGCTGGATTTTTTAGAAAATGTAAGTCGTTGATTCCACGAAATATGAATCCAATCAGTGCGCGTTTGTATCTAAGGAATATTCCGCTCGTTTGCCGTACTTATGCCTGAAAAAGAGGTAAATCCCTGGCTGATTGCGGTTTCCGTCATGCTGGCCACCTTTATGGAGGTGCTGGACACGGCCATCGCGTCGGTGGCCCTGCCATATATTGCCGGCTCGCTTTCAGCTTCTACGGATGAAGCCACCTGGGTCCTGACCAGCTATCTGGTCGCCAATGCCGTCATTCTCCCTGCAAGTCATTGGTTTTCTTTACGATTTGGCCGGAAGCGCTTCTTGCTGAGTTGTGTCGTCATTTTTACGATTGCCTCTTTTTTCTGCGGGGCTGCACCATCTCTCGCGTTTATTTTGATTGCGCGTGTGATTCAGGGGGCCGGAGGAGGCGCTTTGCAGCCGCTCTCCCAGGCCATTCTTCTGGAAAGTTTTCCTCCGAAAAAGCGTGCTGCCGCCATGGCCGTCTTCGCCTTCGGAGTCGTCGTGGCCCCCATCCTCGGTCCCACGCTTGGTGGCTGGCTCACGGATACCTACAGCTGGCGCTATGCCTTCTACATCAATATCCCCGTGGGCGCGCTGGCCATCTTTATGATCAACCGCTTCGTCCACGACCCGCCATATATCAAAAATGCCAAGGCCAGCCCGTTTGATAACCTCGGCTTCGGTCTGCTGGCTGTGTGGACCGGCTGCCTTCAGGTGATTCTGGACAAAGGGCAGGAGGACGACTGGTTTGGCGCAGTCTGGATCCGCTGGGCCACTCTTGTGGCCATAAGCACCTTTCTGTGGTTCATTGTCCATTCGTGGCGCAAAAAAGAACCTCTGGTAAACCTGCGCACGTTAAAGGACTGGAACTTTGCCATCGGCTGTGCCCTGATGCTGCTGCTTGGGCTGAGCGTTTATTCCACGATTACAGTCCTACCACTCTTCTATCAGGAGGTGCTGGGTTATACCGCCTTCACGGCTGGTCTGGTGGTAGGGCCGCGCGGATTTGGCGCCATTGCCGCTATGCCCATTGTCGGCACTTTGGGGAGCAGGATAGACGCCCGTTTTCTGCTCACGTTTGGCTTTGGCGTTTTTGGAGTTACGTCGCTGATTTTCGGCAGGGTCACTCCTGATACAAGCCCGACGACGCTCCTCTGGCCCATTATCATTACGGGCTTTGCCATGAGCTTTGTCTTTGTGCCGATTACCACGCAGGCCTACGCCACGCTGAAAAATGAGCAGATCGGGAATGCCAGCGGCATCTTCAATCTGGTGCGCAATATCGGCGGCTCTGTCGGTATTTCCGTGGCCCAGACGCTACTGACGCGGCGCGCCGACCTCCACCAGCATGATCTGGCTGCGGCCATCTCGCGTTCCAACTATTGGCTCCAGCAGCGCATGGCTGGGTTGACCAGCTATCTCAGCCATCAGACTAATTCGGCCAATGCTGCCGCCGGAAGCCAGGCGCAGATCTATCAGTTGCTCGGCCACCAGTCCACCCTCTGGGCCTTTGTGGACGTCTTCCGCTACATCGCCCTCACCTGCTTCGGCTGCACTTTGCTGGTCTGGATGTTCAG
>DASRBV010000051.1:0-3481 GCA_035653455.1 Pseudacidobacterium sp. | reverse complement strand
GCTGCCCCAGGGATGACTCGTCGTCCATCAGCACAAAATCGGATGCGCCGAACGCGGAATCGCCCAGCGCTTCATTCAGTTCTTTGCCGCGCAGTGAGGCTGCGCCTACGATTGCGATCTTATATGTATCAGCCATGGAGTTTTTGTTGTTCTCTGCTCAAGTAATCCTGTTTTGAAGTAATGCGGACAAAAATCCAGTTAGGAAGTAGTTTATTATCTCAGGGACAAGCTGGACTGTATCTCAAATTGGAAGAGTGCCGTGACCATTTCCATAACAGGAGCATGGCAATGAGGACAAGAGCAAGGGTAAGCCCGGTCCAGAGGCCCAGAATCCCGCGGCCCAGCACAAAACACAGGATATAGCCGAGCGGCAGGCCGAAGATCCAGTATCCTGCAAAGTTCGCCAACATGGGAGCGCGCGTCTCTCCCAGGCCGCGCAGAGCACCGGTGGCGATGGTCTGGATTCCGTCAAAGATCTGAAAGGCAGCGGCCAGCGCCAGCAGGCGCACGCCTGTTCCAACGACAACTTCCTGGTTGGTGTAGATGTCCAGAATCAGCCGCGGCGCAAGCAGGAAGACAATTGCGGCACAGGCCATAAAACCCGCGCCCACGGCCAGCGCGAGCCATCCGGCGCGGCGCGCCTGCGAGCCATGACCAGCGCCGACTGCATGCCCCACGGCAACGGCAGCAGCGGCTGACGTCCCTAGCGGGACCATGTAGGTGAAGGAAGCGCAATTGAGTGCAATCTGATGCGCAGCGAGGGCCACGGGCGTCAGTTTGCCCGCCATTACGGTAGCTGCTCCGAATGCTCCGACTTCCATGACGATCTGGCCCGCGGCTGGAATGCCGAGCTTCATCAGTGCGCGGATGCGGCTGAGGGCCAATCCAGGCCAGTGCGCGAAGAGTGGATGTCCACGTCCGGCTTCATTCTTCCAGGAGGCAAAGATGAGCACAGCAGCCATATACACGCGCGCCAGGCAGGTAGAAAGCGCTGAGCCGCGTACTCCCATGGCCGGACAACCGAGGTGCCCGTAAATCAGCGCCCAGTTCCCTGCCCAATTGATGAGGTTCGCGGAAATGAGCGCGAAAGTGACTGGTTTGACCCGCTTTACACCCTGCAGATAGCGCCGGAAGGCGGCATAAAGAAGCAGAGGCAATGTTCCCCAGTTCAGGATGCGCAGATAGTCTGTGCTTTGCTGGCTGACTACCAGGTTTACGCCCAGGTATGGAAACGCCAATGGCGCAGCCCATACGAGCAGCATCAGAATGGGGGTGAATCCAATGGCAAGATAGACGCCTTGCGAAAGCCAACGGTGGCACTCGTCGAAATCGCCGCGTCCGTATGCCTGGGAGACCAGCGTATCGAGTCCAAGCAAAATGCCAATGCCAAAGAGCGCGGGCGCATAGTAGACGGCGTTGCCCATGCCGACAGCACCAATAGCCTCGGCGCTGAGCCGGCCAACCATGATGGTGTCCACAATAGACATGGACATCCAGCCGAGCTCTGAAAGCACAACAGGAATGGCCAGAGCGAGCAGATCGCGCAGTTCCCTCGTAATGTTTTTATCCTGTGGCTGGACACGCATCCTTCCAATGTAACGAATGCGCGTGTGGATTGCTCACTGCGTCTGGATGCGATTGTTCCGAGAGGTTTTCCGCGCCCAGGCGCACAACAAAAATATGTTAACGTTAAGTAAGAACGCTTCCCCCCGGGAGAGATGGCCGAGTGGCTGAAGGCGCACGCTTGGAAAGCGTGTATACGTGAAAGCGTATCGTGGGTTCGAATCCCACTCTCTCCGCCACTCACAGGCCCAAGTTTCATCAGCTTCAGGAAAGATGCTGCCAGTCCAGAAGGACCTTGCCGGAGTTTCCGGAGCGCATGGCTGCAAAGCCCTGCTCGAACTCGTTCCATGCGAACCTGTGCGTGATAACTTTCGAAATATCAAGTCCGGACTGTAGCATGACTGTCATTTTGTACCAGGTTTCATACATTTCCCTGCCATAAATGCCGCGAATTGTGTACTGATTGAAGATGACCCTGGCCCAGTCAATTGCCATTTCGGATGGAGAAGGAATGCCGAGCATCGCAATTTTTGCACCGTGACTCAGATTGGCCAGCATGTCGCGAAAGGCGTGAGGATTGCCCGACATTTCAAGGCCCACATCGAAGCCTTCCTGCATGCCTAGCTGCTTCTGCACCTGCTCCAATGTTGTTTCTCGCGGATTGATTGCCTCGGTTACGCCTGCCGCCATACGCGCAAGTTCCAGCCGGTATGGGTTCAGATCCGTGATAACGACGTGACGCGCTGCCGCATGTTTTGCGACTGCTGCCGCCATAATGCCGATGGGGCCGGCGCCTGTGACAAGCACGTCTTCGCCCAGCACCGGGAAAGCCGCGGCAGTGTGTACCGCATTCCCAAGGGGGTCAAAAATAGCGGCAACATCGAGCGGGATACCAGGCGCGTGGCGCCAGATATTGGTCATCGGCAGAACGACATATTCTGCAAAGGCCCCGGCGCGGTTGACGCCCACGCCCTGCGTATGCGCGCACAGATGGCGGCGTCCGCCAAGACAATTGCGGCAACGGCCGCAGACGACGTGACCTTCACCGCTGACCAGATCTCCCGGTTGGAAATCGGCGACATTGGAGCCGACCTCAACGATTTGCCCGACAAATTCATGTCCTATGACCAGAGGTACCGGGATAGTTTTCTGCGCCCAGGCATCCCACTCATAAATGTGGAGGTCTGTGCCGCAGATGCCTGTCATCAGCACGCGAATCTTAACATCATTGATTCCGGTCTGCGGCTCGGGAACATCCTCAATCCAAAGGCCGCGTTCGGGCCTGCTTTTTACCAGAGCTTTCATTTTTCCTCTTTCAAAAGAATACCGTCTTCGGATGTCCGGCAATCCAGAGCAGAAAATGTGTATGAGCAGACGCACAGCTTCCGCAGGGGACACAGAATCGAATGCTGAAGGGCCGCGCTCCGGAATTGCCATACCAGCCGTATTTCCACATCCAGTACGGCTGGTATGCCGGCAGATTTTTGCTGTTACCGGATGCTTTCTCCGGGCGAAATCGCCTTCACTTCAATTCCGCTTCCTTCAAGATGTTTTCTTAATTCTTCTGGAGTCCCTGTAAGTACCGGAAATGTTCCGTAGTGAATCGGTAATACGGTCTTCACGCCAAGAAATTTTGCGGCAAGCGCGGCGGCCTTCGGGCCCATGGTATAGTGGTCGCCGATCGGAAGCATTGCCAATTGCGGTTTGTACAGATCGCGGACAAGCTGCATGTCAGAGAAAACGGCCGTATCGCCTGCATGGTAGAGCACCGGGCCGTTTTCAATGGTCAGTACAAAGCCGCAAGGTTCTCCGCCATAGATTTTCAAGTCGCCGTCCACAATGCCAGAGCTGTGCTTTGCCTCTACCATGCTGACGGCCACGTCTTCATGGCGCCATGTTCCGCCGAGGTTCATGCCGA
>DASRBV010000050.1:0-15382 GCA_035653455.1 Pseudacidobacterium sp. | reverse complement strand
AGGAAATATCTTCCTCATTCCAACGTATCAGCGTGCCGGCATGGTGCATGTAAGACTTTTGTAATGTCGTCGTGATAGTTTGCTATCGTGCCATGAAACGAAATTTTCTGCTGCTTCTGTTGTGTTCTGCCTGTGCCGCACAAACCATTCCTCTTCCCACCAGCAAACAGATTGTCGCGCCGGTGCCAGGTTCGCCTCAGCGCCTGAACAGCCTGCCCATGATGATGGCCTGGTCCCCGGACCACCGCTATCTGGCGATGGTGAATGCCGGCTATGGTACGGTCGAGTCGGGTTACGCCCAGTCCATTGCTGTGCTGGATACGAGCACCGGAAAGCTGATGGATTTTCCTGAAGAGCGCGCTGTACTGGGCTCTGCGCAGACGCTCTATAACGGACTGGTCTTCAGCGCGGATGGCTCGCGCCTTTATGCCAGTCTGGATTCCCTCGCGCAGCCTGGTACAGGCAATCAGATCGCTGTTTATCGTTTCGACGGCGCGACACTTGCACCAGAGCACACCATTCCTGTTCCGTTGCAGAAACTCGCTCCCGGGCATACGCAGACCCGTGTTAGCAAAGATGTTCCTGAAGGAATGGCCGTTCCTGCTCCAACCGGGCTGGCGGTGGTAAAAGGGGACTCCGGCGCAGAGGAGATTCTGGTTGCCGATGAGTTTTCTGATGATGTTTTGCTTATGGATGCCGCATCGGGAAACGTCCTTCACCGGTTTGATCTGGCGGACCATCCAACCGTCCCATCCGAGTACCCGATTGCCTTGATTGCGACAAAGAACCAACGCCGCGCCTTTGTAGCCCTTTGGAACGGCTCGGCCGTAGCGGAACTGGATCTTACATCGGGAAAAGTAGTGCAGAAGCTGCCCTTGCTGCCGCCGGACAACCCTATCTCTCCCGGTTCACATCCCGCCGCATTGGTCTTTTCTCCCGATGAACGCACGCTGTATGTTGCACTCGCCAACCGGGACGCGGTGGCAGCCGTCAGTGTACGTGGCCAGAAAATGCAGCTTGCCGGCATGTTCAATACGCAACTGCCCGGGCAGCATTATTTTGGGGCGATTCCGGATGCGCTGGCGCTTTCAGGCGACGGCAGAACGCTCTATGTCGCAAATGGCGGCTCTGATGCTGTCGCGGTTTTCTCTGCTGTCAATCTGAAAACCGGCGCGGCAGTAGAAGCCAAAGCATTTATTCCTACGGAATGGTTCCCAACCGCGCTTGCCATCAAAGGCAATCACCTGTTCATTGCAACAGGAAAGGGGCAGAGCACCGTGCCGAATGCAGCTCCGCAACCCCAGCCGGAACATCCGTTGCCCCACAGCCGCAATATGCGCCGCGCACATACATATATTGCGACCATGCTGCACGGCTCACTGGCAGATGTGGACCTGAACAGCGCACAGAATGAACTACCCCGCCTCACGTCAGAAGTCCTCGCCAGCAACATGATGCAGGCCGCCTCGCAGCACCTGAAGTTCCTGGGCGGGAGAAACCCCATCCATCACGTCATCTACATCATTAAAGAAAATCGCACATACGACCAGATTTTCGGCGACCTCGGCGTGGGCAATGGCGATCCTTCACTGACGATGTATGGAAAGAGCATTACACCCAATCTGCACAAGCTGGCATTGCAGTTCGGAGTGCTGGACAATTTTTATGATTCCGGCGAAGTCTCCGGCGACGGACATGTCTGGTCCAATGCCGCCATTAGCAGTGATTACACCGAGAAGACCTGGCAACAGGCCTATCGTGGCAGCGCGCGCGTCTATGACTTTGAAGGCATCGTCGAGGAAGGCAATCCGTACAAGGAAGGCATTCCGGATGTAAATGAGCCGGCCAGCAGTTACATCTGGACCGACCTCGCAAAGCACGGCAAGACGCTGTATCATTTCGGCGAATACATCGCGACGACATTTTGCGAGGAGCACCGGGAACAGCCGAAGGAGAAGTCTCCGCTTGCCGGAACACCGGAACCCGAACCGGAGCGTTGCCCCGTTGCTGCCATTCACAAAGGCGACTCCATTCCTGCCAATTATGGCGGAGGCGTCAGCCCGTATCCGTGGGCCATTCCACTGATTGCCAAAAACGTGGCCACCAAGCCGGAACTGGAAGGCCACTACGACCCGCTTTATCCCGATTTTGAGCTGGCCTTCCCGGACCAGCTTCGTGTCGAGGAGTTCCTGACGCACTTCCGCAAGTGGGTCGCAGACCGCCAACAGGGTCATGACACCATGCCTGACTTTGTCATGCTGCGCCTGCCCAATGACCACACCGCCGGGACCCGTCCCGGAATGCCCACGCCGCGCGCCTCAGTGGCCGACAATGATCTCGCAGTAGGTCGCGCGGTGGAAGCCGTTTCGCACAGCCCGTACTGGGACGACACCGCCTTTTTCATCCTGGAAGATGACGCGCAGGACGGTGCCGACCATGTGGACGCGCACCGCAGCACCGCGCTCATCGTCAGCAAATATGCGCCGCGCAATCCGCAGCCGCTGGTGGATTCAACTTTCTACACCACAGTGAGCTTCCTGCGCACCATGGAAGACCTTCTGGGCGTTCCGCCTATGAACAATAACGATGCACTTGCGCCGCTGGTATCGTCCGTTTTCACCGGAGCAGGAGACCAGCCTCCATTTACCGCGGATGCTTCCAATCGCGATAACGGTCTGATCTACACGGCCAACACACCCAAGTCTCCAGGAGCGAAAGAATCCGGCAAAATGGACTTCACCCATGAAGACCGTGCTGACCCGGTAAAACTCAATGTCATCCTCTGGCGCGATGCCATGGGTGACAAACCTGTCCCGTGGATGGTGCTGCATCCGCATACCGGGCGCAAGGATGATGATGACTAAAGGCGGTTTGACTGCGGGGCGGGGCCAGAGAAGCGGATGCCGCCTTTTCCGGCCATTCTGGCCTGCATCAGCGCGTCTTCGGCTTCGCGCAGCACAACCAGCGGCAGCCGTCCACGGCTGCTGGCAATGCCTATGCTCACGGTCACAGGAATTACATCGCGGTGAATATGGCAAGGCTTTGCCAGCACAGACTTTTGCAGCCGCTGTGCCAGCGCGATGGCATCTTCGACCATACATCCGGGCAGCCCAATCAGGAAGTCATCATTTCCGCACCTGCCCAGAACGTCATAGCTGCGCATATAGCGTTTAAGCCGTTGTGCCAGTTCTTTCAGGACGGCATCTCCCGCGGAAAAACCATATTCCTGATTGATTTCTGAAAAGTCGTCCATATCGAGCAGCATGATGCAGAGCGGGGTGCGCATCCGCTGGGCACGGTCGGTTTCCTGAAAGAGCTGCCGCATGGTGGATTCCCGGTTTAAAAGCCCGGTCAGCGGATCATGGGTGGCCCGGAAATGCAGCGCCTGCGTCTGTTCCTGCATTTCCCGGTAGAGGTGCTGGACACGTTCGGCTGTCCTCAATCTCACCAGAAGGTCGGTTTCGCTCACCGGTTTCAGAAGAAAATCATCCACCCCGGCGGCGCTTGCCAGGCTGACGGTCTCTCCATCCGGCGCCTGACCCATCAGCATCAGCCACGATGAATAAGGACGCGACCGCCGCTTGATTTCGGCAATAATTTCTATCCCTCTCATATGGGGCAAGTTATCGTCCAGAATGGCTATCGCCGGGGCATCGGGAGCCAGCAGACGCTTAAAGCCTTCCACGCCATCCCTAACGGTTTCTATCTCGTAATTCCATGTCTGAAGCAGCGGAACCAGGACCTCGACGCTTTCCGGATCGGGGTCTGCGAGCAGAATAGATGGACGGTTTTGCGGATCAGAAGCCATGAGAGGGTTGTCTCATAGCCGCATATCGGAGAATTTTCAAAATTCCATGAAGTGTATGGAAGCAATGCAGCCGTTTTCACCAGATAAAGAAAAATTGGGCGAATTTTGTAAATTTTTCCTCCATTTTGGCGTCAAATGCGCAAAAATTTACACAAGCGGCCAACCTGACAGGTTACTATTGGCATCCAGATCGTTAGTAACCAGAGAAATTCTGGCAAGTTTTCCCTTCGGTGTTAAAGCTGCGCCGGTCCACAACACCTCTAATCCTTAACGTTGGAGTGAGCCATGATTCCCGCCATCACAACAACGCACGCCGTTCCGCAAAAATTGCTGCCTGCCCGCATTGGCATGGTCCGCAGCCGCATCATCCTTTGCCACCACTGTTGCCAGGTGTTGGGATGCGCGGAAACTCCGGGAGATCGTGAACGTCTCCGGGCGGCCCATGTGTGCAAAGAGAAATTGATGGACCAGCAACCGGGGGCTGCCGTCCCGTTTAACTAGAGCTGGAATTCCTCCCCTGAGAAAGCGCGTCTTCGGGCGCGCTTTTCTCTTTTCAGCCCGTCTGTGAAATGGCATGATGGTTTTTCCGTCAGAGGGGAACTGTGTTGATGAGATTTCTTTTTGCCATGCTGATGATAGCATGTGCTCTGCCTGGTTTTGCGCAAGCTGCCGCTTCATCCAATGGTCTGCCTTCGGACCCGAAGGCGCAGAAGGCCTACTCCGAGGCATTGGACTGGTTGAACCATCGTGATTATGCCGCTGCTGTAAGTTCCTTCAAAAAGGCCGACAAACAGGACGGAGGCCACTGCATTGCCTGCCAGAACAAAATCATCGAACTCGGCGAAAAGACCGGCGACTATAAGTCCGCGGAGTTCGCGGCGCAGGAGATGATTGACGAGGCGCAGGCCCCTGTGGACCAAGCCGAGGCCCATGTCCGAAAAGGCGTGTTGCTGCTGCGCGAAGGCGTGGTGAAAAACAAAGAAGATATGTTTGCCGAAGCTGACAGGGAATTTAAGGCCGCTGAAGCCGCCGACCCAAAACATATGCAGGCGTACTATGGAGACGGCTTCGCCCTGGCGCACCTGAAGCGGGATGATGAGGCCAGAGACCAATTTCAGCAATTTGTCGCACTTAAGAAAACAGGCGTGGACAGCGTGCGGGCTTCCCGCTATGCCGAGCATCCCGAGCTGGCGCGTGCGCGCATGGCACCTCCGTTCGCAACGGTGACCGCCGACGGGAAGCGCGTTTCTCTGGATGATTTCACTGGAAAAGTCGTGCTGATAGACTTCTGGGCTACCTGGTGCGGGCCATGCCGTCAGGCACTCCCGCATATTCAGAAGATCGCGGAGAAATTTTCCGGCGAGCCGCTGGTCATTATCAGTGTGAGCCTCGATTCCGACGAGCAGAAGTGGCGCAGCTTCATCGCCCAGAACCACATGACATGGATCCAGGTACGCGACGGCGGGTTTACCGGGCCGCTCTCGCGCAAGTTCGGTGTCAACGCGATTCCGCATACCTTTACGATTGATACCGACGGTGTGCTGCAGGACGAACACATTGGTGATGGTTCCATGGAGGGAAAACTGAAAAAACTGTGCGCCCAGGCACGCCAGCAGCAGGAACAGCCTAAGCAGGCGAGCGCTGAAATGCGTTGAAAAAGCATGGGCTTGACTCCCTGGGGCCTCTCCCGCGCTTACATCGGGAATGGCCCTGTATGGGCCAGATGCTCCCTATTAAGAAATTTTTCTCAAAATTTTCTAAAAAGCCGATTACTATTACAGAAACCTGAGACCGTTTACAAGCCTGTTTTTCTTGATTGGTATAGCCTTGAGCACGCTCATTCCGGAAGAAAAAACGCACCGGACGGCCACCTTCGCCCTCATCATAAGCGTAGCGGTCCTGCATGGCATGGTGTTGGCCTTTGTTCCTCATCCGCTCTTGCTGTCCAATGTGGTGCAGCTAGCATCTGCTCTGTTTGCGGTCACCGTGTGCATATTGCGATGGCGCTCGGCTGAAGGCCCTTATTTTCGCTGGCTTTGGAAGCAGCTTTGTGTGGCTTTCCTGATATGGAGCGTGGCTCAGGCGTATTACCTGTGGTACGTGATTGTCCGGCACCGGCCCACACCCTATCCCTCGATTGCCGATTTTCTGTGGCTGTCATTTTCTTTCCCATTTCTGCTGGCTGCCTCGCGGCCCTACAAATTGACAGTCCAGGGACAGCGCTGGACGGGACATCTGGATTTCGCCCAGGCGTGTCTGTCTGTACTGCTACTTTACGGAATCATTTATGTTGCACCTGCCGGGGTCCTGGATACCGTTGCCTATGGTATTCAGGCCCTCGGGTTGGTCTTGTCATGCGCCATCCGTTTCTCTACTGCGACAGTCCCTGAAGAGTATGCGTTTTTCTGGGACCTGACTTTGTATGGAGTCATCTATGGTGTGATCGCCGTGGCGGGAACGCTGTGGCAGGACTATGGGTCTCCGGCAGGGGGCATCACAGACCTCGCGTGGAGTTTTCCTTTACTGGCGTTCTGCGCAATTGTTTATAGCTTTCCAGCCCGGGACCGGGTCAGCGGATTTCGCACATGGAAAAGAAACATTTTGCCGCCGCACATTCATGGCGTAAGCTCTCTGGGGCTGGCCCTGATTTCACTCGCCGCCGGTGTCATCCTGACCGCATACCGCCATGTGTGGGGAGTAGCTGGTCTCACCGTCTCCTGCCTGTTGCTGGTATTAAGAACTGCAATCAGGGAAGCGCGTCTGGAGCAGGCACAGACACAGCTTCAACACGCGGTCCTGCACGATGCGCTCACAGCGTTGCCGAACCGCAGTCTCCTGCTTTCAGAAATTGAGAGGGTCCGCTCTTTTTCTTCCAGTAAATTCCTGTTGTTCCTTGACTTAGACCGTTTCAAAACGATCAATGACAGTCTGGGACACAAAACTGGTGACAAGCTGCTGGTGCACTTCGCGCAGGTCCTGCGAAGGACTGTCTGGCCTGAAAACATGGTTGCCAGGCTCGGCGGAGATGAATTTGTAGTTTTGCTGGAAAGGCTCGATTATGGCGAAACCGCCGAAAGTGTAGCGGAACGAATTTTGTCTCAGGCCCGCCTGCCTGTGCTGATGGACGACAGAGAGCTGTATGTGACGGCCAGCATAGGAATTGCTCCCATTACCAAGGAAAAGAGCGCCAGCGAACTCCTTCGCGATGCCGATACAGCCATGTACAAGGCAAAGGCCTTGGGCAAAGACCGCGCCTGCACCTTCAACCAGTCACTTGTCGAAATGACGATGCGCGAAATGGAAATGGGCTCCGCGCTGCGCTCTTCCATTGAAGTGGGCGCTGTTTCGGTTGCCTACCAGCCGGTCTATTCGCTCAAACGGGCAGAACTGGCTGGGTTTGAGGCCCTGGCGCGATGGCGGCACCCCCTGTACGGGCAGGTTTCACCCGAAGAGTTTGTGCCACTGGCCGAGCGCGCCGGGCTGATTACGGGACTTGGACGGCAGGTGCTGCGGGTCGCCTGCTTCCAGATTGCCGCATGGAACCGTCACTTTAAAACCAGATACAGCGTAAGCATAAATGTCTCAGGAATTGAGCTCGCGGACCACAGGTTTTTGCCGGAGCTGGAATATGTTTTGCGGGAGAGTCATCTGGATCCGGCATTGCTTGCGCTGGAAGTCACCGAATCGGTGCTGCTCAATGACGAGCATGCTGCCAGAGAAGTGCTGGGCAAGGCCCATGATCTCGGCGTCTCAATTTATCTGGACGATTTTGGTACTGGGTACTCTTCGCTCAAGTACGTACTTCAGTTTCCTTTCGACGTCATCAAGATAGATAAAGGCTTTGTTCATAACGTGGAGCGGGACGGGAAACGGGCCGAGCTTCTTAAAGCCATTGTGTATCTTTCGCGAAACCTTCATAAGAGAACCATCGCGGAGGGAATCGAAACCCCCGACCAGATGCGCTTTCTGACGAGCATTGACTGCGAATTTGGCCAGGGCTTCCTGCTCTCCCGGCCGCTGCTTCCAGACCAGGTGTTCTATCTGCTGCAGTCCAGGACAAGCGAGAGTATGCTCCAGGCAGCGCCTCTCCTACTTAAGCCTGAGCACATTTAAGGCATTTTCACAGATTCTTTACCCTCCATTTGCACTATGCAGTGTCGCCGACTCCCTGCTGGTCGCGGCGACTGTAGTTTTTGGGGCATGGTTCAGACTATCTGTGAAATTGCTATAGCATCAACATACTGGCGAGTTCTTCAGTAGGGCTGACGTTGCGCGTGGGCAGGATGAATAGAACATGGCAGACTTTGCCGTTCTTTCAATAATCCACATGCATGCGTACAGAGGGTACCCAGACCGGGCCGCGGTCGCGGTTGTATCCGGGGTCATCAATATGTGTCAGCCCGAGCGCGAAGAACACGCCGCGCCAGGTATGCCAGTTGTAGTAGCTCTCTACAATGTTCTCGCGCCCATAATTGAGCCGCCCATCGCCAAGCAGAAAGCCGAGGCCGCCGTATTTCAGATAATTCTGATGGTCGCGTTTAATGGCATTAGAAACAAAAGCAACACCGATCTTATCCACCGGACGCTTCCAGCGAATGCCCTGAAGATCCCCTCCAAAGGCGATGGTCTGGTCTACTTCCGTGTATGCAAAGGACTCATGCTGGCCTTCATTCCATCCAACGCGGCTGAAGATGCGGAAGTCCTGCGTGATCTCCTGCTCGTTGTTCCAGCCAAAGCCATACTTCACTGAGCTGAAATGCTCATGCTTCGTGATATCGGGCCGAGGGTCTGCGCCATCCAGGTAAGCCTGCACAGCTTCGCGGTAACTCCCCATATGCGCATGGTTCACATAGCTGAGAATGCGTGTGACGCCCTTGCGTCCGGGTACAAACGACCGCCGCAGCTCGAACTCCATGTTCTGACCGCTGGCGCGCGAAAACGCCCAGTCCAGATCAATTCCGTTGGCCACAATCGGCATCGCTGCGATTCCATAACGCGCGCTCCAGTCGCGGTCATCGTATTCGGCAATCGCGGCCACGGTATATCCGCGTGTATCGGCGGCGTAGTCCCAGGCGCCGTTATTATCAATGGTCCAGTTGGTGAATTGCAGATGGCTGTCGCTTCCAATGGAGTTGATGTCGAAGACATCCGGCATACTCATTTTGCCGATGCGAAACTCGAAGCGGCGCACCGGCACCTGGGCTGCCAGTGAGAGTGGGCCACGGTCGGTCTCAGTGGTCTCGTCCGTAAGACCGATGGTCTGATGGATTTCTCCGCGCGCCAGATAGGGTTTGGAACTCAGATTCGGATTGCGGACCACATCAAGGTTCGTGAATCCGGCCAGACCCAGTGCCTGGCTCAGGCCGCGTCCTCCGGCACTCTCGAAGTCAACGAGGAAATCGGTGTTGTAACGAAGATTACGGTGCGGTTGGTAGCCGAGAAAAAGTGTGCCCAGCAGCGAAGTTTTGTATTCGCCTGCTCCGTGAAGGCTGTTCGTGCCCTGATACGGCGAGTGAAAGGAGGGGTGCGCCTGAAAGATAATGTTCGTCTGGCCGGAGATCCACCACGGGGCCGTGTTGCTGTGCGGGAACATCGTCACGTCTGGCGCATCGGGCGCCTGACGCTCTTCTGGTGAGACCCCGGCCTCGCTCGAAGGACTGCGCTGCGAGAGCAACTCCCGCTCAGGTGGCGCCGGCGCATTCGGCAGGGAAGAGGTCTGTGCCCCGGCCAATACGGGGCACAATATCAGACAGACAATCATGGCAAATTCGCGCAAAAAGGTCTCCGAGATAAATCAAATCAACCAGAAAAAGTCAGCTTTTCTGATGTTTCAATACAAAGGTTGCAATTGTGTTAAGCGCACAACAGCAGGACATAGCATTTTCACAGATAGTCTGGCTGATGCCACTAAACTACAGTCACCGCGAGCAACAGGGAGTCGGCGACATAGCCCAGTGCAAATGGAGTGTACAGAATCTGTAAAAATGCCGTAGGCTCGGGTTCCTCCTGTTCCTCCATGTGGGCCTCCGGCGTTCGCAAATCCGCATCTGTCCAGATGCAGGCAAGCGGACGCTTCGCGTCTCCGGTTTCCATCCAGACGCAGGACAGCTGACTGCGCTGCGTTTCAAAAAAAGTACAGGTGTTCAGGACCACGGGCCCCTCCTTTCTGTTTGTGAAATGGAGGTGGGCAGAAGACTGCTCACTCACGTGGACGTCGCGCGCCGTGAGGGAGCAGGGTGCAGTCCCTTCACTGCGCAGGAGTATGGTCTGAATGGCCTTCAGTATTCATAGGTTTCAGGCTCTGGCGGAGTGTTTCCCGCACCTCTTCTTTTATATCATACCCGGGTAGGATATATAGAAGTGCGCGAAAAATTTTGGCAGGTCACGAACAGAAACACATGTGGACCTGCGGGCCATCACACTACGGGTGCTGTGGCGACGCGTTCTTAGGGTGGTCTTCCGGTTTTGGCTGGAACGGCGGAGGCATCGTGTCACCGCGATGGCATGTTCCACAGGTGACGGTCTTCATCTCCGGAGTAGCGTCAGGATCGTTGATGGTGGACATGTATTTCTGATTGATCGTCTGCGTCATGGCGATCATGGTGCGAGCAATGGCTTTGTCCGGCTTCGCGTCAGAGGCGAAATTCGGCTGGTGTGTCTGCTCGTTGACCTCATGGCAGAAATCGCAATGCACTCCAAGCGCCTGGGAGTAGCCGCGCATGACTTTCATCAGGTCCTCTGGTGAGATGTTTTTCGGGAGCACCTTTAGATTGGTTGGTTTCGGCAGAGGCATCCGCTGATGCGAAGTCTGTTTTGGAGGCGCGTCCTGGGCCGTGGCGCAGACATGGGTCAGAAACAAAGCTGTGGCGGTGGCGAGAAGAAGGCGCTTCATTCGGTCTCCCTGTGGAACAGTGTCTTCTGGTGCTGCAAAGTATACGTACAAGTATGTGGAAAGTTTACAAATTTCGCGAAACAAATTTGTTTTCTTCTATGACAAAGCGCGCGAGGCGGTCAGCAGCGTGCCGGATTCCGATGCGTGGAGTGACAGAAATCTTCCCCGGTTGGAAACCATCGTCTTCAATACGCAAAATAGAAGAGGTGCTGGTTACATCCAGCCCGTTATGCGCGGCGCGAGTAATGGCCAAGGCCTGACAGAGGCGTCCTGGACCGGAAGTGAGCAGCCGCGGTTTTGCGGCAGATGGCAGCTTGCGCAGTTTCGCCATCATTTCCAGTCCCTGTACCGGCTCAAGCGCGCGAATCAGGACGCAACCAGCATGCCCTTCCGGCTCGCAGGAGACATTCAGACAGTAATACATGCCGTAAATGAAATAAACATAGGCAAACCCGGGAGGGCCGAACAGCACAGCATTGCGGGCCGTCCGTCCGGCAAAGGCATGGGCCGCCGGATCATCCAGACCAAAATACGCTTCAGCTTCCACGATGCGGCCCGAGAGCCGTTCTCCGTGGTAATCGCGCACAATCAGCTTTCCCAATAGCTTGCGGGCCACAACCTCAGGAGAATGCTCATAGAACGGGCGCGGCACGGTGGAGACAACCTTATTCCGAGTAGGCATATCCGATTAAAAAGGTTTCCAGGAGAAAGAAAGATGCATCGTTTCAGATACATTTTTACACGGGCCGCTGTTGTTCTTGTCATGACGGCGATGGCCATATTTGCTCATGCTCAGGATTCAGCCAGCTCAGGCCGGATTCCGGCAGGAACAAAGTTGACCGTTCGCACCAGCACCGAGCTTACTTCAGCCACCGCAGAGGCAGGACAAACATGGAACGGCACTTTGGTAAATGAGGTCCGTTCTGGCGGAAAGGTCATTGCTCCGGCAGGATCCAGCGTGAGCGGGACCATCGTAGACGCGAAATCATCGGGAAGGCTGAAGAAGCCGGGGGTGCTCTCGCTGCAAATTACTTCAGTCAATGGCATTGCAGTGAATACCGACACTCTTACACGCGATGGTGAAGGCCATACCAAAAGTAATGTAGCGAAAATTGGTGGCGGTGCCGCGGCGGGCGCAATTCTAGGTGGACTCATTGGCGGCGGCAAGGGAGCAGCCATCGGAACGCTGGCAGGCGCAGGAGCAGGCACGGCCGGCGCAGCAGCTACTGGAAAAAGAGAAGCAAAAATCGCCCCGGAAACGGCCCTGACATTTACAGTGCAGTAAGGGACTGGCGGACAATCATTCGTGAAGGCGGCCATGGTGCCGCCTTCTTTATTGCAGTGCCTTCAGGGTTTCGAGGACCTCTTCGGCATGGCCCTCCGGTCTGACTTTAGGAAAGATCTTCAGCAGGGTGCGGTCTGGGCCAATCAGAAATGTCGTCCGCTCGATGCCTTTTACTTTTTTGCCGTACATATTCTTGTCCTTGAGCACGCCAAACAGATTGCACACTTTTTCGTCTACATCAGCAAGGAGAGGATACGGCAGGTCATACTTTGCCTTGAATTTTGCCTGGGCCTTCGGCGTGTCGCGCGAGATGCCAAGCACTGCCGCTCCCGCCTTCTGGATTTTTTTGAAGACATCGCGGAAGCCGCAGGCCTCAATCGTGCAGCCCGGAGTATCAGCGCGGGGATAAAAGAACAACACGACCGGCGTTCCGGCGTAATCTGAAAGATGGATGGTTCTCTCCTGGTCATCCTGGAGAGCAAAATCAGGAACTTTGTCGTTGACTTCCATGAATCATTCCTTCCGCCAAAATAGATGTATGGGCCACTCCGATTGTTTCGCAGAACGCCATCGTATGTCACGGATGGCATTGCTACTCTGCCTGTTCTTCGCAGGCCCTTTTCTGGCCTGGGCGCAGTATCAGGGGCCTGCGGCAAAAGACACAAGCTCGGCGCCAACGCTGCGCGCCACCGCCATTTTTGAGTGGACAGGCGATCTGGCAAAACCCGGGGCGGCGCGTCTGGTTCCCGTAGCAGTCTGGGACGGCAATGAGTATCAGCCGGGAGGTCTTTATCTGGCCCAGCCCGAGCCCTTGACGCTGGAGACCGGCACTCTATACGAACTAGAGAAGGCCGGAGCCCCGCAGGGAACATTTCAGATCAACAGCGCCGAGAACCTTGCAGGTTCATGGATTGGTCTGGGTGTGATCAGGCCACAACCGGCATTGGCCAAACCAAAGTCGCCTATGTCGAAATATCCCCCGCAGGTGGTGAAAGAAGGGGCGCAGTCGCAGCAGAATGCAGGGCCGGCGAAGAGCAGCGCGCCCACTCCCAAAGATGATTCCGGCCGTCCCACGCTTCATCGTCATGACACGGCCGATACCACTCCGCCTCCGGTGGGCGATGATTCTGACCGCCCCACATTACATAAGCGGACATCTGCGGCCAATCCGGACGCGCCTGTGACAGCAGCGGTTGCCCCCGATAGTGGCCGACCGAAACTCCGCTATGGCAAGCCTGAGTCCCCGGAAGGGTTAGTAGCGCCTTCCAAACTTGAGGGATTTCCTCCAGACCTGGAACAGATGGCTGCTGTTTCTGATGTAAAGCAGTCCGCGCCCCATTCTTACGCGCATATTTGGTATGACCCGGCGGATGAGGCAAAGATGAAGGCTGCGGTTGAAAAACTGGCCCAGGATGCGCTCGCTGCGGAAAATCCGGCGACAAAATATATAACTGCGGCAGGCGCAAGAAAACCGGCCCGACGCAAGGCCACTGCGGCGCCTCCCTTGCCTGTCCTGACCGGTGAGAAATTCAACGCGCTCGATCTTTCCTGGAGCAGCGGCGTGACCATCGTCTTCAGCGCCCAAGCCGCTGGTCAAAATGGACAGACGCAATACATCACGCTAGTTGCGCAGCCGGATTTTTATGGCAATCCACAGATCATCTTCAAACAAATCACCCGGGATGATCGCCTGGACGTTACTCCACGCATGAAGCTGGTAGATGCTGTGGACACGGATGGCGACGGCCGCGCCGAGTTGCTCTTTGAGCTGCGAGGCGTTTCGGGCAGGGAATTCGGTATTTACCGCGTCATGAACCGGAGTGTCGAACAGGTCTTTCACACCGGCCCGCAGTTGTAACGCCAGGACCGCGCCAAATGACCATTTTGGCGCTTTTTATCCAGTCAACACCGCTTTTATCGCTTGTTCTTTATCTAGAGAGTTACAATTAGGGGCCAAAGGCTGGGTCTGTCCGGACACAGCTCATCCCCCGCGCCCGGCAGATGCAGGATGAAAGCCTCGCAAGGAGGCAATATGCGCCATGCTCTACACCTCTCAGGTCTTGCTGCCGCAGCGTTTGTTTGTTTTCTCACGTTTGAGTCCGCAGGACAGACACCCCATTCGTTCATTGCGATAGGCAGTTACGCGCAACAACCTCCGCTCAGAGCAGAAGACGCGCCCCGCTTCGTCCTGAGCGCGGAAATGCAGGGCGACCTGCTGATGGCGCGCCAGAGGTATATTGCTGCTCTAGACGCCTATCGGCAAGGCCCATCGAATTCACCTGTGCTCTGGAACAAGATGGGTATTGCCAACCATCACATGTTCAACCTGAAGGCCGCTGAGAACGATTACCGGGAAGCGATCAAGCTCGATCCAAAATATCCGGAGGCATGGAACAATCTTGGTGCGGTGTATTACGGAGAAAAGAAATATCATGATGCCGAGAAGGCATACAGGAAGGCCATAAAGTTTTCGCCGAAATCGGCCACCTTCTACAGCAATCTGGGAACAGCCTATGTGGCCCAGGGCAAATACAAGAAAGGCGCAGAGGCATACCACACTGCGCTTAGTCTGGATCCCAATGTCTTTAATGGAGATCCCGCCGCCAAAGTTGCCGAGGCTGGCCCATCCCGGGAAATGGCTTATCTGAACTATCTTCTCGCAAAGGCCTATGCCGAAACCGGAAGAAAAGACGAGGCGCTTTATTATTTGCGTAAAGCGCTCGACGAAGGGTTCAGTGACCGCAAGAAGCTGCTAGAAGAAAAGGAATTTGCCGGACTACGCGACAATCCTGAGTTCAGGCAAATGATAGCCGAGCGGCGCTAGGGTCTCATAACAGCCAGTAGTTGTATCCTAATTGCGGTGAAGACTGCGATCAGCGTTTCTAAAGAGGACTATCTCAAGGCCATCCTTGAAGCTGAAAGCGAAGGTCAGACGGTCATTTCCGCTACACTGGCCCATTGGCTTGAGGTTTCTCCCCCCGCGGTCTCAATGGCGCTCCGCCGCCTCAGGCGCGATGGATATGTTGAGGTCAAAGCTGACGGCATCATCCGTCTTACGGTAAAGGGCAGAGAAACCGCCTATCGCACAGCACTGCGCCACCATCTTATAGAGCGCATGTTATCTGAGATGTTCGGAATGCCCTGGTATGAAGTGCATGATGAAGCCGAACGCCTGGAGCACGCCGTCTCACCCGCTTTTGAAGCCCGTCTCCTTGAAAAATTGGGGGAAAAAGGCACCTGTCCCCATGGAAATTCTGTTCTGCCGGAGACACCGGCACAGCGCGCAAGGCAGGGAGTACAGTTGCTTTCGGGAGCAAAAGAGAACGCCGGCTACACCGTCTGCAGCCTGTATGAGCGTGATCCGAAGCTGCTGCGCTTTCTGCACCAGGTGGGCATT
>DASRBV010000049.1:0-2576 GCA_035653455.1 Pseudacidobacterium sp. | reverse complement strand
TTCAGATACTGCGCGTCGCGCGGGTCGGCGATCCAGACGGGCTGTCCGTTGCCGAGCACGCCGGAGAGCCAGTAGGTCTTGAGCTTCAGAAATTCCATGCGCGAGTTGTCGTCCGTATCCGTGAAGAAGAACTTCTTCTGCCAGCGGCTGTAGTAGCGCGTAGTGACCGGAACCGGCTGACGGTTGCCGCTCTTGAGCAGTTCAAGCTGGCCCTGGTCGAAGGTCTTGCGGATAGCGTTGTAAATAAACGTCTCGGCATAGGGCTGCTCGGGCGCGGGCACGATTTCAGCAAAGGTGACCGTCATACTGGCCGAGACCTTTGCGTGGAGCGGCGAGTTGGTGCCGTCTTCCAGGTGCACCACGCCGTGGACGATGTAGGTGTCTGCGCCGGAGGTCGAGCGGTGGAAGGGCCATCCGAAACCGCTGAAGCGGATAGGCAGTCCGGCCAGCGTAACGTAAGTGTTGGGCCGCGGATTCCGCAGACGCTTTGCCTCTTCGCGCAGGTGCGAGGTCATCTCGGGCAGAAGGTCGGGCCTCTGGAAATCGAAGGCATCGCTCAGCTCAAGCTGAAGGGTGCGCTCCGGGGCAGCGTCGGGCGAGAGCGCCAGCTTGAAGATGGCGGTAGGGTGGCCATTGAAGTCCGTGCCGGCGTCGGCAGAGAGAACGGTCAGGCCGGCCTCACGCGCGGCCTTCTCCAGCATCACTGTTAAGGCTGTTACCAGGTTCGTGCTCATCGTCTTCTATTTTACTGGTGTGCGTGGATTCGGGGTGAATGCTGGCTGCCGCGGCCACTTTCAGGAGCTGTAAAACTCGACGGTCGCCAGGCTCTTTGTCCCTCGACTATGATTTGCTCCGTAGCAGGCCCTAATTCGCGATGGCATGGTCGGCGGGCACGTCTTCGCCTGCCCATATTTGCTTTTGCGTCCACGGACGCGCCGGGGCGGTCCAGAACGGGTCATCTGGAGGCAGACCCAGGTGCAGCAATCCGGCTGTGCACAGATACAGGCTTCCGGTTGAGATATATCCCTCGCCGATGTGTGGCTGGTGGCCTACGGCCCCAATCCGGAGCCAGCCGTGCGCGTCAAATGTGCCTGGGGTCTCGATCATCCTGCGGATGACGGCGGTCAGGGCGGAGCGCACTGCGCCGGGGTCAAGCGAGGGAGGAAGCTGACGCATCAGCGCGATGTCAGAAAGCGTCTGAAATGCTCCGAAGCGATAGGCGCTCGAACGCCCCATCACAGGAAAGCTCGCGTCGGGCGCGATCAGGCGCTCCTGAATCACTGCGTAACGCTGCGCCCGCTCCAGCTCCACGAGATAGAGCTTACCCAGCGGATGCTGTTTTTCCGCGCAGATGCGCAGCACTTCCAGAAGCATGGGGTGGATAACATAGCTGTTGTAGTAGTCCCAGTGGAAATGCGCGCCGTCGCCGTACACTCCGTCGCCTTTGTACCACTCCATATGGCGGTTGATGGCGTACTCGATGGCGGTCTGGTTGCACTCGCCTGTGAACTTCCACAGCGTGGCTTCGATGGTCGCGCTGAAGAGCAGCCAGTTGCTTTCAAAGGGATGAATCGCGCGGGTCTTCTTCAAAGCAGCGACCACATTGGCTTTGTCCACGGCGCCCAGATTTCCCCATAGCTGTTTTGGAGCGCGCAGCAGGGCGAGGGCGAGAAAGGCCGTGTCTACTAACGGCTGCTGGCCTTTGTCGAAATTCATAGAGTCGGGCGATTTTGGGTCCACAGCGTGCGAAATTGCCTGGACTGCAAGCTGGATGTCGCGCGCCCGCAGCTTTCCTTCGGAAGTATTATCAGGGCCAAGTTCCAGCCAGGGGGCCATCCCGGCGAGCAGCCGCCCAAGGGCCTCAAGATGGGTATAAGACGCGCGGTCAGGAGGGCCTTCGACGGGCATGGTCTGCTTCAGCTTGTTCTGGCTGATCGCGGTGAGCACTGGAGCGGCAATCCGCTGCATGACTTCGACGGAATACGCGCGGTCTCTGGCGCCCTGGTCTTCTGCTCTGCTCACACCGGACAGAAAGAGAATTGCCACAAGCCAAAACGCAGAGAGAAAACGTATGTCAGGGCCCCCAGATGCATACATTTATGCTTAAACACCTCATTCTAAAGGTAACTTGCATGGAAAGGTCCTGATCGGGCCTTTTGCGGATGGCTGCGCGGAAAAGGGTGCATTTCGGTTGCAACTCCTTGCCCTCTGTGCCCCCGGCCCGGAATGTGGGTCGGAAGTCTAACGCTTCCAATGCTGGCGCGGAGGATTCATTTTTTTTCTTGACAATCGTATTCTCGCGCCGACAGAATCTCGCTCACGACCCATAAAACGCTTTAGTAAAACGAAGCAGTCATCGGTGACCTTAAGCAGCAGTAAAACGTGGAATACGTTTACTGGACTGACCAGCAGCACTGAAGCGGTACTTGGATTTGGGGTATGGAGGCTAAGCATGAGCACTACATTTCAAACAAGCCATGTTAAAAAACATGAGCATAAGCGGGACCTGATATGTTTGCTGATCGCGCTGTTTGCGGTCTTCTGGGCGGGTTCTCTGAGAGTTTCAGCACAGGCAA
>DASRBV010000048.1:0-2896 GCA_035653455.1 Pseudacidobacterium sp. | reverse complement strand
TGCCTGGATTGCACCCAGGGCCAGAAATCCGGCAAGCGCACTGACAATCATTTTCATCCCAGGCACGGCCTCGCTATGCAGCGACAGCAGTTATCTCTCCATTGGTATGCAATGATAGCGTGAATTTCTTCCCGGAACGGCCAGGAGAATGGAAAGAAAAGCCCATCCTTCGAGGGCTTTTTCCGCTCAGAAATTTACTTGTGCAGTTTGCAGGATGCGGGACACAAATCTACCTGAAAGGCAGCACGCAGCAGGCAGGCAAAAAATCAGACGCCCACGCCATATTCGGCAGCAGATATCTGATCGCCGGCATGTGAGTAGAAGTCATACGGCGTGCGACGGTTGAATTTGTACCGCAGACGCAGCTCACGGCCTACATATATCCCCAAGGCAACTACTCCAACTGCAACGGAAGTCCAGCCGATGGCTTTGAGTGCGATGGCAGACTCATCTTTTTTTCTCAGACCCGGTAGAACAATCACCTCAGCCTTCTTTCCCGACCGAAAAAGCCTTTGTTTCAATGGCTTCATGCCGACATCATAGCGCATTTCGCTGTTATAGTGCGCATCGGCGGCACTACGTATCTCTTTAGACACTCTGTTCTATTTGATGTAACCAGCGCACTTTTTGTTCCGCTGGAAGGAAACTTGCTTCTATGGAATTGGCTGCCAGTTCGCGCAGCTGCTCCTGTGTAAAGCCAAATTCGTTGTGCGCCAGCAGGAACTCCTCTTCGAGATTGCTGCCAAACATGGCCGGGTCATCCGAGTTCAGTGTAACCATCAGGCCGGAATCAAAATATTTCCGAACGGGATGTTCCGGAAGTTGGGTACAGCAGCCTGTCCTGAGGTTCGATGTCACGCAGACCTCCACCGGGACCTGCCGTTCGGCGAGCACGTGCATCAATTCGGGATCGTGGATTGCCGTCAGCGCATGCCCCAGCCTTTCGGCGCCAAGATTCAGCGCGCCCCAGATGCTCTCCGGCCCGGCTGCCTCGCCAGCATGGACGGTCAGGCGCAGCCCGGCATCGCGCGCTTCTGCATACAGGTCGCGGAAAAGATCGGCGGGCCCGCGGCGCTCGTCTCCGCCGATGCCGATGCCGATAATGCTGGAATGCTCGCGCCTCATCTCGGCGGCTTTGCGGAAGACACGCGCGGCTGGTTCTACACCAAAATGCCGGACAGCATCGAAGATCCAGCAGATACTGATACCGAAGTCTCGCTCGGCCTTGATGCGGGCGCGTTCCATTCCAGCGAAGAGCGGCTCAAATTCTGTGTGCCCCCAGAAATAAACCACGCCGACAGCCACATAGACTTCAGCATGAATAATGCCCTGAGCGGCGAGCTGCCCGGCCATCCTGTAGGTAATCAGTTCATAATCTTCCGGCGTGCGCAGCCGCTCAGAGACGGCCTTAAATGCCATCAGAAAACCCGTGAAGTCGGTGTATTGATACAGGGCCTCGGCCTGCGCTGGCGTGAGTGGTTCGGCATCATGCCTGCGGCTCAATTCCACAAGAGTGCCGGGCGTAATGGTTCCCTCAAGATGAAGATGTAGTTCCGCCTTAGGGAGACGGCGGAGAAAAGTCCGAAGTGAGTCAGACATGCCTTTTCAAACCCTTTGGATGACACGGTTTATACTTCTCTGTCCCTCCATTCATGGCTCTGGCGCAAAAACACTTTTGAAGGAAACCCGGTCCTGAAGTGGTACAGTTCATGTGCAAAACAGCGGCCCTTATCTTGTCCGCTCCGAGGGACAAAATTCGCTGCGTCTGCGACTGTAGAAGAAATAAATGACCAACCCGATTCCCAGCCAGATGAAGAAGCGCAGCCAGGTCATGATAGGAAGACCCGCCATCAGAAGCACGCAAAAGAAAATACTCAGAACAGGAAAGACCGGCCCGCCAGGACAGCGAAAGCTCCGGTGACGGTCAGGGTCTTTGTACCGGAGAATCAGCACACCTGCCGATACCAGCACAAAAGCAAAGAGCGTGCCAATGTTTGACAAGTCAGAGAATGTGCCAATGTCTAGCAGCCCGGCGGGAAGGCCGACAACAATGCCTGCCACCCATGTAGAAACCGCGGGCGTACGGTAGCGTGGATGCACCTTTGAGAAGACCGCGGGCAGAAGGCGGTCACGCGACATGGCGAACCATACACGGGCCTGTCCAATCTGGAAGACCAGAATGGATGAGATCATGCCGAGCAGTGCGCCAATCAGAATGACAAGCCGTCCCCAGTGCAGTGTCTCGCTGTGGTTGGTTGCAGAGAGCTTGCGCAGGGTATTCACTACAGGAGCGGCATCGCCAACCAGTGTGTCCCACTTGACCAGCCCGGTCAGTACAACGGCCACTCCGATGTAAAGCACCGTGCAAATCAACAGCGTGGCGAGGATGCCGATGGGAACATCACGCTGCGGATTTCTACACTCTTCTGCCGCAGTCGAAACAGAATCGAACCCAATATAGGTAAAGAAAATAATGGAGCCGCCTGTCAGCAGCCCGGACCAGCCGTTGGGAGAAAACGGGTGCCAGTTCGACGGATGGACAAAGTGTGCTCCGAACGCAATAAAGATAAGGATAGCCGCAATCTTCAGCAGGACCATTACATTGTTCGTCTCAGCCGACTCGCGAATGCCGCGCACCAGCACCACCGTCAATATCATGACGATGAGAAACGCTGGCCAGTTAAAGCCGAAGTGCCACCCCGGGGCATAAAGCGTGTTTCCGTGAAAATCCTGCAGACCGCTTGGAAGATAGGCGGGCGAAATCCATCGTGCCGATGGGTGAATGCCGAGCCAGTCCATCAGGTCCACAATATGGGCGGCAAAACCTACACACACTGCCATGTTGGAGAAGGCGTATTCCAGAATCAGGTCCCAGCCGATGATCCAGGCAATCAGC
>DASRBV010000047.1:0-6678 GCA_035653455.1 Pseudacidobacterium sp. | reverse complement strand
CTGGGGGCAGGTTTCATCTCAAGCGCCGTTGCTGTGTCAATCACGCCCGGCAAATTGCGCAGTTTCTCGTAATATTTGTCCAGCGGATGTCCGGAGACAAAGAACCCAAGCACCTCTTTCTCAAACTGGAGACGCTGGTGCTCGTCCCAATCAGGTACATTCGGCAATTCATCTGCTTTCGCAGAAACCGAGGGATGGTCATCGAAAATCCCAAACAGCCCGTGCTGTCCTGCTTCCAGGTCGCGCTGCGTCTTCTGTGCCCGCTCGATGGCCTTGTCCACCGCAGCCATCAACTGCGCGCGCCGCCCGAAAGAATCGAGAGCCCCGGCCTTGATGAGGGACTCGATGACGCGCTTATTCATCAGCCGCAGGTCAACTTTTTCGCAGAACTCCCAGAAGGAAGAGAACTTCTTTCCCTGCTCTTCAAGTTCCCTGCGCGCCGTTAGAATCGAATCAATCGCATTGCGCCCAACGTTTTTAATGGCAGTCAGACCAAAACGAATCGCTTTGCCATGCGGAGTAAAATCGGCATCACTGTAAACCACATCCGGAGGCTCGACGGGGATCTCCATCTCGCGGCATTCCTTGATGTACTTGACCACGTTCTCCGGCTTCGAGATTTCTGAAGTCAGCAGCGCCGCCATAAATTCGACAGGATAATGCGTCTTCAGATACGCCGTTTGATAAGCCAGGAGCGCGTACGCAGCAGAGTGCGACTTATTAAAGCCATATCCGGCAAACTGCTCCATCAGGTCGAAGATTTTGGTGATCTTGTCTTTCGGGAAGCCCTTTTCCAGCGCGCCGGAAACAAACCGGTCGCGCTGTTTCGCCATCTCCTCCGGAATCTTCTTGCCCATCGCGCGCCGCAGCAAATCGGCTTCGCCCAGCGAGTAACCTGCAAGCACGTTGGCAATCTGCATCACCTGTTCCTGGTAGACGATGACGCCGAGCGTCTCCTTCAGGATTGCTTCCAGTTCCGGCAGTTCGTATTCGACCTTCCTGCGCCCCCACTTGCGCTCGATGAAGTCATCAATCATGCCGCCCTGGATGGGCCCCGGACGGTAGAGCGCATTCAGGGCCGTCAGATCTTCAACCGTCGTAGGTTTGTAACGCCGCAGCACATCGCGCATTCCACCTGATTCAAACTGGAAAACACCCGATGTCAGCGCTCGATGAAAGACCTTTTCATACGTCTCCTGGTCATCGAGCGGGACCTTTTCGATATCCAGCTTCTGGCCCTGGTTACGCTCGATCATCTTCAGGCAATCATCAATCACCGTCAGCGTTGTCAGGCCGAGAAAGTCCATCTTAAGAAGGCCCATCTTCTCGACCGCCTTCATGTCATACGCTGTAACGATTTCGTCGTTCTTGCTCCGTGACACAGGGACCAGGTCGGTCAGAGGACGCGGGGCAATCACCACACCCGCTGCGTGGACGCCTGCTCCGCGGACCAGCCCTTCCAGCTTTTTTGCCGTGTCAATCAGCTCGCGCACCTGCGGATTTGTGTCGTATGCCTCCTGTAACTGTGGTGAATCCTGCAGCGCCTGCTCAATCGTCACGCCGATCGTGGTCGGAACCAGCTTGGCGATGCGGTCCACGTCGCCATACGGCATATCGAGCGCGCGGCCTACGTCTTTGATCGCCGCCTTTGCCGCCATCGTGTTGAAGGTGATGATCTGCGCCACCTGCTCGCGTCCATATTTCCGCGTAACGTAATCTATCACCTCTCCGCGCCGGTTCATGCAGAAGTCAATATCAATGTCCGGCATAGAGATGCGCTCCGGGTTCAGGAAGCGCTCAAACAGCAGCTCATTCTGCAGCGGATCAATGTTCGTGATCTCCATCACATAGCCGACCAACGATCCCGCCGCCGAGCCACGCCCGGGGCCGACTGGAATGTTGTGCTCACGCGCATAACGGATGAAGTCCCACACAATCAGGAAGTACCCCGGGAACTTCATCTGCCTGATGATGGAAATTTCGCGCTCCAGCCGCGCCTCATACTCAGAAATCGGGTGGCGCAGCAGACCACGGTCCTGCAAATGGCGAATGGAAGTTTCAAGCCTCTTTTTGAATCCTTCGCGGCAAACGTGCTCAAAATAACTGTCAATCGTATGCCCGGGAGGAACAGCAAACTCAGGAAACGGATTGTCCACTTTGCTGAGCTTCAGATTGCAGCGCTCGGCAAATTGCATCGTGCGGCTGACGACTTCCGGAGCATGTGAGAAAAGCTTCTCCATCTCCGCCGCTGTTTTCACATAGAACTGATCGGAATCAAATTTGAAGCGCTTGGGATCATGAATCGAAGAGGCGGTCTGTACGCACAGCAGAATCTCATGCGCATGAGCATCATCATCACAGAGATAGTGGCTGTCATTCGTGGCAACGAGCGGAATGCCCAGATCCTTCTCCAGCCGGAACAGGTCAGGGTGGATTTTCTTCTCAAGTTCCAGTCCCTGGTCCTGGATCTCTAGAAAGAAGTTCCCTTTGCCGAAGATGTCCTGATACTGCCCTGCAACCGCCTTCGCCGCTTCGTATTTCCCTGCCATAAGATTTTCGCACAGCTCGCCGGCAAGGCAGCCGGAAAACCCGATCAATCCTTCAGCATGTTCCGCCAGATACTTCTTGCTCACACGCGGCTTGCGATAAAACCCATAGAGTGACGCCTCGGAGGTGATCCGGACCAGGTTGCGATAGCCTTCTTCGTTCTCCGCGAGCACCAGCAGGTGATTGTAGTCATCACCCTGCGGATCATCGCGGTGGTCTTCTTTCTTGCAGATATACAACTCGCATCCCAGAATCGGCTTCACGCCGCGCTTCTTCGCCGCCTCAAAAAAATGCACCGCGCCATAGATGTTGCCGTGGTCGGTAATGGCAACAGCCTTCTGGCCGATGTCGGCCACACGGTTGACCAGCTTCTCCACGTCGCAGGCGCCATCCAGAAGCGAATAGTCAGTATGCAGGTGCAGGTGGGTAAATTCAGCCATGAGAGTATGGCTCTATTTTAGTTCTGCTGAGAGCGGGTATTCATCAGCAGGATAGGTGCAAATCTGTGTCTGGATGAGGAAAAGCAGGGCAGTTTTTGGCTCCCCCGATCTGTATCTATCGGTAGGGAACTCCCCGCTGCTCTTTAGGCATTTTCTGATTATCAAAATTATGCTTGACAGATTATTTATCGTACGATAAAGTTAAATATAAACAGAAGAGGGTTATCTGATGGCCATCTACATCGCAAAAACCGGGAGGAGCTTTCTGGCAGCAGATCGTGTCTGGATTGCAACGGCTCTGCTCCATAAAGAAAATCCGAAACGTACCGGCTTCAGCCTGAATGAAATTTGCGAGAAAGCGAGACAGGAGGGATTCCTGGAGGAAACAACGAACACCTTCTATCTCCATGCAAACCAACATTGCGTAGCGAACCGAACGCCCAATCCCGGAAATCACAGAATGCTCTTTGAGCCATCACGTGGAGAGCGGAGGCTTTATCGGCCAGGAGATCTCTGCAAGCCAGGACGCGTGGGGAAAATCACCCCCAATCCTGATGACATCCCTCCAAAGTACCGCTACCTGCTTGACTGGTACAACGATTGGAGCAAGCGCTCGGCTCCTCAACCACCCCTCGACAGGCTCCTTCAATTGAAGGGTTCGGGAAAAGACCTCTGGAAGGACGAACATGCAGATGAGTATGTTGACCGGTTGCGGAAGGGATGGGAATGAGCCGTATCTTCTGGGACACAAATCTCTTTATCTACCTGTTTGAAGATTACGGCAAACATTCCAGGGCGGTAGAGAATCTACGGCGCAGGATGCTTGAACGGGGAGATCAGCTCGTGACTTCTTCCCTGACAATCGGAGAAATATTGACAAAACCACACTCTGTTGGAAACCACCTGGCCTGTGAGGAATATGAAGAAGCCATCCGCGCAACGGCACTTGTGGTCAATTTTGACATCCTTGCCGCACGCAATTTCGCAAAGTTGCGCGCGCAAAATGAAATAAACATACGCCCGCCCGATGCGATCCAGCTTGCTTGCGCCGCAACTGCTGGAGTTGATCTTTTTCTTACAAATGACACCCACCTGCATCACGTACACGTAGACGGGATCCATTTCATCACTTCGGTTGATCGCGCCCCTCTTTAAAATTGTTCGCGCAAAGAAAAATGGCAGGTCTGCAATGCACGACCTGCCATTTGGGGGCCATTACAACTCGTCAGTCATAGTACTCGAGCCCGAGGTGCGTGATCAGGTCCTCGCCCATGATGTGCCGGAGCGTGTTCTTGAGCTTCATGGACTGGATGAACAGGTCGTGCTCCGGATACAGCCCTTCGGCCACCATCGGTGACTTGAAGTAGAAGCTCAGCCACTCCTGAATGCCGAGGTGCTTCAACTCCGGCGTACGCTGCGCCAGATCCAGGAACAGCACCAGGTCGAGCGCCAGCGGTGCTGCCAGGATGGAATCACGGCAGAGGAAGTCCACTTTGATCTGCATCGGATAGCCGAGCCACCCGAAGATATCAATATTGTCCCAGCCCTCTTTGTTGTCCCCGCGCGGAGGGTAATAGTTGATGCGGACCTTGTGGTAAATGTCCTTATACAAATCGGGGTAGAGCTCCGGTTGCAGGATATACTCGAGCACACCGAGCTTCGATTCTTCCTTTGTTTTGAAGGACTCCGGATCGTCCAGCACTTCACCATCCCGGTTGCCGAGAATGTTCGTCGAATACCATCCGGAAACACCCAACATCCGCGCCTTGAACGCCGGAGCAAGAACGGTCTTCATGAATGTCTGCCCGGTCTTGAAGTCTTTGCCGCAGATAGGCGCGCCTGTCTGCTTTGAAAGCTGCTGCATACACGGCAGGTCCACCGTAAGGTTCGGCGCGCCATTGGCAAACGGAACGCCTTCCTTCAGCGCAGCGTAAGCATAAATCTGCGAAGGCGCAATGTTCGGATCGTCATTCACCAGCCCTTTCTCAAACGACTCAATCGTGGCGTGGACCTCCGACGGCTCAAGAAAAATCTCTGTAGAACCGCACCAGATCACCACCACGCGGTCTACCTGCGCCTTGAAGGCCTGAATGTCCGACCGCACCTGCTGCGCCAGGTCACATTTACTCTTGCCCTTCTTTACGTGCGTGCCATGCAGGCGCTTGACGTAGTGCTGATCAAAGACCGCCGGCATGGGCTTGATTGCCTCAAGAAACGGCCTGATGCTTTTCAGGTGGTCGCGGTCAAGCACGGCCGCGTGCTCGGCTGCCTCATACATGTTTTCCGGAAAGATGTCCCATCCGGTAAAGACAATGTCATTCAAGTCTGCCAGGGGGACAAAATCCTTGATAAGAGGAGTACGCGCATCTGTGCGCTTGCCGAGGCGGATCGTACCCATTTGCGTCAGCGAGCCAAAAGGCTTCGCCAATCCTTTGCGGACCGCTTCCACTCCGGCGATGAGGGTCGTGGCCACTGACCCCATGCCGACGACCATGACTCCCAGTTTTCCTTTTGCTGGCTGGACCTGTGTTGCCTCAGCTTTGGGCTTAGACATTTCCTTGCTTCAACCGTCCTTCTATCTCAGATAAAGTGGTGGACTGCACCAAAGGCTTCAGTTTGTGCTTTTGCCTGCAGGTTTGGCAAATCAGAGAATGTTAATGGCAAAATGCGCACTGCGAATGGAAATACTTCCACACTGAACCGCTATCCTTTGCTCGCCCTTGCCTCTTCTGCCTCGCGCCCCGCTCCCACACGGTTTCTCCAGTGCGTCCACACAAACCAGACCACGCCAACGAGCAGCAGAATTTCCACGGCAAGGTGGAAGCGATGGAAAGCTGCTTTGAAACGAAGGTCCGTTTCCCACGCCTGTCCCAGCTTCATTCCAAACCAGGCCAGGGCATAGCACCACGGCCATGATCCGAGAAAGGTATAGATGTGGAAGCGAAGCTGAGGCATCCTGCCAATGCCTGCAGGGAGCGCAATAAAGGTACGGACGACAGGCAACAGTCGCCCCAGAAACACTGTGATTCCGCCAAAGCGATGGAAGAAGTGCTCCGCACGCTCCAGGTCATGATGGTTCATCAGTACATAACGGCCATACTTATCGATAAACGGCCGCCCGCCCCACGCACCAATCCAGTACGCCACCACTGAGCCAAGATTACAGCCAATCGCACCGGCTGTTGCCACCCAGAACAGCTTCAACTGCCCGGTATGCACCAGATACCCGGAGAAGGGCATGATGATTTCGGACGGCAGAGGAATGCATGCCGATTCAATCGCCATAAGAAAGGCGACCCCTGCATAACCAGAAGCGGAGATCGTGGCAATAATAAAGGAAGCCAGGACGGCCAGGATTTTTTCACTCATTCAGCTTTGAGTATATCCGGCAGACTCTTAAAGGATGCGGATGACGGTCCATAAACGAGGTTTACTCACGCAATAAATCTGGGGCCGCCCTCCAGCCTTTTTGTGCAGTATCAGCATTCCCGTGTGATTCTGGTTTCAGAACCAGGTCATCGCACAGCGCCAGGATGCGCCAGTTTTGCCTGCGATGGCTTTCCAGCATTGACCCCGCCCCGATGCGCCCGGTCTGGATTTTGTTCCCAATTCCATTTTTCAACTCAGAAGCCGAGGTGTGAGTCATGCCCGAAAGCACAATCTATGAACGCATTGGAGGAGCACCCTCCGT
>DASRBV010000046.1:0-4138 GCA_035653455.1 Pseudacidobacterium sp. | reverse complement strand
TTTCAGATTTTGCTGGAACAGGCGAATCTGGCCATCGGCAGAGATCGAGCATGAAGCAAGTGCGCAATTGGATTTTTCGTGGAACGCGATCCGGAATCGGATCGAAGGTGTTGGCGTGTGGAATGCTGCTGAGCGTGGCGTTGCAGCCGAGTTCGGCTCAGTCCGCATCCGGTCACCCGAACTGGCCCGGTCCCGGGCAGCTCTTCGTCGGCACCTGCTATCAGCCCATCGAGCGGACGCCCGCGGAAATCGATCGCGACATCGCTTTGATGAAGCAGTCGGGCTTCCGCGTGGTGCGCATGGGAGATCTCTCCTGGGACTCCTTCGAGCCCGAACAGGGGAAGTTCGACTTCGCATGGTTTGACAAGATTGTGGATAAGATGCAGGCGAACGGGATCAGGGTCATTCTCGACATCCCGGGCACGCCGGCGCCGATCTGGCTGCATCGCGCCTATCCGGGCGTTGATATTGTGGCGGAGGACGGCAAACGCATGCCGCCGGCAGAGCGCTACATGGATGACATCAGTGATCCGGATTATGTGCGCGAGGTCGGCATTCTGGCCGAAGCGATGATGAAACATTACGCGCACAATCCGGCCATTATCGCCCTCGGCTACGACAATGAGATCGGTAACGGTTACATGTCTTACTCCGAAGGCGATCGGCAGCGCTTTGTCGCGTGGCTGGAGAAGAAATACGGGACGATCGATGCGCTCAACCAGGCGTGGCAGACAGAATGGTGGTCACGGCGGCTGAACAGCTTCAGTCAGGTGTACATGCCGCTGGCCAGCGGCCCCGGACCATCCGAGAGCTTTCTTGATTTGCACCGCTACTGGTCGGACGTCGCCGTTGCGCGGATCGAGCAGTTAGAAGCGCTTCGGCGCCAGTACATGCCCGACGTTCCCACGATTTCCAACCTCTGGCCAGACGCGGAACGCAGGGGATTTGACTACCTCAGCAGTTACAAGTCGTATGTCTCCTATGGGGCGGAGGGGTTCTACCCTGCAGATCCCATCAGCGGGGCGTTTGGCGCGCTCATGATGAAGGGAGCCCTGCCCACTCCTATCTGGTTCAATGAGTTCACGGCCGGCGGCGGCGGATTTTACGGCACCCCAGGCAGAAGCCGGATGTATGCCTACCTTGGCCTGATGATGGGCGCGCAGGGCTTTCTGGCCTGGACCTTCAACAGCCACCTCGGGGGTGAGGAACAGGCGCTCTTCGGGTTGTTGGACCATGACAGCACCCCTTCATGGAAGCTGAAAGAATGGGCTGACATCGCTTCGGAATTCAGGGAACTCACAAAGTACGGCTTCCCGCGTTACACGCATCCGCAGGTGGCCATCGCCTATTCCTTCGACTCGTTCTTTGACTCGCATCCGAACGGGCCGTCGAACACCACCCGGCAATACTTCAAGCCTTCGTATACCGATCAGGTGGAGGGCGCCTTCGAGCCCCTATTTCGCGCCAATATCGACACCGCAGTCATCAACATCGGCCACGACAGCCTCTCTCCTTACAAGCTGGTAGTGGTGCCGGCGGATTACGTCATGGATCCTGCCAGCGCAAAGGCGATTCGGAATTACGTCAGCGGTGGGGGCACGGTGCTGATGACGGCTTTTTCCGCCAAAGTCGATGAGCACGGCAACTGGTTCGACACGCCTCTGCCGGGGCTTCTCAGCGATGTCTTCGGGCTCAGGGCCAGCGCTTTTTATGAGGTGCAACAATCCCTGACGTTCACGCTGGATGGACGATCTGTCGATACGGGAGTGCACGAATACGAAGTGCCTGAGCCTTCAACGGCGACCGTGCTTGCGCGATTCACGAATACACCCGGGCAGACGCCGGCGATTACGGTCAACCGATTCGGCAAAGGAGAGGCGATCTATCTTGCCACCGAGCCGAAGCCATCCGCGATCGGCCCCCTTCTTGACAGTCTCTATTCCAGGGTTGGAGTCCAGCGCGGTCCGCAGACCCCGGACGGCGTGTACGCACGAGTGGTTGACGGACGGACGCTCTATGTCAACACGACGGACCATCAGCAGAGGATTCCCTTGTCACACGCCGGAAAAGGTCTGATCACTGGCCGCCTCTACCACGGCGAGATCGTCCTCGATCCCTGGCAAGTCGATCTGGTCCAGTAAGAAGCAGCGACTCGGTTACCCATGTTATCCAGCCTCCACTGGGTGCCCCGGTGACCGGCGCGCCTCTGCGCCTTTACATCCATCCTCCGCCTTGTAACTCATCTGCCTGCTGGCTTATCGCGTGGTGGCCCGGGCTATGCAGCCGGCGCCCGAAGAACCTGCACGCGCAGCGACGAGAGAGGCGCATCCTGCGCCGGTGTCGATCTGCAGCTGCAACCATTCGGCGAGTTCCACTCCAGGTCGGGCGTGCCGGCACTAATTGGCTGCCCCCCAGGGATTCGAACCCCGATATGCTGATCCAGAGTCAGCTGTCCTACCATTGAACGAGGGGGCAGTGCAGAGAAAACCTTAGATTGGTCTTTCTTATAGTAAAGGCTGGCGGAACTCCGGTCAACACAAGAGCAGCAGGTAAATTCCTGCTGCTCTTTGCATTGGCTCATCTTTATATCTGGCGCTGGTCTGGTTTACGGCAGGCGCAACACGATACCTGTGCTGAAAGTTCTGGGGTGGAAGGACTGGTCCATGCCGGAGAACCCGCTGTAAGAAAACTCGGCAACACGCCAGTCAATATGCGGAAGGACGGTCAAATCGCCTCCGGCTACTACCTGATATTCAAATACATTTTTGTCGGTGCGAGCTACGCCTTGCCCAACCTGCACATTTCCTCCGCCAATCAATGCTTCTACGTAAGGCTGGAATGGAACGACATGCGGACGCACCTGAGCACGCGGGCCTACGAGTCCGCTATAAACCTTTGTTGAACCTGATCCAATCAAGGATGCGCGGCCATCTACACCAACACCCGCAAAGGGCAAGTGCCATGCGTCGTGATAAATGCCAAATGTAGGGCCGTACTGCCAGCCTACATGAGGGAGGTCGAAATCTGACGCACTGAAGTTTGCATAAACGGCTGTTTGCGTCAAAGCCGAAACTGGCAAAAGCAACACTCCACACAACAAGAGATAGAGCTTCTTCATACTGACCTCAAAAAATATCTGGGATTGTAATTCTATGAAGGAATAAGGGCCGCAGGCTAAGCAACGTTGCGGCCCTCATATTTTAATGATTGCAATTACTTCAGCTTTGCCATGATTTCTTCCAGCACCTGTTTTGAGGGCCGCACGCGTTCTTGCGGAAGCGTGCCCAGCGGCTCGTCTACCAGGTTCAGCAGCTCAGTAAAACTGGGCTTCTGCGTTTCGATGTAGAAGACGCCGGTAAGGACTTCGCCCCGCTGGCTGGCTTCCATCAGCGCTTTTACAGCGGCCACGCGGTCCGTAGGATTGTAGTCCTCATGCAGCTTGCGCAGGCGCAGATGCGAGCCATCGTGCATGGTCACGTCGTAGGTCGAGCCTGGATCATAATCAATGCTGATGTCCTCGAAGTGCGGAACAAAACCGACTTCGCTGATGGCCTCTTCGTGCTCCTGCATGTACTTATAGCTCTTGGTGGAACCTTCATGGTCGTTGAAGGTCACACAGGGCGAGATGACGTCGAGCATCACCGTGCCTTTGTGCGCGATGGCGGCCTTCAGCATGGCGAGAAGCTGCTTCTTGTCACCGGAGAACGAGCGTCCTACGAAAGTCGCGCCTAGCTGGATGGCAAGCGCGCAGGTATCAATCGCAGGCAGATCGTTGATGACCCCGGTCTTAAGCTTTGAGCCGATGTCGGCCGTTGCCGAGAACTGGCCTTTGGTCAGGCCATAAACGCCATTGTTCTCAATGATGTAAATCAGCGGCAGATTGCGGCGCAGCAGGTGGACGAACTGCCCCATGCCGATGGAGGCCGTGTCTCCGTCGCCGGAAACGCCAAGCGCCAGCATGGTCTTGTTGGCCAGCAGCGCACCGGTGGCAACCGAAGGCATACGTCCGTGGACGCTGTTGAAGCTGTGTGCTCGCGACAGGAAATAGGCCGGGCTTTTTGACGAGCAGCCGATGCCGGAGAGCTTCATCACGCGCTCGGGCTGCACGCCCATCTCGTACATCGCATCAATAATGCGC
>DASRBV010000045.1:0-10894 GCA_035653455.1 Pseudacidobacterium sp. | reverse complement strand
ACGCGGACCTTATTGGTCGCCAGCCCATAAAACATAAAAGCATCGTCAGAATCGGGGCTGTGCGCGATGGTGATCTCGCGTATCTGGCTGTGATGCGGGTCGGAGGATTCAACCTTCGAGGAAGCGGATGCGGTCACTGCGAAAACATTCCTTTCTACTGCTACGTATATTGAGGCACACTTGTTCTTCCCTGGTGCTCTTATGGATCAAAACAGGAGAGGGTACGGTCAGCGGACAACCGTCTTTTCTATTCTACGCATACGGAGCCATCCGGCAGCAATGGCCGCAGCAAGGCATACCTTCAATGCGTCTCCGGCCAAGAAGGGCATTACCGCGAGCGTTGCCGTATGGCCCAGGGTTTGATGGGTCAATACTGCCAGCCATGTCGCGCCTGCCGCCAGAATCAATGCATTGCCCGATGCCGTGGAGATGAGCGCCGTCCAGAAGTTACGCACAGGCAGACGACGATAAAGAAAGCTGACCAAGGCGGCCACAAATGGATACGACATCAGATATCCGCCGGTTGGGCCAAGAATCTGCGCAATTCCACCCAGGCCCTGCGGAGTGAATACAGGCAGGCCCGCCGCGCCTTCTGCCAGATACAGCACAAGCGCCGCGAAGGCCGCTGCCGGCTCCATAAACAGACCCAGCAGCAGAACGGCGAATGGCTGTAACGTCATAGGAACAGGCGTGAAAAACAGAGGCACGGAAATGTGCGCGCACACCGCAACCAGCGCGCTGCCGGCTACTATGGCCGTTCCCCAACGCAACACGGCATTTGCGCGAGTAGAATTTAGAACGATTGAACCTGCATTGCTCTGCGCCATAAGTGACTCTCCTATTCCTGTTCATGGTCCGGCTCTGAGGCCTTAATGGATATGCGCTCGCCCTGGCTGCCGTTCCTCCGGACGTGGCGCGCCACCGCCACCGCCGTCCAGATAATCGCAACGATACTCAGGACGAATACTGCAAAAAGCACACGCATGGAACCATGTAGAGAATAACAAACCCCGCTGTGCGTTTCCTAAAGCTTCTGGGTGGCTCCCTCCCGAAAAATTATCATCCCGAGCCGGGTGTATCTCCCCTCAAATTTTGTCATCCTTAAGACCCTGAGTTGCGCGAAGGGGATGAAGGGCCTGCTTTTTCTTCGGAGGGTCCCTATTTCACCGATTCACGTATCCATTCCAGATACGCCCTGCTCCCACCCTCCACCGGTAAAACAAGAAATTCCGGTACTTCATACGAGTGCAGCCTGTGAAGCGCCGCTTCCAGAGCCTCAAGCTTTTCCACGCTGCTCTTGATGATGAGAAGTATTTCCGGGGCTTCTTCCACGGCGCCTTGCCAGCGGTAAACGGAGCTTATGCCATCCATGATATTCACGCATGCTGCGAGCCGCTCGTCTACCAGAGAGTGGGCGATGCACTGCGCCTCTTCGCGCGAAGATGTTGTGCTGAGAATGATGCGCGCCTGTTCCATAAAAATTTCCAGAGTTTAAGATGACAATGACTGGTCTTCTTTGTGCATCTTAGAACAGGAGAATCATGGCCACACAGATCAAGTTTGGAACATCAGGCTGGCGTGCCATTGTCGCCGAAGAGTTTACGATTGCCAATGTCCGCCGCGCTGTTAGCGGGATTGCAAAATATGTCGCATCACAGCCTGGAGCGAAGACCGTTCTCATAGGGCGCGACCCGCGTTTTATGGGCGAAATATTTGTAGCCGAAGCCGCCAAAGTACTCGCTGCCAATGGTGTCGCGCCGATCGTAATTCCGGAGGCCGCACCAACTCCTGCGATTGCCTATGCCGTGCGCACGCGCAAGACCGGAGGCTCCATCAACTTTACCGCCTCGCATAATCCGCCGGAATATAACGGCATCAAGTACTCCACGCCTGACGGGGCGCCAGCTCTGCCCGAAGTCACCAGCCAGATTGAGGCTTTCATAGCGGACCTGGGTTTTGTAGCAGCGCCCCCTGGGCAGAAGCAGAAATTCGAGGAAACTGACGTCAGGCCCGACTACCTGAAGCGCCTGGCCGAACTGGTAGATCTCAAAGCTATTCAGAAGGCTGGCATTAAGATAGTCTGCGACCCCTTCTGGGGAGCAGGGCGCGGCTATGCGTCACAGCTTCTGGCAGAAAATGGTGTCTCTGTGGCCACAGTGCATGATTACCGCGACGTGCTCTTTGGAGGCCACGCACCTGAGCCGGACGACCACCTGCTCGCCGATTGCAAGGCAAAGATGAAGGAAACAGGCGCGGCAATTGGCATAGCCACCGACGGCGACGCCGACCGCTTCGGTGTTGTAGACGGCGATGGCGCATTTATCCAGCCGAACTACATCATTGCGCTGCTTTTTGATTATCTGGTCGAGACACGGGGTTGGAAAAACGGTGTGGCCAAGTCCGTTGCAACCACTAATCTCATCAACGCGCTCGCAGACCATCACCACGTCCAGCTTTATGAAACGCCCGTGGGCTTCAAATACATCGGCGCGCTGATTGATCAGGACAAAATCGCCATCGGCGGGGAAGAGAGCGCCGGGCTGACCATCCGAGGTCATGTTCCCGAAAAAGATGGAATCATCGCAGGGCTACTGATTGCAGAGATGGTGGCCGTCCGCGGCAGGAGCATTGGGGAGCAATTGAAGGAATTATTTGCCAAAGTTGGTTCCTTCTATCCATTAAGAGAGAACTTCCGGTTGACTCCGGAAGTAAAAGAAAAATTTACTGAAAAAGTGAAGCGCGATCCGCACGAACTGGGCGGGCGCAAAGTCATGCAGGTGGTCCGCACCGACGGCCTGAAGCTTATTCTTGAAGACGGGTCGTGGGTCTGTTATCGCTTATCGGGGACCGAGCCGGTGGTGCGAGTGTATTCGGAAGCACGCAAAGAAAGTGACTTCGTCCCATTAAGCAAGGCCGCCAAAGATTGGGTGCTGGAGTAACTGGGTGCCTCATCCTTCGCGCCGTATTTGCGCGAAACGAGGGGAAGTCCGAGACGAAAGACATCAGAAATTGACCGAGATTATCCAAAACCCGAAGATTGTCCGCGCCGCCGGCTTTGCCTACCGCATGCGGCGGCGCATTGCCACGGCTGCGGCGATTGCTTTGGCCGTGTTTCTGGGGTACCACGTCATCTTTGGCCAGAACGGCATCACCGCCTATGAACAGAAGCGTCTGGAAGACAAAGACCTGCAAAAGCAGATCCAGCAGTTGCAGGATGAAAATTCGCGTATGAAAGACCATGTGGACCATCTTCAGAATGATCCCGATGCGATCGAGCATGAGGCCCGCGCGCGCCTGCACTACACCCGCCCAGGCGAGGTCATTTATACGCTGAATGACAAACCCGCCGCAGACGCTTCCGCAAAAAAATAAAACCACAACTCCAGCACCGTCGAAGGTGTTTTTCTCTTCAGAGAGCGGGAAACTTCTTTTTCCCGCATCGAAATTTCTATGCGTTTGAAGTTCGCCTACATTCTCTTGTTTCTTCCAGTAGCCGCATATTCGCAACAAGTGCCTTCTGCTGACCAGCAGCGCATCCTCGACCTCACCAACCAGGCACGGGCGCAGCAGGGACTAGGCCCGCTGCAATGGGACCCGGCGCTCGCGGCTGCGGCCCAGGTCCATACCCAGCGCATGGCAGATCAGCGTACACTGACCCACCAGCTTCCGGGTGAGCCCGACCTTGCTGTCCGTGCAGGGCAACAAGGAGCACATTTCCGCGCGATTGCTGAAAATATTGCGATGGCTGGTAGCCTGAATGGTTTGCAGAACGAATGGATGAAATCGCCACCGCACTGTGCCAATATTCTCGATCCTCGTATGGACCACATTGGAGTCGGACTCATTCAGCGCGGAGGATACTGGTATGCGGCAGTGGATTTTGACAGGGCAGTGGCTTCTTTAAGCTCCAGCCAGATCGAGCAGCAGGTGGCCGCGCTCCTCCGTCAGCGGGGAATCAGCCAGTTCCGCGCACCAGAGGCGGCGCGCAAAGATTGCTCTTTAGAAGAAGGCGATGTCAGCGGGACCAGGCCGCGCTTTATCATGCGATGGGAAGGTACAAGCCTCGACCGGCTGCCTGTGGCCCTGGAGCAGCGGCTCCGGTCCGGAAGATATACTGCGGCTTCTGTCGGGGCGTGCTCCAGCCAAAGTGCTGGAAATCAAGGGTTTACTACGTACAGCATAGCGGTTTTACTGTATTGAAAGAATTTGCAGTATAGCGAAATAAACGGTAAAATTTCTCTTCCCAACCGTCATCTCATAAGAGTAGAGTGTTGCGCCATGGCAACAGCTACCCTTATTATCGGCCTTATTTTTCTTGGAATTGGCGTTCTAGGTCACCATTTCTTCACCCGTGAAAAACGGCAGCTTCATCCGGATGAGCACAGGGCACGCAAGTGGGTCGTCACCATCGGCTCACTGGTTGCGGGTCTGTGGCTCGTGGCCTTTTCCGCAGCGCATTTGCTGCACGTGTATCATCCCAGCTTCTAAGCCTTTCACTGCCTTGACTCTCTGCATGGCCAGAGCAACCGTGTAGATTGCCACAACGCCCGTGGTGCCTGTGTGCGTCATACCTTGACGCGAACGACCTCGAAGGCGAACCAGTGATGCATTTGCGGCGAAGCAAATTTTCTTAAGGCTTCAGGATGGCGTTGTATCCATCTGCCAGCAGCCGGGAGCGCATGGCCCGGGCTGCATCGCGCGACGCGAACGGGCCTACCTGTACGTGGTAGAGCTTGTCCGGCGGATCATTGCGCACAGACACCGTATACCCATGTTGACGCAGAGCATTGGCCAGCGTATTTGCGTCTTCCTGATGGGACACAGCGGCAATCTGCACCATAAATGTTCCCGTAACAGGGGTGACCGGCAAAGCCGCCGGCTTCAGGACTGGTTTGACCGTGGATGCAGCCTGTTCTACTGCCGGGACAGGAGCTGGTTTCTTCGCGAGTACAGGTACGGGCTTCTCCTCCGGAGCACTCTGGCCCTCTACAGTCTGCGTTGCAGCAGGGGTGTCCACGTCCGGAGAAGAATTGTCCGTTTGCAGGGCCTGTATCGCCGATGGTTTGGGAGCGCCGGAAGGCTGCGGCGCAGGGGTCTCCGCCTGCGTATTTGTGGAGGGGGCGGCATCTGTAGTGTTCGCTGAAGCGGTGGTCCCACGCCGTCCCATCGAGTAGCCAAAGCCAAAAAACACTCCGCACACCAGCACCAGGCCGAAGAAAATTCCCAGCAGCGTGCCGGCATTCAAAGTAATCTCTGATTCGTTCTCGTTTTCTTCCTCGTACTCGACTACGTTTCTCATTTCTGCTCCTCAGGCTTTGCAGGAACAAACTTCTGGACCAGCGAAAGCAACTCCACGGGCAGGGGAAAGATGACCGTTGTGTTCTTTTCCGTGCCGATATCGGTCAACGTTTGCAGATAGCGCAGTTGCAGTGTAATGGGCTGGGTGGCCAGCAGGTTGGCAGCATCCACCAGACGCTGCGCGGCGGCATATTCGCCCTCGGCGTTGATGATCTTCGACCGTTTTTCGCGCTCGGCCTCGGCCTGTTTGGCCATCGCTCGCAGCATCTGTTCGGGAAGGTCCACCTGCTTTACCTCAACGCTGACCACCTTCACACCCCAAGGCTCGGTGCGCTGGTCCATGATGGTCTGGATGCGCTGGTTCAGGGCATCGCGATGCGCCAGAAGACTGTCCAGCTCTACCTCGCCCAGCACCGAGCGCAGCGTGGTCTGCGCAAACTGCGAGGTTTGGTAGACATAATTTGAGACTTCAATGACCGCCTTGAGCGGATCCAGCACGCGCAGTGTAATGACGGCGTTGACCTTGATGGTCACATTGTCCCGCGTAATCACGTCCTGCGGAGGAACTTCCAGCACCTCCTGGCGGAGCGAAACGCGAATGATCTGGTCAAAGGGCCGGAAGACAAGGATGATTCCCGGGCCTTTGGGCTGTGGCAGCGCGCGCCCAAGCCGGAAGATGACCCCGCGCTCGTATTCGCGCAGAATCTTGATAGAATTCAGCAGATAAAGGACGATGACTGCAATGACGACCAGGCCGGGAATGCCCATAGTTCCCCTCTCGCACTGGGATTGTATCGCAGCGCGACGAAAGAAAAGCGTCTATTTTGCTGTAGATTTGCCGTCCGGAACCCGCTCTACCAACAGCGTAAGCCCCCGCACATCGCGCACCCGGACCCGCTCGCCGGCCAGGACTGGTTCCGGCGATTCGGCAAACCACAGTTCGCCATGGACCATCACCTGTCCGCGCGGGTCGAGCTGCTGCTGGGCAATGGCAATCGAGCCAATCAGCGCCTCAGGCCCGGTGAGAGATTTGTTGCGCCGCGCGCGCCACGCCAATCGGACAAGAAACGTCGTAATGGCCCCGAATGCGATCCCGGTCCCGACCGCTGTGCCGATACTCACGCGCATCTCCGGCACAGGCCCCGCTACCAGCGTCAGCAGTCCAAGCACCAGGCAGATGATTCCGGAGGCCGCCAGCACGCCATGCCCGCCAAACTTGGCCTCCAGCAGCATGAGCACAAACGCGGCCACAATCAGAAGCAGAGAGGTGTAGCGTACCGGCAGCAGGTTCAGCGAGAAAAGCGCCAGAAGCAAAAGAAGCGTCCCCAGCGCGCCGGGGATGATGGTGCCCGGAGTGTTGAATTCCAGATAAATCAAAAGCGCACCAATGACCAGCACAAGCACTGCAAGGTTCGGGTCCATCATGCGGTCGAGTATTTCTTCGCGGATGGTTGTATCTACCGGAACCAAGTGCGCATTGCGCGTATGCAGCACTGTTTTTGTGCCATCAAAGCGCGTGACCGTGCGGCCATCCAGCGAATCCAGAAGGGCGGTATCGCCCGGCGCGACCACATCAATCAGCTTCAACTGCTCGGCTTCGCGCTCGGTATACGACTTCGAGTTGAGGACGGCATCCTGCGCGGCATCCGTGTTGCGTCCGCGACGCGAAACGTAGGAGCGCAGAAACGCAGTCGTATCGTTTTCGAGCTTCTGTTTCATCTCCGGACTGAGATTACCGCCCATCACCACCGGATGTGCTGCACCCGCGTTCGTTCCCGGGGCCATGGCTGCAATGTCCGCAGCTTCAAGAATGAAGAATCCGGCAGAACCGGCGCGGCTGCCGGAAGGCGCAACATACACAATCACCGGAACAGGTGAGGCCAGAATGTCATGCACAATCGCCCGTGTGGACTCAAGCATGCCTCCAGGTGTGTCCATCTCAATCAGGACAGCGCTGGCATGGAGTTGCCCAGCATGGGACAGCCCCCGGCTGATATACCCTTCGCTGATGGGCTGAATCGTGTCATGCAGACGAAGAAGCACAATCTGAGGTGCTGGTTGCGCTTTAAGTGAGCATGCAGAAAAGAGCAGGAAAAAGATGACAATCAGAGAGTGCCGGGTGGTCCATACAAGCCTGTCTGTTGGCCTTGTATGAGGCATCGGCCCCGAGTACCGGGGCTTCTCAGAGGAGTCCCCGCTCCACACGCTCATGGCACTTGCTGACCTTTCTGCTCAAGCGCCATCTTCATCACGCGGGCATTCGGATTGTTCGGCTCAATCTTCAGCGCCTCGCTTATCTCATTTGCCGCGGGAGCAAGCTGGTGCGCCTGCTCGTCCATTCTCGCCAGCACCAGATGCGCCGCAACATTCGGCTTAATCTGCAGAGATTTCTGCGCTTCCTGCCGAGCCGCGTCAAGGTCGTTGGTGCGCTCGCGTACTTCTGCCAGCCTGGCATGGGCTGAGGCAGAATTCGGATCGGCCTGAATGGCTGCCTGAAACTCGCGTTCCGCCTCCAGCAGCAGTCCGCGGTTCAGGAACTGCGTACCATCTTTCACCAATGCCTCTGCGTGCTCTGCAGGCGGAAGCATGGCCAGCCGCATGTTCTGCATCTGCTCCATCTCAAAGGCAGCCTGACGGAAGCTCGCTTCGTTATAGCTGCGCTTGATACGCTCGAGTGGAAGATCGGCTTTCTGCGCCGCGGGAGCTGGGTTCTGTTGTTCGCTGTGCAGGCTATTGGCAAAGTAGACGGCGTCCGTGTCCTGCGGACGCAGCTTTACCGCCTGGTCTATTTCTCTCACTGCTCCGGGAATGTCTCCGCGCCGTCGCAGGGAAACTGCCAGATTGAAGTGATAATCCGGATCTTTCGGGTCAGCAGCACTCGCCTGCTGAAACAGCGATGTGCCATCGCGCCCCCGCCGTGCCGCAGCCACTCCCTGATTGTTCACCACTTCAGGCAGAGGCAGGCGCGTGGTATCAAAAGCGAAGGCATCTTCGGCTTCCAGATATTTTCCGGTATAGAAGAAAGCCAGCCCGCGATAAAAATCAGCTTCGAGCGCGTTGGGGTCGTCCTTGGGCAGATTACCCAAAGTCGCCGCCGCAAGATCAAAGTTCTGGTTATAGAAATATGCCTTGCCCAGCGCCAGCATCGCCGGAGAGAAATGCGGGGCCAGCCGCACAGCCTCGCGCAGGTGGCGAAGGCGCTCGCCAATCGAGTCTTCAGTAAGTCCGCGAATGTAGTTCTCAAAGGCTTCAACACGCAGGTCAGAGTCAGCATTCAGAAACGTCTGCTGCGCGACGGCATATTTCGGGTCCAACTGACGCGCCGTATACCATGCCAGCGTGTTCACAATATCAAGCAGGCGAGTCATGTCAGCCTGCATATTAATAGGGTTGCCGAGCCTCAATCCGGTTACATCCAGCACCTGAGCCGTGGCGTTCAGCGAATTTCCCGACGTTGTGAACGAGCCGAAGACCACGTAATCCGCATCCAGCGTCTGCGCAATCCGAATGGTGCTTGCCCGCGAAGGCTGGAAGTTGGGCGGAAGCCCCAGGCGGTCGAGCGCATACATGCGGTCATTGCGACTGATGGGCAGAAACCCGGCAGCACTCAGACGCCGGTTAAAGATTTCCGGAAAGGCCTCGCCAATCCAGTTCAGGTCAGCGTGGCCGCTGTGGTTCTCAAACGGCAGGACCAGAAGAAGCCGTCCATGTGCGGCAGGCGCTGCCTCTGACTGAGGACGCGAAACCGTTGTGGCAGACTGTTGTGCCGCAAGAAACGGGGCCGCCATCAACAGCAGCACGCAAACAAGAGAGCGAAATGAATTCAATGACCGCACTTCAAGGCTGATTATATTGGAACAAGTCGGCGGTAAAGCGGTCAGCGTGTTGGCTGGTTCCTGGCTTAACCCACGCCTCCTCCGCCCGGTCAAAGTGCAGGACCGCTGCCCACTCTCCCTGCCGCTCTCCACGCCACACGATCGTTCCACCGAGCAGCCGCGCAATCTCCTCAGGCGGCAGATCGCGATGGAAGTCAAAATAGCGCACATCCAACGCTTCATTCCTGCGGCCCAGACCCAGCCAGAGATGCGGCGGATCATACTTGGTTGAAAATACAAGGGCGACAGAATACTGCGTCCCAAGTTGCGCCGCAGCATCCATCTGGTTGAAAGAGAAGTTATCAATCGCAACGGTCTGAATGGGCTGTGAGACATAGCCCAGTTCAGGCTTGTGCAGCTCATCGGTTCCAGGCCATGCGGTAAGCACGGTGGCTCCAGGGTAGTGCTGCTCAATCTGCCGGATGGCGGCCTGGTGTAGAAGAACCACATCGCGATAGGCTAGATTGTCTTCCGGCGCAAACCGGTACGGAGGATTGACAAAGATACCAGCGACAAATCCGGCAGCGCTCAGGGCCACCAGTGCGGGCCATCGCCTCACCCTTCGATAAAACGTGTTGACGCAAAGCAGCAGCACCAGCGGATAAAGCGGCAGAAGATAGCGTGTCAGCAGCGCTCCGCCAAGTACGGAAAACAAAACCAGATTAACAAAAATCACAACATAAAAAACGGCCTGGATCCGGGCAGAAATACGCCTGCGCTGCTCACATGGATTTCGCAGAGGTGCTGGAAGGGGGGTGCTTTCAGCCGGCGAGGGAAGGCCCTCTTCAACCGGCGGAAGCATCATGCACGCCAGCGTAATCAGCACAGGCACAAACAAATTCATGTGCCCGGTTATTTGCAGACAGCGATGCGCAAACGCCAGCAGTATCCGCACCGGATTCATTGTCGCTGTTGCGTTATAGCGAAGATATTCGGGGTTTCCAAAGATGGACCCAGTCCGGTGCCAATGCCACGCATACCAGCAGGCCAACGGCAAAACAGGTAGCAGGAATGCACCCAAATTCGTTTGAGGTGAAGGACCAGAGTGCCCCGTCTTTTTGCTTTGCAAAAGGCCGGGAGAGCGGGATGCCAAGCGCTGATAAATCCCCCCGGCAACCAGCGCCAGCGGAGTCACAATCGCTGTCTCTTTGGAAAGAGCAGCGAGCGAGAAACACAGAACACTTGCCCACGTCCTGTCTTCCAGAAAAAAGGCCAGCGCCCAAAGAGTTGCGGCAGCAGCAAAGATGTCGGCATGCGCCAGTGAACTCTGCGCAAACCAGATTGGGTACATCGCTGTCAGAATGGCTACGGCAACGGCAACCTGCCACCTGCGTGTGCTGACAAGTCCTATTCTGTATACCCCCAGCAACCCCAGCGAAGCGATCGCACAGACCGCCGTCCGCGTCACCCAGGGAGCAAACCCAAAGACCTTCCACCAGAGTGCGAGATAAACCGGCGGCAGCGGCGGGTGGGCATTCGACAGCGTAGAGAAGGGAATCAGCGACCCGGTGCGAAAGAAATCATACGCAGCAGGAATGTAGTACCCCGCCTCGTCCCAGTAATAGGGCAGGTGCAGCAAGGGAAGATGCGCCAGCAGTACGACGCCGAAAACCGCAGCAAACAGGAGCGGAGCTTTCACAATCCTTGCCATAGACAGACCCGGTAAAAATCACGCAGAAATACGCCATTTTCAAACAGCAAAATGAAAAAGCCTGCTTTTC
>DASRBV010000044.1:0-8303 GCA_035653455.1 Pseudacidobacterium sp. | reverse complement strand
TCTATCAATAATTTCCAAAGCGACTATCTCACGCGTGATGATGAGCGCGCCGTAAGAGAACAGGTGCCGTCCGTCATGTATTCTTCGCCCATGCTGGAGATGCATGACCGCATCAGCTTTGGGCAGGGCCGGGTGAAAGATGTCCTGGTGCTTGGTGTAAGTCCCGAGTACCGCATGGTGCGCAATCTGAAGATCCTCTCCGGCCGTTTTTTTGATGACCAGGATGAGGAGACCCACACCAAGGTTGCCGTCGTGACCCAGGACTTCGCCATAGCCATGTTTGGCAGCGTGGAATCGGCCGTTAATCAGAGCTTCCAGATCAGCGGTATCCCGTTCACCATCATCGGGACCTTCAGGGAAAGCGTAGACACATTCGGCCAGTCGGAAATTGCCGACCAGACCATTCTCATCCCATATTCTGTTGCGCGTTATTTCACGGGTACAGACAATGTGAAGCAGATCTTCTTCTCCATTCGCGACCAGAGCGATGTGGAAGGCGCTGCGCAGGAGATTGTGCGCGTCGTAAGCGCGCGGCACCAGAAGAACTCGGTCTATAAAGCCAATACGCTCACCGCGCTGCTTACGACAGCGGCCAAAATCGCCAATGGCCTGACAGTCGTGCTTCTGCTGATCACCACCGTGACGCTGGCCGTGGGCGGCGTCGGCATTATGAATATCATGCTGGCCACGGTGCGCTCGCGTATTCGTGAGATTGGTATACGAAAGGCACTCGGTGCTACGTCGCGCGAGATCAAGCTCCAGTTTCTGATTGAAGCTGTCTTTATCTCCCTTGCGGGCGGGATTGTCGGCATTGTGCTGGGGCTTGCGCTTCCGTTCTCTGTCCGCTTCTTTACCGACTACCGTATTCCTATTTCCGGATGGTCGGTCATCATCGCGCTGCTCACCTCGACCGTGGTCGGAGTGGTCTTCGGCACGCTGCCTGCAAACCGCGCTGCGCAGCTCGATCCGGTAGAGTCACTGAAGTACGAGTAGAAAAGCAGGGGCCTTCGCTTCACTGCGTTCAGGGACAGGATGAAAAATCTATGACTTACCGTCACAGATCGTCTGAACCATGCCCGGAAACTACAGACGTTGCGGCCAGCAGGGAGCCGGTGACCCCGCGCAGTGCAAATGAAGTGTACAGAGTCTGTGAAAACGCCTTAACCCTTGATGTGCAGGTCAATCACGAGTTGTTTTTTGGAATTGAACGAGCTGATGTTCTTCTTCTCGCTCTTGCTGCCTTTATATTCGGCCCAGATCTGGTAATCCACATCGGTGGAAAGCTGGCCGAAGCGGTAGCTGCCGTCCTGGGTGGAAATGAAGCTCTTCACGTTGTTCGTTTTGCTGTCCTGCAGATAGACAACGGCCCCGGCCACCGGACTGCCTTGCGCATAGACCTTGCCCTCGACGGAGCGCGTGTCCTGTGCCAAGGCGCCATAAGCAAGCAGAAAGCACAAGGCCAGCGCCAGTACCGTGCCGGCCTTTTCAAAATGTGTACGGCAAAACTGCTTCATTCCTCTTCCTCTTCGTCTGAGAAGTCCTCATCTTCATCCTCATAGTCTTCTTCTACTTTTGCAAGCTCCAGAGGATCGGTGGCGACTACCTCAAACTCAGTGCCGCATTCATCACAGACGACCACGTCGCCTTCTTCCACTTCTTCTTCTTCAAAATCGAGCACGCTCTCACATTCAGGGCAAGTAGGCATAAATTCCTCCCTCTTCGATAAGTCGGAGTATTAGGATGATGACAACAATTTACAGGATGCAACTTCGTTAGTTTTTAAAGAGAATCCGCGATTGCGTCAAGAGTTGCTTACGAATTTATTTCCACCTCGGATTGAAATTATGGATCTCAGCATTCGATCGTTTGCCCTTGCGCTTGTGATAGCGGCCCTGTCTACAGTCTCAGACGGTGCTACCCGTGATCTGGATGCCACAGGTTCCCCTGTCCGTTCGGCGCCCGTGGACCCAGCCATTGCACACGTTTTGCAGCAGATTTCTCCACAGCAGATCCGGCACACCATAGAGACGCTGGCCGGCTTCCATACGCGCAACACGCTTTCCAGCATGGACACCGATCTGCCCAAAGGGCAGGGCATCAACGCCGCCGCTGACTGGATCGAGTCTGAATTCAGGCGCTACTCGGATGCCTGCGGCGGCTGCCTTGAGGTCAGACGGGACACGTTTACGGAAAGTCCACAGGCCCGCATCCCCAGGCCGACCACGATTACCAATGTCTACGCCATCCTGCGCGGGGCCGACCCTGTCCAGGCAAAACGGATGTATCTGGTGACAGGACATTACGATTCGCGCAATACCGATGTTCTGGATGACCACGGCTTTGCTCCCGGGGCCAATGACGATGCATCCGGCGTGGCCGTAAGCCTGGAATGCGCCCGCGTGCTCTCGAAGCTGAAGCCTCCTGCGACCCTGGTCTTTGTCGCGGTGGCCGGAGAAGAGCAGGGACTGAACGGAAGCCGCCATCTGGCAAAGCTGGCCAAATCGGAAGGCTGGCAATTGGAAGGTGTCCTGAACAACGACATTGTGGGCGGAAATACCACTCCCGGTGACCAGTTTCAGGACAAGACCGCCGTGCGCATCTTTTCCGAGGGCATACCCAGTACCGCCACGCCTGAGCAAACCAGGCTCCTCGAGTCTATCGGGTACGAGAGCGATTCTCCCTCCCGTGAGCTGGCGCGGTTCATTTACGATACCGGTCAGACCTATCACGGCATTGGCCGGTATTTCCATCCGGTGCTTGAGTTCCGCCGGGACCGTTTTCTGCGCAGTGGGGACCACGTCTCTTTCAATCAGGAAGGCTTCCCCGCCGTGCGCTTTACCGAGTGGCGCGAGGACTTCAACCACCAGCACCAGAACGTAAGGACAGAAAACGGTGTCGAATATGGCGACCTGCCCAAATTCGTGGATTACCAGTATGTGGCCAGCGTCGCCGCGCTGAATGCCGCCACGCTGGCATCGCTGGCCTATGCGCCTCCAGCCCCGGAAGACGTCCGCATCGTGACCAGGAATCTCGACAACAACTCAACCATTGAATGGAAGGAAGGCGCAAGCGCTTCGTCAGGAACGAAATACGAGATCGTCTGGCGCGAATTGACCGCGCCGGTCTGGCAATTTTCGCTTCCGGTCAAGGCGGGCGAGCACAGCGTGACCATTCCGGTTTCCAAAGACAACGTCATTTTCGGCGTGCGCGCCGTAGACGCCCTTGGGCACCGCAGCCCCGCCGTGGCCCCGATTCCGGAACGGTAGAAGCCAGGTATTGAGCGGGCTTTGGGCGGCAAACCCCTGCTCCTGCACCGCTGCTATTTACGCATGGCCACGTAAACTCCGCCTCTACCCCTCCCGTCTATTCCTTTGCATGGAACAGACCGCTGTGACTGAGATGGCCCCGGTGGCCCAGGCGGATGCGCAGGAACACGCGCTGCTGAATCTGGCGGACTTCGACGAGGTGGTGCGGCTCTATCGTCCGCGCATCTTCAGGTTTCTGCTGGCTTCGCTGCGCGACCGCGATACGGCGGAAAACCTGACGCAGGACTGCTTTCTGCGCGCTTATATGGCACGGGAGCGCTTTCGCGGTGATTGCAGCCTGAGCACCTGGCTGATGAAGATCGCCATGAACCTGCTGCGGGACCATCTGCGCAGCCGGAGAATGCGTTTCTGGACCCGAACGCGCGAGTCGGCACTCGATCCGATGGACGTGAGCGACTGGTTGCCCGATGAGAGGAGTTCTCCGGAAGAAAGCTTCGCGGCGCGAGTGCAGGTAAAGGCCGTCTGGGACGCAGTCAACAAGCTACCGGCAAACCAACGCAGCGTGTTTGTTCTCCGGTTTGTGGAGGAAATGGAACTCAAAGAGATTGCGGAGGTCACAGGGATGAATCCGAGCACGGTGAAAACACATCTTTACCGCGCTCTGGCGGCAGTAAGAGCACGGGCAGGAGGCGGAGCATGAGAAACAAAACAACAATCCGGCAGACAGAGGACGACGCGGCAACAAGGCGCGATCTGGAAGCGATGGCCCATGCCATTGGCCGGTTCCGTTCAGCCGTGTGGCACATTGCGGAACAGGAAAGCTCCCAGCCAATGCAGGTCCAGTTTGAGCAGGCCGCCAGGCGCAGGCGCTCGGTGCAGAGGCGCGTCATGCTGGAGTGGGCCTTTGCGGGCTTTGCCGGTGTGGCTGCGCTCATTCCGGCGGCTGGGTACTACCGGCACCATCAGGAGCAGGCGCGCATCGAGCAGCAACAGCAGGCATTGAAGCAGCGCGAAGCCGATGCGCAGTTGCTGGACCAGATCGCTGATGAAGTTTCAGAAGCAGTGCCGGATGCGATGCGTCCACTGGCAGAGATGGATGCGATGTATGGGCAGAATTCAACAGGACAACAGGGGAAAACGAATGCGACAAATTAAAACATGCCTTGGGGTGGCGATGATTTCGCTGGCCCTTTTATGCGGAGCGCGGGCCGAGGAACAAGGACCGCTGATGCAGCCTCCTCCGATGGAGAGGGCCATGGGTGGACGAATGCTGCATGGACGCTGGTGGGACAATCCCAAGATTGCGCAGCAGATTGGATTGACCGCCGACCAGCAGAAAAAGATGGACGACATCTTCCAGCAGAACCGGCTGAAGTTGATTGACCTGAGTGCGGCGCTGGAAAAACAGGAAGTCATCATGCAGCCGCTGATTGAATCCGACCAGCCGGACGAGGGCAGGATTCTGGCGCAGATTGATGCCATCGCCCAGGCGCGCGCCGAGCTTGAAAAGAACAATGCGCGCATGTTGCTGGAAATCCGCAAAGTGCTTACACCCGACCAGTGGAAGAAGGTCAAGGCCATTCAGCCGGAAGAGAAGCGCATTGTGATTCACCGCTTCGGCCCGGGAGAGGACAGGCGCAGGGACGATGCGCCGCCTCTGCCACCTCTACCGGACGGCGGAGAAGGCAAGCAACTCCAACCACCACCACAGTAAAAAACAGGAGCGGCCTTCGGAGGCCGCTCTTTCCTGCTGTTGACCTGGAAGTGTTCCGCAAACCGGCTGAGGGTTTCGCCAATACTGCTAAGATTTTCCACGCCCAGAATGATGGGCGGCCTTTTTGCGGATGACAGTAAAACCAGAAATGCTGTGAGGTCTCATTTTAAGTTTGCCGGCAGACGCCAGCCGGCCGTCCTTTCGGATTTCAACAGCAGATAAAAATCGTAAGTTTCGTTGTCCACTCCCCGGTTGTGGAACTGCGTGGCAATCTGTGTGGCCTTCTGTTCGTCTACTGTTACCGTCTTGTTCTGCGCGTCGAGTCCTTCCAGGACATCGTCGAGCGTGCAGGGGTCAAGTGGTGGTTCAGCAATGACGGGCAGATTGGGCAGGGACGTGTCCTGGCTCTGGAAATTGAGCGCATAGGCAAGGTTACCGGTTTCATTCGACGCATCGCGGGCGGTGAGTGGCTGCAATTGCCACCGCCATTCGATCAGCTTCAATACGGATGTGTGATCATACAGCAGCGAGTTGACACGCGGCTTTGCGGGATTGCCTTTGGCAAATGGCGAGACAATCAGCGTGGGAACACGGCATCCAAGCAGCGCTTTTCCGTCCACAAGATCAGTGTCTACGCTGTTCGGCGCAATTACTCGCGGGGGCACAACATGGTCAAAGAACCCGCCCCACTCATCGCGATTGATAACGAGCACGGTGTTGGCCCAGCCGGGGCCATGGGACAGCGCCTCTACGACCTGGCGCAGAAAGATCTCTCCTTTGCGCAGGTCGGCGTGTGGATGATCATCATTCCCGGTGCCATCATCGAGAATCGTGAACCACGGGTCTACAAAGGAAACGGCGGGCAGTGTTCCGTTGGCTGCATCTTCCAGAAAATCCTCAAACAGCGCAGAGATACCGATGTAGTCCAGTCCCCACAACGCCAGAAAAGGCACGTTCGAGTAGTAATATCTGCAACTCACACCTGCGCCCATCAGCCTGTCCCAGATTGTAGGCAGAGCGGAAAGATGCAAAGAGTTGTCAAGCCGGTCAGTCTGCGCGGCATGTTGAAAGATGCGATTGGGAAACGTGGAAGAAAGAATAGAGGGAAAGTAGTTGCAAAGCGTGGTGTAGTTACGCGCCAATGTGCTGAAGAGCGGCAGGTCTTCTTCGTAATAGTAGCCGATGCTGAAGAGGTCATTGGTGCTGGTGCGCAACCATCCGTCCATTTTGCCGCCGTTGTATTCAGAGCGGCCTCCGGCATAAGAGTGGTCAGGGTCAGGATGTTGACATCCGACGTAGTAGTTCAGGCGGTACGTTGGGTGCGCAACACCGCTGTTGTCCAGATAGGTAAGCCCAGCCTGCCGTCCGTTGGCATTCGGCATCCATCCCAGCAAATGATCAAAGCTGCGGTTCTCCATCATGACCACTACGATGTGTTCGATGCCGGAACGGTCCGGATTGGGCAGAATGTCATCCATGGGGCGGGTTTGCGGCTGGCTGTGTGCTACGGTGCTTGTCAGTGCTGCTCCGGAAACAGTGGCGAAGCTGCGCAAAAAATCTCTGCGGTTCACACTCATCGGGGGGGGACCCTCCGGAAGGAGAAAATGGCGTGCGCTTGCTTTATATGCCGTCACAGGTAAAAGGCGCATGAACACGCATCGAACGCAATGTAAAAAAAATCCCGGATTCCACAGAATGGAGTGGAATCCGGGAAAGCAGCAGCGGTTATTTCGAGAAGTGGAAGGCGTCCATCAGGTCGCTGATGGCGGGGCTGTTGGTGGGGACGTAAGGGTTGTCTTTTGTGACGATGGGGTTAGGCAGGTTGTCGCGGCTGCGGCCAGTGAGAGGCGAAAGTTTCCAGTTTTTCTCAATGAACTTCAGGATGGAAACGTGGTCAGCGTAATCGTGCGAGATGCGCCCTCCGCGCGTATAAGGGCTGACGATGATGAGGGGAATGCGCGTGCCGTCTCCGAAGAAGTCCAGCGGCTGGATGTATCCGGAGTCGTAATAACCGCCACCTTCGTCAAAGGTCACGAAGACGGCCGTCGAGGCCCAGAGCTTCGGGTTTGCCTGCAAACGCTCAAGGACGTCTTTCACAAAGCCCTCGAACAAATCAAGCTTCGATGATGCCGGGTGGCCATCATTAAATCCGCTTGGCTTTACGTAAGAGATAGCGGGAAGCTCGCCCGTCGCCAGGTCTTCATAGAGACGCGGCGTGTCTGCAATGTGTTCTTCACGCAGTGCAGGGTCCGTCATAAAACGCGTGGAGTACTGGAAGATATTGCAGATGTTGCAGTACTGGTTATAAGGACTGGAGTAGGTTGGGTCCGTGACATAAAGGTCCCAGCCCTCGCCGTAGTAACGGAAGGAGACGTTCTTGGCAAGCAGAGCATCGCCCACATTGCGCACAGAGCTTGGAGGAATGGCGTAGGGCGTTGTGTGGTCCACAGTTCCATCGCCCAGATAGCCGGGGTTGTAATTGTTCACCAGATAGTAGTGGCCTGGCTGGCAGTTCGGTTTTACAGGGCGGTCCAGAGACTGGAGGTAGTCGCGGATCACGCCAACGCCGGGTTGATTGGGGTCGGCGCAGTTGACATAGCTTCCGCCGGAGTAGCCGTCCTGCTTGTAAAAGTTGTTGGTCCCGCTCTGCGGATCAGGGTCTTCGATCTGGTTCGACGGCGGAGTTGTGGCGTGCCCTTTGCCATCGCTGTAAAAGAGAGCGTCACCATAACCCAGGAAGATGTGATTTGCGCCAGTGCCGCCCATGGCTGCCTGGTGGTAGTTGTCGCTCAGTGTGTATTCGTCGGCCAGCTTCTTCAGATAAGGCGCGTCTCCCTGCTGGACGTTGTAAAAGCCCATCGCTGTGGAGCCTTCGCCCGTCGAGAGATCATTGAATCCTTGAGGCTGCGCTTTTCCGTTGCTGCCTGCGCCAACGCTGACTTCCACCCACGGGAACAGATCGTTCAGGCAACCGCTGGGATTGTCCTCGGTTGCGTAATAGACGTTGCAGTCCGCCTGCTGCCACATCTGGAAAAAGCGATGCACGGGGCTGGAAGCGTAATCGTCATACTTAATGGAGGGCGTGAGCTGATAGACGCCTTCGCGCAGGTCATACACATTTTTAAGACGGGTATCCACAACGTGCTGCGGCAGGCCCGTTGCCCCGGTGAGCAGATATTTGCTGTAGTCCGGAGCGAGTCCGGTGTCGGCCAGCTCTGCAACTTCCAGGGTCTTAAATGGCGCTGGGGAAGTATCGCTGGCCGCAGTGGGCGCGCTGCCGGTCATCAGAGGAGGAAGCTTGAAATAAAGACTCTTGTCCTGTG
>DASRBV010000043.1:0-3247 GCA_035653455.1 Pseudacidobacterium sp. | reverse complement strand
CTCTCTTCATGTTTGTTGTCCGCACAATCTACCAGCAATTCCGGCACGATTACAGGCACAGTCACTGACCCGACTGGAGCAGTTGTGCCAGGGGCCGCCGTTACGATCGTCAACCCGGTGAGCAAATATGAGCGCACGGTCACAACGGACAAAATGGGCCATTTCCAGTTCCCCAACGTACCCTTCAATCCGTACCACCTCACAGTTACGATGACCGGCTTCAGTAATGCCACGCAGGATGTGGAAGTGAACTCAGTCGTTCCTGTAACTGCAAATGTCAGCATGAAGCTCGGGGAAGCTTCGAATACGACGGTGGTTGTTACAGGGGAAGACCTGGTCGAAAATGACACCACCATGCACACAGACATTGACCGCGGCCTGATGCAGAAGCTGCCTCTTGAGAGCCAGTCTTCTTCCGTAAGCTCTCTGGTTACGCTCGCGTCGCCAGGTGTGGCAGCCGACTCCAATGGCCTCTTTCATGGATTAGGTGACCATGCTTCCAACTCCTTTTCGGTAGACGGACAGCCCATCAGCGACCAGCAGAGCAAGGTTTTTTCCAACCAGATTCCCGCAGATTCGGTGCAGTCCCTGGAGGTGATTGACGGTGCGCCGCCAGCCGAGTATGGCGACAAAACAAGCCTGGTCATCAAGGTCACGACACGTTCCGGACAGGGACTGAAAAGGCCGACAGGCAGCATCAACACTTCCTATGGCACATTTGGTTCAGTCAATGGCGGTTTTGATCTGGGCTATGGCGGGGACAACTGGGGCAACTTCATTACCGCTAATGGTCTGAACACCAGCCGCTTTCTGGATCCGCCGGAATTCAAGGTCTTTCACGCACGCGGCAATGAGCAAAACATCTTTGACCGCGTGGATTACAACTTTACGCAGGCCGATTCCATTCATCTCAACCTGAACTATACGCGTTCCTGGTTCCAGACACCGAATGCATACGACAACCTCAATATTCTGGACCAGTTTGGCAACAGCGTCGGTGAGACCGACCAGAAATCGAAGATTGAGACCTTCAACATCGCTCCCACCTATACGCGGCTCATCAATAACTACTCTGTCTTCAACTTTGGTGCGTATGCGCGCAAGGACGCCTACAACTACTATCCCAGTAGAAATCCTTTTGCAGACTTTTCGCCTACGCAGTCAGAAACGGTCCAGCAGCGTCGTACCCTTCTCAATACCGGAGCGCATACAGACATCTCCTATGTAAGGGGAGCGCATAACTTCAAGGCCGGGGCGGTATACGAACATACTTTCCTGCGCGAAAATGATGCGCTTGGCATAGTCAATCCTACGCTGAATTCGCCTTGCCTGGATGCAAACGGTAATCCAGTGATTGGATTTACAGACCCCTCACAGTGCGCTGCTGCCGGTGACCAGCCGAATGCAAACTTTAATTCTGATCTTCTGCCCTATGACCTGACGCGAAGCGGCGGTTTATATGGCTTTCATGGACGCGCTGATATCAAAGAGATTGCCCTGTATGCCGAAGACCAGATCACCGCAGGAAACTGGCTCTTCAGCCTGGGAATGCGCGGCGATTTGTACAATGGCCTGACTCGCGAACGCCAGGCAGAACCGCGTCTGGGCGTTTCCTATAGCATCAAGCCTACAAATACAGTTCTGCGCGTCTCCTATGCGCGCACGCTCGAGACCCCATTTAACGAAAACCTGGTCCTTTCCAGTACCGGGTGCGCCGATCCAGTCCTCTCTCCGCTGCTCTCATGTACGCCGGGAGTCATCGGGAAGCTCACGCCGGGCTTCCGCAATGAGTTTCATGCCGGATTTCAGCAGGCCTTTGGCAAATATGCAGTGATCAGCGGCGAGTATATCTGGAAATATACGCATAATGCCTTTGATTTCAGCGTACTGGGCAATACGCCGATTACTTTTCCCATCAACTGGCACAACTCAAAGATCCCCGGTTTCACGTTGCGGGCCGATGTGCCGAATTTTCACAATATCAGTGCGTTTGTTGTCATGTCCTCTGTGGCCGCACGTTTCTTCCCACCGCAGATCGCAGGCGCGGGGGCGACAGTGGGCCAGAGCGGCTTCCCCTTCCGCATTGATCATGATGAGAGGTTCAACCAGACTACCCATATCCAGTACCAGCTCCCATGGCGCAAGAGCCTGTGGTATGGCTTCAACTGGAGATACGATAGTGGTCTGGTCGCAGGTTCGGTGCCTTGCTATAACGTGACCGACCCGAACAGCGGTTGTGGCGGCACCTCGATCACTCTGCCGAACGGACGACCGGGGATTGATCTGAGCGGGCTGACGGCTGATCAGCAATTCCAGGCCGGGCTTGCCTGTGATGGCGTGCGCGCGACGCCAACGTCAGGTTTCACCGCATGCGATGCGAACGGTTTGACATCGGAGCTGGTAAAGATTCCGGCCCCGGGGACGGAAAACGACGACAAGAACCCGCCGCGCATTGCTCCGCGCAACCTGTTTGATATGGCAATGGGCGATGACAACCTGTTTGGTGGTGACCACTACAAGTGGGGACTTCGCCTGACGGCCGTCAACGTGACCAACAAATACGCCCTCTACAACTTTCTTTCCACCTTCAGCGGTACACATTATGTGACGCCGAGGACGGTGACAGGAGAAATCAACTTCTCTTTCTGAAAGATGCGGGCGCCCCATACAAGCCGATGGCTGGCTTGTGTGGGGTGGCTCTCAGAGATTCTGTGCCTTTCCAGTACGCCAGCTCTCATACGCGGCGTCCAGCACGCGCTGATTGTGGAGGCCATCTTCGCCCGTCGCCAGATACGCGCCGCGGCCTTCTATTGCGGCAGAAAAACTATCGAGCATGCGGCGGTAGGCGTCTGCGTTGGATACGCGTTGGTGCGCGGCGACTTTTCCTTGACGATACAGGACAACATCAACTGGATGGTCTACGGTCAGGCCGTTTTCGCAGACAATGACGCCTGCTTCTCCGGAAACCTCTACCAGGCTGCGATAAGCAGCGCGCGTTGTGACGGAGACAGAGCCCATCGCACCATTTCCAAAGGCAAAAGCAAGCACTGCGAATGCTTCCACGTCGCCGGATTCTGCGTCTTTGCGTGCAAGGGTGCTGACGCTGGTGACGTCGGTCGCGAGGACAAAGCGCAGGGCATCGAAGCAGTGAATGGCGACATCGCCGACGGGGCCACCGAGGGCGAGTTTGGGGTCGTATATCCAGGTACGCGGACTACGCGCGGCTTCATAACAGAATTGCGAATGC
>DASRBV010000042.1:0-9719 GCA_035653455.1 Pseudacidobacterium sp. | reverse complement strand
TTCATCTACCAGAGCGATGACAGGCACGCCGATGTTTCCGCCGACCTGGGTGTTCAGGCCGCCGGCCTTCAGAATCTCTCCGGTGAGAGATGTTGTCGTCGTCTTGCCATTGGATCCGGTAATCGCGAGCGTTTTGCCCTTCAGAAAACGCGAGGCCAGTTCCAGTTCACCGATGATGGGCAGGCCAAAGGTCTTCACCTGCACCAGTTCGGGCGTATTGAGCGGCACGCCGGGGCTAACGACGATAAGGTCCTGGCGTCGGAAGGTAAGCAGGCCATGTCCTCCGGCTTCGACGGCAATTCCTTCTTCCAGGAGCGCGGGGATGTCCTTGCCCAATTGCTCAGCGCTGCGAATATCGGAAACCGTGACCTGTGCTCCGCGACGGCGCAGAAAGAGGGCAGCCGCCAGGCCGGACTTGCCCAGTCCGACGATCAAAACCTTTTTGCCTTTGAACTCCATATGCTTATGATTTTCCGGCCTGACAAGCCATTGTGTCATGTGGAATACGTGTTCAGCGCAGCTTTAATGTTGTGAGCGCCAAGAGTGCAAACACCAAAGCGCCAATCCAGAAGCGGGCAATGACTTTTGACTCCGACCAGCCCATTAGCTCGAAGTGATGGTGCAGCGGGGCCATCTTGAAGATACGCTTCTTGCGCAGCTTGTAGCTGCCCACCTGCAGGATGACCGACAGCGCCTCCAGCACGAAGATTCCGCCGATGAAGGGCAGCAGCAGCTCTTGCTTAATGGCGACGGCGACAGTACCAATTGCGCCGCCCAGCGCCAGTGAGCCGACGTCGCCCATAAAGACCTCCGCCGGATGCGCGTTATACCAGAGGAAGCCGATACTGGCCCCGACCATCGAGCCGCAGAAGATGGAAAGCTCGCCGACGAGCGGCATTCGTTGCAGTTCGAGGTAATCGGCAAAAACAACGTGCCCGCTGACGTAGGTCAGGACAGTGAGTGCGCCGGCGGCGATGATGGTGCAGCCGATAGCGAGGCCGTCGAGGCCGTCGGTAAGGTTGACGGCGTTGCTTGAGAAGACAATCACCAGCACGGTGAAAACAATAAACGGCAAAAAGGCCAGCAGACCGAAGTGCGGAACATGCCGGAGGGCCTCAATGGCGAAGTCCGGCTTGAGCCACTTTACAAAAGGTACCATCAGTTTGGTGGAGTAGATGCCCTCTGTCTGCATGTAGACGAGCGCAAGGGAGATGGCGAGACTGGCCAGAATCTGATAGCCCATCTTTGCTCGTGCCGTGAGGCCAAGATTGCGGCGCTTGACTACTTTGATATAGTCGTCGGCAAAGCCAATGGCTCCGAAGGCGAAGGTGGAGCCCATGACGAGCCAGACAAATGGATTCGACAAGTCTGCCCAGAGCAGCGTTGGCAGCAGAATTGCGATGCAGATGAGCACGCCGCCCATCGTGGGCGTTCCGGCCTTCTTCTGGTGCTCCTTTGGGCCTTCTTCGCGGATGTACTGGCCAATCTGGAATTCGCGCAGTTTTTCAATCACATACGGCCCGATGATGAGCGCGATCAGCAGGGCCGTCAGGGAGGCAAAGGCCGTGCGAAACGTCAGATACCGGAAGATGCGAAAGGGTCTGAAGTAAGGAAAAAGTTTCTGATAAAGAAGCCAGTAGAGCAAACTTCCTCCGGCGCGCAATGGGATACTGGCTTCATCTTACAGGCTTGCGGCCTGTGTATCCTCAACATTTCACCAATTCGCCGGGACCGGATGCACGCGCCTCTTTTGCTCCGTTTCGCGTCTATCCTATTAGTAGTTGGAGTGTCCTGTGATCTTCCGCCGCTTGATGATTTGCCTGCCGGTCTTTGCGTTGCTTGCCGGAGCGCCGCTTATCGCGCAGGTCTCTTATACCTCAATGCCGCTTGACTCAGGCTTTGGCAAACTCGATACCTCGCAGCCCGATGTTCCGGTGCAGCAGATCATTGATCGCTTCACTGAAAAAGAGTCGGAATTTGCCCATGCCATGGAGAACTATACCTACGAGCGCACCGTTAAGGTCGAAACCATTGACGATGACGGCAAGACCGACGGTCAATATTATCAGGTAACGGACATTACGCTGGATCCCACGGGCCGGAAATATGAGAAGGTCGTGTTCGCTCCGGAAAGCACGCTGACGCGGATTATGATGAGCCCTGCCGATTTCGAGGACATCGAGCACCGCCTGCCCTTTGTGCTCACGAAAGAAGGCGCAGCGCAATATGACATTTCCTACGTAGGCAAACAAAGAGTAGATGAAGTAGACACGTATGTCTTCGACGTTAAGCCGAAGGTGATCGAGAAAAACAAGCGCTATTTTCAGGGACGTATCTGGGTAGACCAGAAAGATTTACAGATTGTTGTTACAAACGGGAAAAACGTGCCTGATGATTTGCGCAAAGGCCACGAAGACCTGTCTCCGCCCTTCGCTACCTACCGCGAGCAGATTGACGGAAAATACTGGTTCCCGGTGTATACGCGGGGAGAAGGTGTCCTGCACTTTACTGCGGGCACCGGATATCTCAGCCAGGACGTCCACATCCGTGAAACGGTGACATATAGAAATTACAAACGCTTCGGGACGTCTGTAAAGATCACTTACGATGGACAGGAAGTGGGCAAAAGCGATGACAAGCAGCAACAACAGCCTGCTCCGCAAAAACCACAGCAGTAAAACAGACGAAACAGAGTTTACTCTACTGAAGCATCAAATGTGCCTGTCTCAATCACACTCCCATGCTTCATCTGCACGAAGATGCGATAGTTTCCCGGCCGGGGAAATCCATAGGGAAAGCTGACTGTATTCGATACGGGTGTATTGCCGCCGCTCATGTCCATTCCCGGCATGTCGGGCATCATCATTTGTGAGTGGCTGGACGGATTTTGCGCTTCCGCCATCATCAGCGCAGCCATCGAGACCGTTCCCGATGGATGGATATGCGCAAAGACTGTACCGTCGGTTTTGACAAAGGCGGCGTGTCCGGCCATTCCCATATAAAGGGCCATGTCCTTCGGGGCCTGCCCCTGCGGATCGAGCAGCTGAAAGGTAAAGTCTTCCGCGGCATTTGCCTTTAATGCCGCGGGACGCTTCCAGACCATCGTGTATCCGTCGGACAGCTTGCAGACCATAGCGTTTTCCGTGCCGGCCGGCGTTGCCTTCCCCATGGAATCATCGCCGGACAGGGCCTTCCCGTGGATTTCCGGCACAGTCACGGTTGAAGTCAGCGTCTCCGGAAAGCCGTTCGCATGCACCACGTCAGCGTACAAACGATAGGTGCCGGCAGGCATGTCCGGCAGCGCAAGCTGAAAGTCTCCTGCGGCGGTCTGCTGCGGATGAACGTGGTAGACCACATCCATTGCGGGCCAGCGGATGGCATAGAGATGCATCAGATGATTGTGGTCAGGCACAAAGTCGTCGAGCTTGCGCGCAGAGAGCCAGCCCGGGTCTTTCAGCCGGAGTTCGAGAACATGGTCCGGCTGCACGACTGCCTGCATTTGTAACGGCTTATAGATATAGGACGAGTAATCCGCGGCCTCGGCGCGCCACCACATGCCGCCAAGCACAACTGCCGAAATGAGCAGGACGAATGTGACTGCCATGGCCACCCAGGCGCGGTTTCTTGTTGCCGCGGGAACTTTCTCTCCCGGCTTCAGTTGCGCCTCACGCGCCGCTGCCCCGATAATGCCGACAATTCCGAGGACCAGTACGGCGCCTAAGACGGCAAGCAGAAACCCCAGGCCCAGGGACATCTTGCGCGTACCCAGCGCCGTTGCAGGAAGCGGCACGGAAAATACGCCCTGCCCCTGGTCCCCATGGGCGACAAAGCGCACCTGCCATGATCCGGTGGCCATGATCCAGAGCTTTCCGGTGAAAAATTGCGGATCGCCGGGCGACTTCGTCAGCGTGTCCGGAACAGGCGGATGCTTCGACGCCTCGCCCGTCAGCAGCATGGGAGCGGCTGTAATGCTCTCAACGCCCGGTGTCTGCGCACGCACCTGGATTTCCGCCACTCCTGGAATGACAAGCGGGGGCCGCACGACGACAAATAATTTGTATGGGCCGGCATCGCCCTGCGCGTAGACATCGGGACTGCCCACGTGAGCCCGTGCAGGCAAAACACAAAGCAGAACAAGCAAACCTGTGAGCCACAGCTTCTGCTTCAAACAGCGCATTTACCTCTGTACCTTTCGTATCCAGTTGCCCATTGCCATGCCCAGCCAGGTGCTCAGGGCGGCATAAAGCATGGCGACAGCCAGGCCTTTCCACAGCACAAAGCCGTGCTCCGGATGCAGAAACTGTCGCAAAGCATCATGCGACCACGGCGGGGTGGAAAAATCGAGATATCCGGTCCCGAAGAACCGGTTTTTGGCCGCACCGGTCATCAGAAAACTGGCAAACGGCCATTCAACAGCGACAAAGGAAAGCACAAACAGTGGGCCTGCCAGCAGTGAAACCAGCCATGGCTTCCAGCTTTTCGTTGTTCGCAGCAGCAGATCCATGAAGAATGCTGGGACAATCAACAGCAATGGAAACGGAGGTGGAATAAACTGATGCACCGGTTCATAGACCGGCCCCAGCTTAGGCTCGGCTGAAAAGAGCGGCAGGACCAGAACCAGGCCAATTCCAAACACCGTGTAAAAGGCGCCCATCCACGTTGCTGCCCAGCGGTTCCGTGAGCATTGCCAGAAAAGGGCAAAGTATGTGGGTACGCCAATCGCGGTTGCTATATAGGCACCGGAGGAGTGCAGCCGGACATCCCACGTGTACTCCATACGGAAGAACATGGTGAGCACCAGCATCAATCCACCCAGATACAACAGCAGACGCTGCAATTTTCTGGAAAGCACGCCGTCTGCGCGGTTCATGGCGGCGGCAATCAGAAACAACGCGCCGATTTCGACGGCGAAGATGCCGATCATCAGCAGAGTATGTGGAGGGCTGACGATTTTTACATCGAGGCCGTAGGCGTTATGCCACCAGTTATCGAATGGTGCAGAGGTGAGCATAGCCACGCCGCCCCAGGCTGCCAGAAATGCTCCCAGTGGGGCGCGGAATCCAAGCACGCTTACGGATGCTGCAACGAATTCGGGCGAGCGGCGGAATGTGGTGTTCAGAATAAGATAGCTGCAGCAGATGCCGGCAAGAACTCCGCAGGCATAGATGGCCATGTGCGCCGGCGTCCAGAAGGTATCGCGGCCAATGGAGCGGTGCCAGGAGACATCCCAGTGCGCTCCGATGGTCACTGAAGTTACGGCCAGCGCTGCGCACCACAGGTACCACGGAATCTGCGTGCTCTTCTCTTTTGCATAAGCCAGCTCAGGATTCGCGCTTGTTGTTGCCGCCATCGCATCCCCTCTGTTTCAGGATACGCCTTGGTGTGATCTACGACTGGAAGGTGCCTTCGTCCGGGCGTCAGGCGTCTTGACAAAACTAAACTAAACTGTTCAGTATTGTTTTTACGGAGAAACCAACTTTATGATCCGTGTGCAAAATCTGGTGAAAACCTTTGGCGAATTCACCGCCGTGAATGACATCTCTTTCGATGTCCGGCAGGGCGAGATATTCGCCTTCCTCGGCCCGAATGGGGCGGGAAAGACCACCACCATCAAAATGCTGACGACGCTGCTCAAGCCCACCAGCGGCACCATTGAGCTGGATGGATTGAATCCCAGCCAGAAACAAAAGGAAGCAAGACAGCGCTTCGGGATTGTGTTTCAGGATCCCAGCCTGGATGGCGAGCAGACCGCTTATGAAAACATGGAACTGCATGGCATCCTCTATCGCGTTCCGCGTAAAGTGCGCGCGGAGCGTATTGAAAGGCTACTGAAGCAATTCGAGCTATGGGACCGCCGCGATGATTATGTAAAGCAATTCTCTGGCGGAATGAAGCGGCGGCTGGAGATTGCCCGCGGGCTTCTGCATACTCCAAAGATTCTTTTTCTCGATGAGCCGACGCTGGGGCTTGATCCGCAAAGCCGTAATCAGCTCTGGACGCACGTGAAAAAGATGAATGAAACGGAGAAGACCACAGTCTTTCTTACCACGCATTACATGGATGAGGCCGACCGTGTGGCACACCGCATCGCCATCATTGACCACGGCAGGATCATAGCCCAGGGTACGGCCGCCGAACTGAAAGAGCGGACCAACACAGATTCGCTGGAAGGCGCATTCCTGGCGCTTACGGGTGAGTCTCTGCGCGATGAAAGCGCCACCTCAACCGATGCCATGCGCGTGATGGCGAGAATGTGGAGGAGGTAGCAGCATGAACGCCATTTACATCCTTTGGCTGCGCGAGCTGAAGCGCTATGTCCGCTCGCGTGTGCAGGTTGTAGCATCGCTGGGGCAGCCGGTGTTGTATCTGCTGGCATTGGGTTTCGGCTTTGGCCCGGTCTTCGCCCAGGCCGGGCGCGGTAGCTACCTGCAGTTCATGGCGCCAGGAGTGGTTGGAATGACCGTGCTCTTCAGTGCGGTCTTCTCCGGCATGGCAATTCTCTGGGACCGCCAGTTCGGCTTTCTGAAGGAGACGCTGGTGGCTCCTGTTTCGCGGCTGCAAATCATGGCCGGGCGGACCCTGGGCGGTGCGACGGTTGCCGTGATCCAGGGTTCGTTGGTTTTCCTGATTTGTCTGCTGGCCGGCTTTCGTCCACAGGGCTGGATTGCGGTTGGAGAAACGGCGCTGTTCATGGCGCTGGTGGCGGTGGTCTTCGCTGCATTGGGGACGGCCTGCGGCTCTCTCATTCAGGACATGCAGGGCTTTCAGATCATCATGAACTTTATGGTGCTGCCGATTTTCTTTTTGTCGGGGGCGCTGTATCCACTGTCAAACCTGCCGCGCGCGATGACCATCATCACGCACATAGACCCGCTGACGTATGGCATTGACGGGCTGCGCGGCGCATTGATTGGGGCATGGCACTTCGTTCCGGCGCTCGATGTGCTTGTGCTGGGAGCAGTCGCCACAGTCTTCCTCGGACTGGGTGCTTATCTCTTTTCGAGGATCCAGTTGTAAGCGATGGCAAGGACCAGAAGCGAATCCGCGCATCGCAAGGTCATCGGAGCCGCGCTCGCGCTGTTTGCCGAGCGCGGCATAGATGCAACCAGTATGGATGCCATAGCCGGGGCCTCCGGCGTCAGCAAAGCTACTATTTACAAACACTGGCGGGACAAAGAAGCCCTGTTTCTGGAGGCCTTCAGTCATCTGCATGGACTGGACAAAGAGCCGCCCGTATTCGATTCCGGTGACCTGCGCGCCGACCTTATCGCCCAACTGAGTTATCAGCCCGCCGCGCACCGCGAAAGGATGCGTGAGAAAATCATGCCGCACCTTATCGCCTATTCAGCGCGAAACCCTGCCTTTGGGAAACAGTGGCGCGAACTTGTTCTGGAACGGTCCCGCCGTAGATTGCGGGAGATGATCGAGCGGAGCATACAACGCGGAAAGCTCAAACCCATTCCGCCGGAAATCGCCGTTCCTCTTCTGCTTGGCCCCATGCTTTACCAATACATCATGCTGAAACAGCTCGACGGGAAATCTGTCCCAGACCTGGTTTCGTATGTGGTGGACACGTTTCTGGCTGCATATGGCATTCGAGCGTAAGGGTTGATGGCAGGCCCTGAGCTGGTTGCGCCTTCAGGATGACAAATTTAATTTATGAGCAGTATTTGAACACAGCGAGTGAAAATGCGCTGAGTGTTGTGCGCTTCGTTTGTACGCCAAAGCCCTGGACTATATATTGTCCTGCGGCCCGCCCTGTGTTCTGTGCTCCGTTATGGTGTTGATTTGAGCACTTTTCGGCGTATTGTCACCTGAGAGACTTGCGAAGAATACCTTTCCGCCACTATAGTGTTGCTTCAAAAAAATTAGATACATTTCGGTGCACGAAAAATTTTTTACGGGCATAAACCCTTAACCCCTGCGATTCTCAGGGACTGAAGAGGAAACAGGAACATACATGGCGCAGATTTTTGACCGCAGCTCAAACGCACTGGCGCGCATGAGCCTGGTCTTAACGGGACTGATTGTCATCGCTTTGGGCATCACGCTGGATGAATGGCAAAGATCGCCATGGTGGACCCGTCAGGGACAGAGGGCCGACCAGCCTGTGCCTTTCAGCCACAAACACCATGTGCAGGGACTCGGGCTTCAGTGCCAGTACTGTCACACGTCGGTAGAGAATTCGAGCTACGCCGGGATTCCACCGACGAAGACGTGCATGAACTGCCACGCGCAGATCTGGACCAACGCCGAGTTGCTGGAGCCTGTGCGGCAAAGCTGGGCGACAAACGAATCCATTGTGTGGACGAAGGTCCACGACCTGCCGGACTACGTTTACTTCAATCATGAAATCCACGTGAACAAAGGCATCGGCTGTTCGAGTTGCCACGGCAGGGTGGATGAGATGCCGATCATGTATCAACAGAACACGCTGCAGATGGAGTGGTGTCTGAACTGCCATCGCAATCCGGCAGTGAACCTGCGGCCGACGAGCGAGATCTACAACATGGCCTGGACCGGTCCGAGCGAGCTGAAGCCGGTGTGGTGCGCGGTAAAGCAACAGGCGCAACCGGGCGTCCCGACAGGGCAGGACGTGACCTGCACGGAGAGCGATCCCAGCGGGAAGGGTGGGCCGGAGATTGCTGCTCTCCAGTTGCCCGCGGGGCTGCATGCGCAGGCCGCAGCCAGCGATGCGGGCGGGGGAGCAACGGCCGTTCCCGCAGTGCTGAATTACCAGAAATTCACCAGTCAGGAAGAGTTGGGCAAGTTCCTGATTGGGCAATACCACATACGCAATCCGCGTGAGTTGTCGAGCTGCGAGGTCTGCCACCGATGAGGGACAAGCAGCTTCTTTCCGCTTTTGAAGACAAGAAACACGAGCCACAAATGAGCCAGAACGGAAAAGACAAAGAGGGAGTGGTGCCAGTCAGGAAGGGGCTGACGCTGGAAGAGGTCCGCGCCAGGCTCAAAGGCAAGACGGGCAGAAAGTACTGGCGCAGCCTGGAAGAGCTGGCCGATACCCCGGAATTCCACGAGATGCTGGGGCGCGAGTTTCCTCAGCATGCTTCAGAGTGGATAGATTCGGTTTCCCGGCGCGGCTTTCTGAAAATGGCAGGGGCATCGCTGGCGCTGGCCGGACTGGCAGGTTGCACCAAGCAGCCGGACGAGCCGATTTATCCCTATGTGAAGGCCCCGGAAGACCTGGTTCTGGGCAAGCCGATGTATTTCGCCACGGCATTTCCCTTCCCGACAGGCGCAGTCCCAGTGCTGGTGAAGAGCGATGCGTTCCGCCCAATCAAGATTGATGGCAATCCCGAGCACCCGTATATCAAAGGCGGATCTGACCCGATTACGCAGGCCACCTTGCTTGACCTATACGATCCTGACCGCTCACAGCATGTTGTTTACCGCGGAGAAACGCGCACATGGGGGGCCTTCCAGGCGGCGTGGCGCGCAAAGCTGGCAGACAAGAAACCGTCGGGCGGGCAGGGAATTTACATCCTGACCGGCACCATTACCTCGCCAACACTCGCAGCCCAGTGGAAGAAGGCGCAGGCGGCCTATCCAAATGCGAAGCTGGTGCAGTATGACCCGGTGAACCGCGATTCGGCGTATACGGCGTCGAAGGCCGCTTTCGGTGATTATCTTGATGCGCAGTATAAGCTCGATGCGGCAGATGTAATTCTGTCGCTCGATGCAGACTTCCTCTCCGGCGC
>DASRBV010000041.1:0-13747 GCA_035653455.1 Pseudacidobacterium sp. | reverse complement strand
TGAGAAGATGCGGCGTAGATGGGACCTCTGAATGCGCGGGAACAAATGCCGGATTGACTCCCAAAAATAACAATAAGCGTGAAAGCCAGCCTGCATAATCGCCGCGCAGCTCTTCATAAAGTGAAATATAGAGTTGATGTGTAGGGAACTGGTCCATGTAACGTTTTACCTGGTCGGAGTAATTCCCAAAAGCAAGAAAGGGATGATATACGCCTAGCTCCGGACCAGACTGCATGGCCATTTGAAGATGCTTACGGAAACTATGCCTGACAGTCCCATCGGATACGCTTTTCAGATACTGATGAAAGGCACGCTCCGCCGGATCCATAAGGACAATAACAATGCGCGCGTGTGGGACAGCAGAGGCGATGGCTGCGGCGGCCGTCTCTGACCAGAGATAGCAAACGCTTCCTTCTCCAATTGCTTTTTCGTGAGTCACGCACGAGAAGAGCTTGAGGTAGTCCTCCCATGTCGAGATGATTCCGCCAAATCGTTTGCCGGGCATGCCCGCATCCAGGTACCTGCGGGTCTCATCCCGCGATGCTTCTATTTGCGGCTGCAGAGAAGGATGAAAATTCTCAGGGCGGATTTCGCTTGAAAAGAAGCATGGCTCTTTGAGCGGGCTCATATAAATTTCAGGATGTTGTTCAAGGTCGTAGAAGAGCGCGTCTGTTCCAGCTTTGGGTGCTCCCACGATAAAGAAATTCGGAATAGGCATAAAGGCGGGCAATTACACTTGTTTTGCAGGAGTGCTGATAAATGAGCTATGCCATAGGTAGAACTCTTCTATGACTGCTCATAGCAATTATCGAGCAGTCGGTGATAGGTATGTCATGAAAATGTCACTCTTTTGTCACTTTTCCTGGAAAGGCTTCTATAAACCCTTGAATTAGCAGACAATAAGAGGACGCAGATGTAAGCCATGAATACGATTCTGGTCATCGAGGATGATACGCGCATTCAAAAGGCCCTGCACCGTTTATTCGCCTCAGAGGGATATGAAGTGAAGGGTGTCTCGGATGGGTCGCACGGGCTAGAGGCGTTTTCCAGTGGAACGCCGGATGCCGTCATTCTGGACTTGATGCTTCCCGGTGTCTCGGGCCGCGAGCTGTGCCGCGCCATGAAACAGTCTTCGCCCGATACGCCGGTAATCGTACTCAGTGCGATAGCAGAGGTTGCAGACAAGGTGCTGTTGCTGGAGATTGGCGCAGATGATTATGTGACCAAACCGTTCAGCCCGCGCGAGCTTCTTGCGCGCGTACAGGCTGCCATGCGCCGTAATAAGCGCACGCGGACTTCACCTTCAATGCATTTTGGCGAAGTACAGGTAGATTTCGCCCGAATGCAGGTCACCCGCAGCGGAAAACGTGTAACACTTACTGCGCATGAATTCAAGCTTCTGCGGTTCTTTCTCGACAATCCTGAACGGGTGCTCACGCGCGAAGAGCTTTTGAACGATGTATGGGGCTACAATTTCTATCCAACTACGCGCACAGTAGATAATCAGATTCTCAAGCTGCGCCAGAAATTAGAGACCGATCCTGCGAACCCAGTACATTTCTGCACCGTTCATGGAGTTGGATATAAGTTTGTGCAATCGCCGGAGAAGTAACCAGAAAGGAGGCCTAGACCGCAATGCGCATGCGCACGTTGCTGCTGCTCTGCCTTTTTTCTGTTTCTTTTGGATTGACCGCGCTGAGTCTGCTCATTGTTCACACCATTCTTGAAAAGCAGATACGCAGAGACATCGTCTCTGATCTTCACCGTTCGATCATGACATTCCGGAACATGCAGGTACAGCGGCGCAATATGTTACAGCGAGAAGCCGCTCTTTTGGCCGATCTGCCCAGCTTGAAGTCTCTGATGACAGCACCGGATACACTGACCATCCAGGATGCTGGAGCGGAGTTTTTTCGCGTCAGCGGCAGCGATTTTTTCGCGCTGGCGGACCGCAACAGTCACCTGATTGCGCTTTATGAGACCAATGGTCCTTCCAGGGGCATTCCGCGCATTGCTTCTGCGGAAGCGAACAGGGTCTTTCTGCCGGAAGAGCCAAACTATGTTCTTAACAATGGGCGTTTATACGAAGTTTCGTCTCAGCCGCTGTATCTTGGTCCGCCGCAGACGGGAACACTGCTTGGATATGTTGCCGTTGGATATCTGATAGATAGCAGGGTGGCACGTGAGGTCAGCGAGGCCTCTGCTGCTGAGGTGATATTCAAAGCCAATAACAATATTGTGGCAACAACACTCGATCAGCCACGCTGGCAAGAGTTCACAAAGTATGGCGATGGGGCCTTCCATGCACAGGAGACAGCTACTGATCTCTGGCTTCGGCGCGAGCATTATGTCGGCGCTACAGTTCCTCTTGCACAAAACAATGACAACCACGTGCAGTTGGTTGTTTTGAAGTCGTATGACGAAGCAGCGCAGTACCTTCGCCGTCTGGACCAATTGCTGATTGTGCTTGGCCTTTGTGTGCTGTTTGCGGGTGCTGTCATTGCTGTCTACATATCCAGCACGATTACTCGCCCGCTGGATTCCCTGGTTGCAGGGGCGCGAGCGCTTGGAGCAGGTGATTTTCACTTTCAGTTCCAGAACCGCGGGGCAAGGGAATTGCAGGAACTCGGCGTTGCGTTCGACCGCATGAGGATGCAACTGGAACAGGCGCGCAAAGAGCTGATTGAGGCTGAACGCCTTGCAACGATTGGAAGAATGGCCAGTTCTATTTCTCATGACTTACGGCATTATCTTTCCGCAGTCTATGCAAATGCAGAGTTCCTCGGATACGAATCCACGAATGCTGCTGAACGCGCAGAACTGCTTGCAGAAGTGCGTTTGGGTGTAGAGGGCATGCTGGAGTTGATTGATTCATTGCTGATCTTCAGCCGTACCGGTCAGTCATTGCAGCCTGGCTACGAATCGCTGGCACTTATAGCTGAGCGCGCCATTACCCTCGTCCGCGCACATCGGGACACGCAGGGGATTGCCATTACATGGGACGCACTGCCGCAGATTGAAGTATGGCTGGACGTGAGGAAAATTGAGCGTGCCATTTACAACCTGTTGTTGAATGCCTGTCAGGCTGCGAAAAACGGTGCGGACATTCCCGCAGTCCATCTTGCGATTGCAGAAACACCAGAGTGGATCAATATCAGCATTCAGGACAATGGCCCTGGGGTACCCGAGTCCATTCGCGTTACTTTGTTCCAGCCTTTTGTGAGCGAAGGCAAACAGGCAGGTATCGGATTAGGGCTTACGATTGCCAATCGCATTGCAGAAGAACATGGCGGCAGCGTTACTCTCGTAGAGTCACAACCTGGGCGGACCATATTTAACCTTTCTCTTTCTAAAGCAATGCTGAATAAGATCGCGGAGTCCGCACAGGAAAAGCATCCCGCAACATTGTTGCCGCACAACTGAGTCATCGAGGAGATGGAACAATGTACCGTAATACCTCAAAATGGGCATGCATGTTTACTGGCTTGTTTCTTGCCGGTGCAGCAATAGCGCAACAACCTGTAAGTGGGGACGCAGCAACTGTACAACTGGAAAAACGACTGGACCAGGTTTTAGTCCAGCTCGATGGGATGCGTCATCAACTCGATGATTCACAGAAAGAAATCCAGCAATTGCGCGTTGAATTGCAGCATATGCGCATGCAGTTGGCAGAAAACAATGCAGGCGAATCGGCACAGATTGTTTCCGATTTGCGCAGCAGCGTGCAGCAGTTACAGGAGCAAAGCGATATCGTCCAATCTGAAGTAAAGCAGCACGATCAGACAAAAGTAGAAAGCATGTCGAAATATCCTCTGCAGGTTTCGGGCATGGTGCTGATGACGTCTCTCCTGAACGACGGTGCTGTGGACGATGCGGATTTGCCCATCATTGCGGTAGCAAAGATGCCTGATAATGCGCATGGAAGTCTGACAGCAACAGCACGACAGTCCATTCTCGGGCTGAATGCCGAAGGTCCCACCCTGTGGGGCGCACACTCTGCCGCCGACCTCAGAGTGGACTTCTTTGGAGGCATTCCGTATGCCGACTACAATACGAGCGCGGGAATCCTACGGCTTCGCACAGCGCATGCGCGTCTGGACTGGGGGCACGATTCACTTGCAGTCATGCTGGATGCTCCTGTGATTTCTCCCTTGAATCCAACGTCGTATCTTAGCGTAGGTGAACCGGCGCTTGCATGGTCGGGCAATCTGTGGACATGGTCACCGCAGCTGGCGTGGAAACACACTCTGCCCGTTCATGGCAGCAAAGCAGGATTTGAATTTGCATTGATAGACCCTGCTTCGCCCGGGCCTCCACAAAGCTATGCTGTACGTGGGCCCGGTGCCGGAGAGCGAAGCAGGCAGCCTGGATACGAATCCAGAATGAGTTGGAATACGCATGCCGGTGACCAGACTATCGAGATTGGCGCGGGCGGCTATTACAGCAGGCAATCGTATCCCTATGGGCACCACGCGGATGCATGGGCAGTGACGGCAGACTGGAGCGTTCCGTTTACGTCACATCTGGAATTATCTGGCGAACTGTATCGAGGGCGCGCGATTGGCGGGCTTGGCGGGAGTGTTTATAAGGACTATGTTAACTACGCCGAGTACCCGCACTTCCAGGGGCTTGATACGGAAGGCGGATGGGCGCAATTGAAATTCAGACTTTTGCGCAATCTTGAAGCGAATTTTGCGGCCGGGCAGGACGGAGGCTTCGCCCAGGAACTGCGTGAGTCACAATTTGCGTCAAACCAGGACAACTATGGAAATCTTGCAAGAAACCGCACACTGCTGGCGAATTTCATTTTTCGGCCTAAAACATATCTTCTGTTTTCTGCCGAATACCGGAATATTCATAGCTGGCCTATTGTGGGAAGCCTGAATGCAAGCCAGAGTGTGGGATTGGCAGCGGGATATCTATTTTGAAGTGCACTATGTTTCGCAAGCACTGCTTACCGTTGGTTCTAAGCTGCACTCTTATGAGCGTGGGCACTGCACATTGTGCAGAAGTCATTGCGCATGCGCAGGTTGTTGTGTCTGGCGGCAAAAAGGCTTCAAATACCGGCGTTGTTGTCTGGCTACAGCCTCCCTATCTGGTCTCAGCGGCAAAGCCGTCCCACTTCAGGCTCGTGCAGAAGGACAAGAAATTTACCCCGCATCTTCTGGTGATACCGCTTGGAAGCACAGTGGATTTTCCCAATCTCGATCCCTTCTTTCATAACGTCTTTTCTCAATTTAACGGGAAGCGTTTCGATTTGGGGTTATACGAAGCAGGCAGTACCAAAGCCGTACGCTTCGATCATGAAGGGGTCTCCTATATCTTCTGCAATATCCACCCGGAGATGAGCGCCGTTGTCATTGCATTGGCAACACCCTATGTTGCCGAATCCGCAGCAGACGGGAGTGTGGTCATACACAATGTTCCAGAGGGCGACTACGAACTGCATGTTTGGGCCGAAGGTGCTGATACACAACAGCTTCAGGCGTTTACCCGGGCTGTGCATGTTCGTTCTCCGCGAACCGACCTCGGAGACATCCATATTACTCGCAGCTCTGATGTGCTTGCGCACAAGAACAAATTTGGCGAAGACTATAAGCCATCAGAAAACACCCTTTATTGATTAACAGATTTTTCATGTTTGCAGGTAATGCGCCTCGATAGAATTTCATTGTTTCTGTAAGTCACTCTGGACGAGGTTGCTCACGTATGAGTGCATTTAATGGAACGGTGCTTACTCCTCTGGCTGTTGCCGATCCAGGCACTGACCACAAACTTCCAGCTGCTGGCTCATTGAATTACGGCGCGATTACTTCTCAAACGGCGTTAGCGGGCACAAATGGGGTAGATACATGTCTGGTGAAGGGAAATGAGTGGCAACACTTTGCTGGTAATTACACAGAGTTTATTGACGCTAATTATCAATTGACAGTCAAGGGAAACCGGCAGGAGACGCTTCAGTCCGACCAGAAGCTTACCGTTGTAGGAAAAACCAACGAAACATTTATTGGCGTGCACAACCGCACAAATATTGCGCCATCCAACCAGACATATGTGCATACGCTGACCCAGCAACATTCGCAACCAAGCCACGTCAACCAGCCGACCACATACCAGCGCCACGAAAATAATGTGCTCGAGTATTTTCAGGAGCATTTTGAGCATGCGTGGTACAAGATTGGCGTTGTCGGCCTGAATATTGACACAACAGCGCTGCTGAAGCTCCAGTGGGCCTCTATCTATCTGCAGGATTCGTTTGTCCGCAACAAAAATACGGCAGCAATCAATCTGGAAGCTGAGCCGCTTTCCGTCAAGATCAAAGGGCTTATGTCAAAGATTGACTGGGTCCAGGTAGGACTTGCCATGGCCTATGCGCACGGAGTGCCTCTTGATGTAAATGCCGGAATTGATGTGAACGAATTAGTAATACCGCCTTTCTGATTCCAGAACACGGAGTTTCATGTTGTCTCTTTTGGCATCAGGATTTCAAGTCGAACATTTTGGCAATGGACGGCTGATGATCGTAAACCCTCCCGTGATGTGGGTATCAGTCACGTGCTATGTTTTTGCGGTCATCGGACTATTACTGCTGCTGAGTGGCATCAATGCGCGCAGCCGTTCTACTGGAGTTATGGGAGCGCTTTTGCTGGTCTGCTTTGCTTTGCTTGGATGGACCACGTCTGTTCCCTCTACGGCGGTCCTGGATAAAGACGCTGGTTTATTGAGAATCCATATCGGATGGGCGCATGTCACATCAACATATCCTTTGCAGCAAGTGAAATACGCTACTGTGGAATCAACAACTGCGGCATATCGCCTCGTATTTGTTCTGGACGATGGCCATCGCGTCGGGTTGGGGTCTTATTCAGACCAACAAGGACAGCCAGAAGCAGCCCACGCAATCAATCAGTTTCTTGGCGCAAATGATATTCAGCCGTAGAGGCACCAATTCCGGACCACGATAGAGATCATCGCAGATGAATAGTATGGAAGTTGCGCAAACAGACCGCCGCCGGCGTCTGGAACCAGTTGAACGAGACATACAATTGAAGCCTTTTCTGCGGGCGCATGAACTTGAAGATGTGTCACTGTATTGGGCGCCGGTAGACAGTTTCCCCATGAGTTTTCGCGTGCGCACATGGTGGATGAACTTCCTGACACGATTCAGAAAACTGATGGCAGAGCGGGACCTTCGTCAGGAGAACTTCCTGCAATTCAAAACAGTCACGGCTGAAAAGTCCGGACATTTTATGTCGAATGCCTTGGACTTTGTTCCGGTTGCCGGACTTGGGTTGAAACCCGGGGCCACGCTTCCACCACTTCCCGAGGCAGACCAGCTCAGGAAGGATTCGCTGCAGGCGGATTTCTCAATGGACAAGCACATTCCGGACTACACTTACTGGTTTGTGCGGAAACAAGATGAGGAGCAGCGGCAGCATTTCTTCGGCATGGGCGGTATGGTATTTCTCTGGCTGAAAGAAGACCCGATTACGCGCCCCCCCGATCTTAAGCTTCCTCCCTCAGTAAGAAGAATGTTGGAATCGCGCGGGTCAAACATCCAACAGCATTTGCAGACGACCTATGCTCTTCTGGATTCCTTTCAGAAGAAGAGCAAGATCGTGTTCGGGAAGAATATAGAAGGCGATCCTGCGTTTATGAACGCATCTTTTGTACTGCCTCTGTTATCGAGCAGAAATTTCTTTGATGCAGGTCCGGAAATACGACAGCAGTGGTTTGAAGTATTCGATGGATATTGCATCGAAAGCAGGGATGATAAAGGCATCCTTCTGGCGCTGAAAGACCCGGCTTTCGATGCGCCACTTTCCGATTTGCTTGAGCAGATGCACGGCGAAGGTATGGTGTATCCGTTATGAAGAAAGAAGCCTTGCATGTTTCTTCGCCTCCTGCGCCAGGACCATTCGACGCTGCACTGGTTGAGACTGGGCGGTTTCCTGATCACGAAGAAACTCCGGAATTTGTGCGCAATGAATTAAGGCCCTGGCTTCGTAAATTGGCACATGAGCATAGTCTGCAACCCGCCGCCTGGATTCAGGGAGCGGACCTGCATGAAGGCAATGCGGCCGACCTCGTGCGTAAACATGGTGCGCAATGGATCCCGGAAACCGGGCTTGGAGTATGGCCAGACCGCGAGCCTCCCCGGCTCTGGAGTGCTGAAGACTTCCATGAACTTGATCCGGGGCAGAAGATCCGGCCCATGATGTACACCGTTTTTCATGTCTCTGGTGGCACAGAGGCAAGCGAACATGCGCTTTCTACGTTGGCTGGCTCAGGAACGCTGATTTACGCTTTGCTCGCCTCTGCTCCGGAAGAGTTTCACAGAAACGCAACAGAACGGTTCCTGCCTGAAATTCGCGAAGAAGCGCTGCGCGGATATCCATTTTATATGCCTTTGCTGGATATCCATTCTCTCCAGACTGGTCTTTCCAACCCGGATACTTTCCACTCCTGGATGGGGACTGCACGAGTCTACGTGCGGGAGAGCGCAGAAGACCGCGGCATTCTTTTGATATCGGGCATTAGAAATGCCCTGCGGGATTTTCTGGAAAGTATTCGTCTTTGATAGTGGCCGCACGGCAGGCATTGGAATGGCAGGCGACAAGTCTCCCTGAAAAGTGTTACGATTGCAGGTTTTCTCATAATTGCGATTTTTGGGAGTCATCCATGCCTGTGGAAGCGGACCTGCAATCACCAGCAACCTATCCCTTTGGCCTTACGGAAGAGCAACAACAACTGCGCAAAGAAATCCGCGAGTTTGCCCAGCGCGAGATTGCGCCGAACGTGATGCGCTGGGACGAAGCCAGCGAATTTCCTGTTGGCGTTGTAAAGCAGTTAGGACAGATGGGACTGATGGGTATCATCTTCCCCGTTGAATATGGCGGCTCCGGACTGGGATATGTGGAGTATGTGACTGCGATTGAAGAACTGTCTGCCGTAGATGGATCCATCGGGATCATTGTGGCGGCACATAATTCACTTTGCACAAACCATATCTTTCTTGCAGGAACTGAAGAGCAGCGGCGCAAGTATATTCCTAAGCTCGCCAGTGGCGAGTGGCTCGGCGCCTGGGGGCTGACGGAGCCGAACTCCGGATCGGATGCAGCCGGAGCAAAAACAACTGCCGTCCGCAAAGGCGACAAGTGGGTGCTTAATGGGAACAAGACCTTCATCACGAATGGGCATTATGCTGATGTGGCGGTGGTGATTGCGGTGACCGACCGGAGCCAGGGTACGCATGGCTTGTCTGCTTTCATCGTGGAAAAGGGTACGCCCGGGTTCCGTCCGGGCAAGAAAGAAAACAAGCTGGGTCTGCGCGCGAGTGATACTTCTGAGCTGATTTTTGAGGACTGCGAAATCCCGGCAGAAAACCTTCTGGGCAAGCTGGGCGAAGGGTTTGTTGATTCCATGCGTGTGCTGGATGGCGGACGCATCTCGATTGCTGCGCTTTCGCTCGGGATTGCGAGGGGCGCGCTGGATGCCAGTCTTCGCTATGTAAAAGAGCGGCGGCAGTTCGGCAAGGCCATTGCTGAATTTCAGGGTGTGCAGTGGAAGCTGGCCGATATGGCCACGGAGCTGGATGCTGCAAAGCTGCTGACGTTGCGCGCTGCCGTCCTGAAAGATGCCGGGCAGCGGGTAACGCGCGAATCTTCCATGGCAAAGCTCTATGCAAGCGAAGTGGCTGTGCGCATCTGTGACCAGGCCGTGCAGTTGCATGGCGGATACGGCTTTATCAAGGACTACCCGGCGGAAAAATACTACCGCGATGTGAAGCTGTGCACGATCGGCGAAGGCACCAGCGAAATCCAGCGTATGGTTATCGCACGCGAGATACTGAAGGTGGTGCCATCGAGAGGGTGAAACACTATTTTGTAATGCTATGATGCAACCATGAGAAAGACGATCACACTGGATAATGATGTCAACGCAATGTTGAGAAGTGCAATGCGTGAGCGCGGAATGACATTAAAACAGGTGGTCAACGAAGCTATTCGCAATGCTCTGAAAGAGCCCACTATGAAGAGGGGGCCTGCCAAAAAGGCCCCTTTTCAGAAATGAAGCCAGGCAATTTCATCGCCGCCACTCATGAGCAATCCTGAAATTGCGCAACTTCTTGGGCGCGTCCGCGCAGGCGATGTGCGTGCTCTCGCGCGGGCCATTTCACTGGTGGAAAATGATTCTCCCTTGTCCCAGGAGGTCCTTTCCGCGTGCTTTTCATACGCCGGACGCGCTCTGCGCATCGGCATCACTGGCGCTCCCGGAGCGGGCAAGAGCACGCTGGTGGACCGTCTTGCGCGGCACTATCGCGGGCTGGGGACAACGGTTGGCGTCATCGCGGTTGACCCAACCAGCCCATTTACAGGGGGGGCGATTCTTGGCGACCGTATTCGGATGCAGGAGGGCCTGCATGATTCCGGCCTGTATGTACGCAGCATGGCAACGCGCGGCTCACTCGGCGGATTGGCGCGGACAACGGCCGACGTTGTCTCTGTCATCGAGGCCAGCGAGAAGAAAATCATTCTGATCGAGACGGTCGGCGTGGGGCAGGACGAAATAGATATCGTTCGTCTAGCTGATATCACTCTCGTGGTCCTAGTGCCCGGAATGGGGGATGACGTCCAGAGCATCAAGGCCGGCATCATGGAGATTGCTGACATCTTCGTCATCAACAAAGCCGACCGCGAAGGCGCTGACCGCGTAGAAAGAGAGGTCCGCGCCATGCAGTCGCTGGGCACCAAACATGAGGACCATGTACCTGCGGTCATCAGGACTGTTGCAACCACAGGCGAAGGTCTTGACAAGCTGGCCTCGGCCATCGAAGAGATGAAAGAATGGCTACAGGCAGAGGGGCGTCTGGAAGCACGCCGCCGGCGATACTGGCGCGAGCGGCTGGTGCAGATGGTGTTGGATTCATTGATGCGCCAGTTGCGCGAGCACGGACTGACGGACGCCGAATTGGATGAACATGCCGGACGTATTGCGCGCGGAGAAGAAGACCCATATCTTCTGGTTCCGCGGCTTGTAGCTTATGACAAAGATTGATCATCTCGGAATCGCAGTAAAAAGTATTGCCGCTGCGCGCGGTCTTTATGAGTCCCTGGGCCTGCGTGTGATGCAGGAAGAGACTGTGGAGCATGAAAAAGTGCGTGTGGCCATGGTGCCGGTGGAGGACAGCCGCATCGAGCTGCTGGAACCTGTTTCAGACGATTCACCCGTAGGAAAATTTCTGGCAAAACGGGGCGAGGGACTGCATCACGTGGCACTGCATGTAGACGACATCTCCGCCACGCTGGAAGGCCTGAAAAATAAAGGTGTGAGGCTGGTCTCTGACGAGTTGCAGATTGGTGCCGGAGGGCATCTTTATTTCTTTGTGCATCCATCGAGCACGGGTGGCGTGTTGCTGGAAATCTGTCAGGACCCGATCGCCGATGTTTGATTTTTTGTAAGCATGGCAAGACAGGTTGGTTGCGTTTTGTAGTCGTGGAATTCTGCATCCAGATTTCTTCAAGATGTGGGGCATCTCAGCAGCGATTAAAAACTTATGATTCTGGGAATGGACACCTGCGGCCCTGTTGGGACGCTCGCGCTTGCACAATTGGATGGCGATCGCATTTGCCTTCGTGGCGAGGCAGAAATTGCCGGGAAAACTTATTCGGCCATGCTGATGCCGCGCATCCGCGAATTGCTGGATGCGAATGGGATTGGCGTGCATGAGATAACTGCCATCGTTGTTGTGAACGGGCCGGGAAGTTTTACCGGGGTCCGCGTGGGACTGAGCGCGGTGAAAGGGCTGGTGGAGGCGCTTGGGATTCCGGTGATTGCGGTTTCGCGTCTTGCTGTGCTCGCCCAAAAGGGCGGTGTTAAATTTGCTGCGCTCGATGCCGGGCGTGGTGAGTTCTACTTCGGCGATTACGCAGATGGGCAACACGAGGCATTGCTTTCCGTTGAGGAGGTCCGTAGTGCGTGTCCTGAACGGGAAATCGCCATTTGCGAAGACAGGGTTGCCCTGGCGTTGCCAGAGGCGCGTGTGGTCGGTGCGCCCACAGCAACGGATGCGCTGAGGTTTGGGTTGCCGAAGCTGCTGACACAGGACTTTGATGATGCGGTGATGCTGGATGGGAATTATCTGAGGCGCGCGGATGCTGAAGTGAAGATGGGTGCTCTGAAGAGATGACATACTTTGTGCGCAGGATGGAGGGCCGCGACATAGACGCAGTGCTCAAGTTGGAGCGCAATGTTCCCGAGGCACCGCACTGGAAGCGCGCGGCTTACGAGGGCCGGACGGGGTTTGTGGCGGAATCGGGCGGGCAGCTGATTGGCTTTGCCATGGGCAGACTGGTTGCCGATGTTTGTGAGCTGGAGTCCATTGTGGTAGCGGTGGAAGCGCGCGGGCAGGGTGTGGGAAAGGCATTGTTTCGGGCAGTAGTGGAATGGGCGCAGTCCTGCAATGCTCTTCGACTTGAGCTTGAAGTTCGCGCTTCAAATATCAGAGCTGTCAGTGTTTACAGGAGTGCCGGAATGCAGAGCGAAGGTGTGCGCCCAAAATATTATGCATCCCCAGAAGAAGATGCGATTCTGATGGGGATGTCTCTGGGCGGCGGTGGAAAACCTGCCTGAAAAACCATTGCCAGTGGGCAAACGCGGTGTTAGCTTGGTACGTCTTAGAGAAAAAGGAGGTGTCCTGATGGAAACATTCATCTCGCCGGATAGTGAAGCCATTCGCCGCCTGGAAGAGCAGCACCATCACTATTCGGAGAAACTCGAAAGCCTGCTCCAGAAACCCTACCTCTCTGCCGAGGAACAACTCGAAGAAGTCCGGTTAAAGAAGCTTAAATTGTCAGTCAAAGACCAGATTGAAGCCCTGCGCAACGGGATGTACCATCACGTGGCGTGATCCGGCACGGGTCTGACATATCAGGGCATAGGGGCCCAAAGGGGTTCCTGTGCCCTCAGGAAAAGGTTTCCACCACTCTATAATGAGAGAATTAATCTCTCATGGTTCGTGACGGATATTACTACGGCTTTGCCCTGATTGCAGTCGCAATCGTTGTTTACCTATTGACTGACGGATGGGGCTGGGCCATTCTGCCCCTGCTGCTGGCTGCATTTTTCCTGTGGTTCTTCCGCGATCCAGAACGCGCCATACCACAAGGTGACGGGCTGGTTGTCTCTCCGGCTGACGGCAAGCTTACCTCGATTGAACGGATCACGACTCCCAAAGGGGAGCGCCTGCGCCTCAGCATCTTTCTCAGCGTATTTGATGTGCATGTGAACCGCTCCCCGGTGAGCGGTGTTTTGCGGGAAGTCCAGTATCAGAAGGGCCTGTTCCTGAATGCGCTCAACCCTGCCTGCTCGGAGAAAAACGAACAGAACCTTGCAGTTCTGGAAACTCCGGAAGGACACGAGGTGGCCTTTAAACAGATTGCGGGCCTTCTGGCGCGGCGTATCGTCTTTCGTCCCCAGGTGGGCGATTATCTGGAGCGGGGGCAGCGTGTGGGCATGATCAAGTTTGGCTCGCGTGTAGATGTTCTGCTGCCCGGTCATGCGGAGCTTCGCGTGAAACAAGGCGACCGGGTGAAGGGCGGAGCGACCATTCTGGCGCAGATTCCTGAGCTTATTTTGGGGCCGATGCTGGCTGAACTTGAAGTGGAGACGCTGGTTTAATGGCTAGAGGCAAGCGCCGGCGCCGGGGAATGTATATCCTGCCTTCGTTGTTTACGGCAGGAAATAT
>DASRBV010000040.1:0-4038 GCA_035653455.1 Pseudacidobacterium sp. | reverse complement strand
TCCTGAATGTAGCCGTCTACGTCCGGCTCGCGGAATGGCAACACCGGGCTGCCATCTGCAAGACTGATCAGGTCGTTTGCATTTGATCCTCCCTGCATGAAGGAGTTAAAGCTGGCAAACGAGTAAGCGCCATTGTAGTTGGCAAGACCAGCATTGGGAGAATTCTGCTTCTGGAATTCGCCGCCGAAGTTGAAGCTATGATTGCCGTGGATCCAGGTTGCATTGTCCTGCACCTGGTTTACTTTGACCGTGCGCCCCTGGGGCATGTTTGAGGCAAGTCCAAAGCTCTCATCATTACCGCTGAAAACCACACTGGCCGGGCAAGCCGTCAGATTATTGATGGTGCAGGTAGTCAATGCTCCAGGAGTAAATACAATCTTTGCCTGCTGGAAGCTATATCGCAGCTGGTTTACCCAGTTTGAGGTAAAAGTACGTGTCCAGTCTGCGCCGATGGAGTGGTTTGTGCTCGGCACATTGTAAAAGTCTCCCTGCGCGATATCGGCACTACTCGTGCCAGACAAGGCGCCGGCCTGCAGGGCGTCGTAATACATGTAGCGCAGAAAAAGATGGTCCGTCGTGTTTGGCTGCCAGTCCACCCTGCCCAGGTGTTGCTGCATTCGCTGCGTTGCTGGAGCAAAGCGCTGCACTGGGCCAAATTCGACCATCTGCGTAGTGTTTCCTACGGTTACGGGTTTCATGACCGTTGCACCAGCAACAACTGGATTGCCGTATTTGATAGCGAACGGGCCAAACTGGGTCAGAGCATTTACAGAAGGATTATTGGGAAAGGCCGCCTGGAGCTGCTGCAGGCCATTCGGAGTTGGAGTAAGATTAGGGGCCGAGTTGGCCGGGGCCGCGCCTTCATGGATCGGATCCCAGAAGGTGCTGCCAAAGAACCAGAGCTTGTCCTTAAGAATAGGACCACCCAAAGTACCGCCATACTGATGCTCTACATAGCGCGGCACGGTTGGCACAGCACAGCCTGTAGAAGGAGATTGCCCGGGAGCGCAGAACCCAAGCAGTGGGTTTTTCTGGTCATTGGTAAGCGAGCGCAGAAAAGAGCCAGTATAAAACTCGAATGCCGAACCATGAAATTCATTGGTTCCGGATTTTGTGACGTAATTGACTACGGCGCCAGTACTACGGCCATACTGTGCACCGTAAACACCGGTCACCACTTGGACGGCCTGAAGTGCTTCGCCGTTATTGAAGAAAAACTGCGGACCTGTTACCGAGTTGTCATTGTTGTTCTGGCCGTCAATTTCAAAATTGACAGAGCGGCCGCGCTCGCCATTCACAGTAAGTCCCGAATACCCAAAGCTTCCATTGCTGTTTGCAAACATCGCGTCATGGGCACTGGCAACGCCCGGCTGCGCCGTCAGCGCCAGAGTGTCGAACCCGGCATTGGTAGGCAGGGCAACAATCTGTTGCGGAGTAAACTCTGTCGAAATCTGGGACTGCGTGGTAGAAAGCAGCGGTGTCATAGTTGCATCTACTGTGACCACCTGCTGGCTTTGGCCAACAGAGAGCGTCTGGTTTTTCAACGCAGTTTCCACACCCACCGCGACGACAACATTGGAAAGCGTCGTGGACTGAAACCCTGGAGCGCTAATGGTGACTGTATAACGGCCGGGCGGGAGATTGCGCAGCTCAAAATCACCATTAGACAACGTGTTCACTACAAATCTCGCATTCGTTGATGCTTGAACCGCAGTCACAGAGGCATTTGGAACCACGGCCCCTTGCGGGTCAACAACTGTCCCAGTGATGTAGCCGGTAACAATACCCTGCGCAAACAGCAAACCAGGCAATAGCAGGCTTACAAGCAGCGCATATGCCAATCTCATCGTCCATCGAGACATATGTATTTTTCTTCCCTTCTCGGAAATTGTATCCTTTACTTGCATGAACAGTGGTGGCAATTTAATAACCGTTTTCCGTCAAGAAGTTGTCAAACTTATTAATTAAAAGAAAAGAATAGGAGTATGCGGGCCAAAACACCTTCTCCTTATAAAAAATCACTTTGGTTCGACGATTTCTTGTGAGAGATATACATTTTTCTGTAGAACATCTACCGTAAACTAAACAAAATGCCCGATTTCCTTTCCATCCAGGAACGCCTCTCCTCGGTTCTCAGCCTGATTCATGCCGCTTGCCGCCGCGCCGGGCGTAACCCGGACGAAGTACATCTGATGGCGGTCTCTAAAACCCATCCGGCAGAGGCCATCGCCGCCGCCTTTCAGGCCGGTATCCGGCTCTTTGGTGAAAACAGGGTGCAGGAATTTCAGCAGAAATCCTCAGGTCTGAAAGTGTTCGGAATCGGCGTGAAAGAAATGGACGCAGGCAAGCAGCAATTGGCTGAAGTCCACCTAATCGGGCATCTACAATCGAACAAAGCCGCAAAGGCAGCGGAAATCTTCTCCGCAATAGACACAGTAGACTCACTCCGCATCGCTCAGCGCCTCAACGAAGCCGCCGCACGCCTCAACTGGACCATCCCCATCCTGCTTGAAATCAAGCTCAGCGCCGAAGAAACCAAGACCGGCCTCGCCCCGGGCTCCCCTGAGCTGTACCAATTGCTGGAGCATCTGCCCGACCTGAAAAACCTCGCCCTACGTGGCCTCATGACCGTCGCTCCGCTCGACGAGAATCCCGTAACAGCGCGGACCTGCTTCCGGACGCTCCGCAAACTGCGCGACCAGTTGGCCACCCAACATCCGCAGCTTGATTTCGGTGAGCTTTCCATGGGCATGTCCGGCGATTTCGAGATTGCGATTGAGGAAGGCTCCACGCTGGTGCGCATTGGCACGGCCATCTTTGGCACAAGATCGAAACCCGCATGATTTCCCTGAAAGAATCTTCATCAGGCGTGAGCTTTGCTGTTCGTGTGCAGCCGCGCGCCAGCCGGACAGCAATCTCAGGTGTGCTGGGCGAAGGCGACAATGCTGCATTGAAGATTTCCCTGACTACTCCGCCGGTTGAAGGGCAGGCCAATGAGGCCCTGGTCCGCTTCTTCGCCGAACTGCTGAATGTTCCGCGTTCATCCGTCGAAATCATAAGCGGCAGCCAGTCCAGAAATAAAGTAGTGCGCATCCGGGAAATGAGCGCGGAACAGGTACGCTCCAGACTGAGACAATCCAGCGGCTAACCTCTCCGAAAATGCCTCTGCGCACCTGGATTTCCTCTTCCTTACATTTCCCCGTACACTGTCGCTTACGCCTTCAACAAAGGAAGACCATGAGTCACTTGTACGCCGCAGTGGTGGGCACCATTATCCTTACTCTGCTTATTGTTTCGCTTACCCGTCTGGGAAAAGTAAAGACACGGGCCGATTATTTGGTCGCAGGGCGCTCGCTTCCTGCATTTGTTTTGATCTTCACACTGCTTTCTTCCTGGATTGGCTCCGGATCGCTGCTCGGAGGCGCGGAAAATGCCTACAACAACGGCATCGTGGCGCTGTGGCAAGGCGCCGGCGGCTGGGCAGGACTGCTGCTCATTTATTTCATTGCTCCGCGCGCACGGCGCTCGGCCCAGTTCACTATTCCAGACCTGCTCGAAGCCCGCTACAACCAGCTCGCGCGCGTCCTTGGCGTAATTGCCGTGCTCTTCGCCTACACCGCCATCACCAGCTATCAACTCATCGGCGGCGGAGACATCCTCAGCCTCATCTTTCCAACCGTGATAACTCCGGATCTGGGCAAATACATCATCGCCATCTTCGTGATTGTGTTCACTGCCATTGCCGGAATGTCTTCCGTTGCATACATGGATGTCGTCATCGGTCTGCTTGCCACCATCACCATGCTGGTTGCCTTTCCTGTTTTGCTGCACATGTCTGGTGGCTGGAGCGGCTTTCACGCGGCGCTGCCCGCATCGCATTTCCGTCCGCTTGGATCCGGGCCGTTCATTCGCGCCATGGAGCTGTTTCTGCCCACATGCCTGCTGATGCTGGGCAATCAGGCCATGTACCAGAAGTTCTTCTCGGCAAAATCGGAAAAAGATGCGCGCGTAGCGGTTGTGGGGTGGATCATCGGCACA
>DASRBV010000039.1:0-3406 GCA_035653455.1 Pseudacidobacterium sp. | reverse complement strand
ATACGGAAGTTTACTTCTACATTTACTTCCACCGGAACAGGATGTCCCTGGAACATGGCAGGCTTGAACTTGTACTGCCGCACGGCCTCGACTGCCTTCTCATCCAGGCCCATACCCAGCGGCCGCACTACATGCACGTTCTGCGGGTTTCCCTGCGCGTCCACAATGAGGGCGACCACGCAGATTCCCTGATATTTTGCACGCCGTGCTTCGTCGGAAAACTCCGGATCAGGCGCATAAATCACCTGCGGGGCAGAAACGCCACCGCCCGGGTGATAGATGCCCCCGCCGGTGCCGCCGCCAGAACCCGGGCCAATGCCGTTTCCGCTTCCCGGGCCAATACCGCCACCGTTTCCACGGCCGAATCCAGAGCCAGAGCCTTGCCCCTGCGAAGCCAGGGCCACCTGCGTAGACTGCGGAACGCCCAGGTTGGGCATATTGGCGTCCGGCATCTTGATGTTGGGCATCACTACCGTTGGAGGCACCGGGATTTTTGGTTTGTCCACCAGCAGTTTTTGTGGAGGGGTGATCTGCTGCTTATCAAACTTGGGCAATTTGCCTTTGGATGCGTCCACCAACTCGTGATTTCCGCCGCCGCCACCGCCTCCCATGACGTCTTTCGCGGGGGCCATGGGAATGTACGGCGAGATGTCCACAGGGGCGAACTGGGCCTTCTGTATGGCCTTGGTATGGATGCGCATTTCAATGATGGCCAGCACGATGAGGCCGATGATGAGCACGTGCGCAGCAATGGAGTATGCGCTTGATTTCGGGTTCCGCTTGATATTGAGGATGGCTGTGGTTTCAGCCGGCTTTGAAGTCAGTTCAAGCGGTGGAAGTTTCTTTGGAAAGAGCGCATCCTGCAGGTTGGTCCAGAGTGATTTCCAGATCGGCTCTTCTTCCAGCGTCTCAACAAGTTCGCCGTTCGCATCTGGCTGAGAAGTCAACTGCAGCGGTGGTTGTTTCGATGAGGAAAAAGCGTCGCGCAGGTTCCGCAGCAGCGACTGCCACATCGAGCCGTCAGCTTCAACAAGAAGTTCGGGCTGTTCATCCTGCGGCCGGCTTTTTCCTGGCTCCAGTTCCGGAGGTGTCAAAACCTGATTGCCCATAGCACTTCACGGTCAGATAAAAAGATTAATCTGACCGTATCTCTCCATTATGGACGACGTGTGCCTCGCTTGTCTTTAACTATGATTCCTTCTTTCGTCATCAGCGAAGCCTGTTCTGCCTAAAATTAGCGTGTCATCCTGAGCGAAGCATCCACGGGGGCGGGCGGCCACGCTCTGTCACCGGCCTGATTCTTCCAATATAGACGATGGGTCAGCAACAAAGTCACGCAGTTAAACAGATACAATAAAGTTTTACCCCTATCAAATTTTCCGTGGGAGAAGTGATGTCCTCCAAGCCCGAACCCGGCAGTGCCTACCCTCCGCTCAAGGAGACGCTTACACTGCCACAGACCGATTTTCCCATGAAGGCAAACCTGCCGCAGAATGAGCCTCTGCGCCTGAAAAAATGGGACGAAGAAAAGCTCTACCAACAGGTCCGCGAGACGCGCAAAGGCTCTCCGCGCTATCTTCTGCACGATGGTCCGCCCTATGCCAATGGCCCTATCCATCTGGGCCACGCGCTCAATAAGTGCCTGAAAGACTTTATCGTCAAATCGAAAACCATGGCGGGGTTTGATGCTCCGTATATTCCTGGCTTTGACTGCCATGGCCTTCCCATTGAGATCAAAGTAGACGAGCAGTTTGGCCGCAAAAAGCTCGAGATGTCCTCGACCGAGTTTCTGCGCGCCTGCCGTGAATACGCGCAGAAATACGTAGACCTTCAGACGAGCCAGTTTGTCCGGCTTGGCGTGTTTGGCCGCTGGGAACATCCTTATCTCACGATGTCGCGCCAGTACGAGGCCAAAACGCTTGAGATTTTCTACCGCTTCTTTGAGCAGGGCTTCGTCTACAAAGGCCTCAAGCCGGTCTACTGGTGCATCCATGACCGCACAGCGCTGGCTGACGCCGAGATTGAGTACGAGATGCACACCAGCCCCAGCATCTACGTGAAATACGCGCTGACCAGCGATCCGGCGGCAATTGGCGCATCTCTCGCAGGCAAAAACGTCTCAACCATCATCTGGACGACGACGCCCTGGACGCTGCCTGCCTCGCTTGCTGTCGCATTCCATCCCGAACTCGATTATGTGGCGCTCGAACAGGACGGGCGGGTTTACATCGTCGCCGAGGCGCTGGCCGCTTCTGTCCGCGAAAACTGCAATCTGCAGGATGCAAAAGAAGTGGCCCGCTTCAAAGGGGCGAAGATGGAGCGCGTGACCTTTCAGCATCCGTTTCTGGACCGCAGTATCCTCGGTGTCCTTGCCGATTACGTCACGACGGAGCAGGGAACCGGGGCAGTCCACACCGCGCCGGCACATGGCGCAGATGACTTCTACACAGGGGCGAAATACGGCCTCGACCAGACTTGCAATGTAGACAATGCAGGCCGTCTCCGCAATGGGCTGCCCGAATATGACGGCCAGACGGTCTTCAAGGCCAACGAACCGATCATCAAGTTGCTGGAATCTCGCGGCGCGCTCATGGGCCGCAGCGACATCTATCACTCTTATCCGCACTGCTGGCGTTGCCATAAGCCGGTCATCTTCCGCGCGACGGAACAGTGGTTCATCGCGATTGACACACCGATGGGCGAAACGACTTTCCGCGGGCTTGCGCTGGAGCAGATCAGAAAAAACATCAAGTGGGACCCGGCATGGGGCGAAGACCGCATCGCCAATATGATCGAGACGCGCCCGGACTGGTGCATCTCGCGCCAGCGCATCTGGGGAGTGCCCATTGCCGTCTTTCTCTGCAACAAGTGTCATCAGCCCTTGAAAGATGCCGCCATCAACCGCACGATTGTGGGGCTGTTCGAGAGAGAAGGCGTGGACGCGTGGCACACGCGCGAAGTGGAACAGCTTCTGCCCGAAGGGACAAAATGTCCGTGCGGCGGCAGCGACTTCCGCAAAGAGATGGATATTCTCGATGTCTGGTTCGATTCCGGAGTAAGCTGGCACGCCGTGCTGGAAGCCGAACAAGGCATTGCTCCGCCCGCAGATCTTTACTTTGAGGGCGGCGACCAGTATCGCGGATGGTTCCATACCGCTCTGCTGACTTCTGTAGGCGTCAGCGAAAAGCACCAGGCGCCTTACACGATGGTAGGCACCTCGGGCTGGACGCTCGATGAACAGGGCCGCGCCATGTCCAAGTCGCTTGGCAACGTAGTAGATCCGGTGGACATCGCCAACCGTCTCGGCGCTGAAATCGTCCGGCTCTGGGTGGCGTCGGTGGATTTCCGCGAGGACGTCTCCGCCAGCGAAAACCTGATGCAGCGCATTGCGGACAACTATCGCAAG
>DASRBV010000038.1:0-29617 GCA_035653455.1 Pseudacidobacterium sp. | reverse complement strand
ATTGATGCCCAGCTCTTCAATAATCTCGATGATCCTATGAATCCGCGCTATCAGTATGGAACAGCAGGGTTCGACCGCCGGAACATCGCCGTAGTCAGCTTTGACTACAACCTGCCTGTCTTCCGGCATTCGAGCGGGATTACGAGGACCCTGCTGGGCGGGTGGACGGTCTCCGGTATTACACTGATGCAATCCGGGAACCCGCTGAGCGTCAATGCGGCGAACGACAATCTGGGCTTTGGCGGCGGGACTACGAACCATGCGGACCTGATTGGACACATCACGTATCCGCACAAGTTCCAGCAGTGGTTCAGTCCAACCGCCTTTGCACAACCTGCGCCACTCACCTGGGGCAATGCACCTAAAAACATTGTGAAGGGGCCGGGGCGCGACAACTGGAACCTGTCTTTGTATAAGGATTTCCGCTTCAATGACAGGGCCGGGTTCCAGTTCCGGGCAGAGAGCTTCAACACCTGGAACCACACACAATTCACCGGAGTGAATACAGGAGTGCTTACCGGGAACCCTTCCAGCCCATATAACTCCACTGCAGGGCAAATCAACGGCACAGCGGACCCACGAGTTTTCCAGTTCGGAGGAAAGCTGTATTTCTAAAGCTTTTTGCAGTGCAATCTGCCTCCACCCTGGTACCTGGTCACCCAGGTATCAGGGTCTTTTTAAATCAGGCCAGGGTCACCTTCAGCGCGGCCGCGTAATCCACTTTGGGTTGGTACTGTTTGGGCAGGTCTATGCGGAGAGCATCTGCACTCTGCTTCCAAGTGACCTTCGCGCCGGTGCCCAGCAGTTCCACTTTTGCCACTTTGCCCGGTTTGGCTTCGGCAGAAAGTCCCAGCGACTGAATCACGATGGTTTCCTGCGGCCAGCCCAGCGCAATTGCGTAGACAACAGTATTTGCCTTGTTGCGGGTGAAGCGGATGTCTTTGGGGCCGAGCTTACTGATGCTGTTTCCCTGGAAAGATCCTGCCTTGATCTGGTTCGGCCCTTCGCCATAGACCTTCCACGGGCGCGTTTCGTAAATGGCCTCGCCGTTGGTTTGCATCCAGGCGGTGATGCCGTCGAGCACGGCAATTTCCTTGCTGTCTATCGTGCCGTCGGGCCTGCCGGGAATGTTCAGAATGAAGGTCCCGTTCTTGCTCACCGTGTCAATCATCCAGTGAATGACATCGCGTGGCGGCAGATAACCACCGTATTCACCGGGCTTTTCATATAGAAAGCGGGCATAGTGCCAGGCGCCAATGCAGGTCTCCGACTGCCAGGGATATTTCATGATGCCGCTGGTCAGCCCGCGCTCAAAGTCGGCGACCACGGCTTTCACCAGGCGCTCAGGCACGTCCTTCACATTCAGGACGGCTTCCATTTTTCCGCCATTCTGCTTCAGGCTGTTGTTGTAAAAATACGCGCCGATGTTCATTCCACCCCATCCGAGCGGCAGCAGCGAATTGTCAAAGTAAAGCAGGTCAGGATTGTGCTGATCAATCAGATCGCGCGTGCGGTCATAGAAGTTCCTGACATACGAAATGTCCGGCAGCGCATCCAAAGGATGCTTCACCCCATAGAGCAGCTGCGGGTTGAGTCCCTGCCACCACTGCTCCTTGCCTTCTGCTTCTGTAAGAATGCCGTCGTAAGGAACACCTGCGAGCGGCCCGGAACTGTCGGCGCCATGCGAAGGCTGAAACCACCACCAGTTGCGCGCCTGATGCACGGTAACGCCAAAACGCAGTCCCTGTCTGCGCGCCGCGGTCGCCCATGTGCCAACCACATCACGATGCGGGCCAATCGCAGATGCATTCCAGGGATGGTGCTTAGAGTTCCACGTATCGAAGCCGTCATGATGATTGGCCAGTGCGATGAAGATCCTCGCGCCGGCATTTTTGTACCGGGTGATAAGCTCGTCCGGCTCCCAGTTCAGCAGCGTCCACTGCGCGCAGAGGTCTTTGTAGCCGAAGCGCGAGGGAGGACCGTAGTGCTCAAGGTGATATTTGTACTGGTGCTGCCCTTCGATGTACATGTTGCGCGCATACCAGTCGCTGGCCTCGGGCACGCACTGCGGGCTCCAGTGCGCCCAGATGCCAAACTTCGCGTCCTGATACCACTCCGGGGCTTCGTATTGCAGCAGCGAATCCCATGTCGGCTTGTAAGGGCCATCGCCAGACAAATCAGGAATGGGGGATTCCATCGGAACGCCGTCCCACGAGCCGCCGGCGACAGGCAGCTCCGGGGGCCTGCCCCATTCCGCCGGTTTCCACGTTGCGTTATCCAGCTTCACCGGGACGATTCTTCCGTTGCTGAGCTCGTAGAAGGTCCTCTTTTCCGGCGGCAACGCGCAGAACTCGGCGTAGTCCTGCGTGTACTCGTTGAATTCGCGCGGCAGCACGGAAGATTTCTCAGCAGCAGATTGTCCGAAGGTGGGGAGAGCGCTCGATGCGGCTGTGGCCGCCAGAAGTTTGCAGAAATCCCGTCGCTGCACTGTGGCTCCTGAAGGATGGGTTTTATGGAATGCTGGTGCGTGCCCATGATAGCAAGCATGGGTGAAATTTGTCTACGATACAGTTATCGTTATCTGAGGTCACCACTGCAGGAAACCATGATCTTCGTGAACCTCGAAGGCTCGGCATCCCAGGCGGCGAAAACCCCCGGCGCTTCTTCCATAGGCACTATGGTGCTGATGGCCGCATCTACAGGGAACCGCTTCTGCTCGAGCATTGCAATCACCTCGCGGAAGTCCTGCGGAAGCGCGTTGCGCGTGCCCAGAATGTCCAGCTCTTTCTGGACAAAGAGCCGGGTTTCGTAGGTCACAGGCTCTTTGGCGTAGCCTATGTAAACCACGCGTCCGGTGAACGCTACAATGTCCACCGCAGAGAGAAATGTTTCGGGCCTGCCCACGGCTTCGATCACAACCTGCGGGCCGAGGCCGTCCGTCAGTTCGTTCAGCGCAGTCTTTGCGTCCTGCTTTTGTCCGTTGACAGCAAAGGCAGCACCGGCCTTCTTTGCGATGTCCAGCTTGCTGTCATCCACGTCAATGGCGACGGTCTTCGCTCCACGGAAGGCCGATGCGGCCACAGCGCCCAGCCCGACGCCTCCGCAGCCGAAAATGGCGACCGTGTCCGCATCTGTAACGCGGGCGCGGGCCACAGCGTGGCAACCAACCGTAAGCGGCTCAACCAGGCAAAGTTCGCGCAGGCTGAGGCGTGCCGGGCAGAGCTTCTCCACAGGCACAGAGATGTATTCCGTCAAAGCACCGTCGCGCTGCACTCCAAGTGTCTGGTTGAACTGGCAGGCGTTGTTTCTGTTGTTTCGGCAGGAAGCGCATTTTCCGCAGCTTGTGTAAGGAGAAAGCGTCACATCCATCCCCACGGAAAGCCCGGGAGCACCGGCGTCTATCTCAGCGATGGTTGCGGCAATCTCATGTCCAGGAATCCGCGGATACGAAACGAGCGGGTTGCGTCCGCGGAAGGAGTTCAGGTCCGTCCCGCAAAGCCCAACATAGCGCACGCGCAGCAATGCCTCGCCGGATCTTCGCACGGGAGGAGGAACATCTTCTATCTGGGCCGATCCCGGGCCGCGCAGCACAAGCGCCTTCATGCCTTCAGTCCTTTCAGGTTGTAGATTTCGATGGCGTTGCCACCAAAAACAGCGTCCTGCTCAGAAGCAGAAAGGCTGGAAAGCATCGCCTCCAGCGTTTGCCACCAGCGCTGGTAATTGGTAGCCAGAGTACAGACAGGCCAGTCAGACCCGGCCAGGATGCGCTGTGGCCCGAAAACTTCCAGTGCAATTTCTACATAAGGCCGAAGCGTGTCCGTCGTCCAGCTTTGCCAGTTCGCTTCCGTCACTATTCCGCTGAGTTTGCACCAGACGTTTGGCCGTCGCGCAATTTCGCGAATGTTTTCGCGCCACGGTGAAATCTCTGCTGCGCGGATGCGGGGCTTGGCAAGGTGGTCTATCACAAATTTCTGGTTTGGGTGGCGGTCCACAAACTGTAGGGCAATGGGCAGATGACGTTCGTAGATCAGAATGTCATAGACGAGGTCCTTGCCGTTGAGCAGACGGATTCCGCGATTGAACCCGTCCCTGAGCATGTAGTCATCGTCCGGCTCATCCTGCAGAACATGCCGCAGGCCGCAGAATTTCGGATGCGCGCACAGGCGCTCCAGCAGCGCGGGAAAATCAGGGCTGATCAACGGCGCCCATCCCACCACACCTGCAATCCAGGAGTGTTCCTCCGCCAGATGGAGCAGCCATTCCGTTTCTGCAACTGTCTGGCGCGCCTGAACAGCGATGCTCGTAGAAATTCCGGCCCCGGCCATTTCCGTGGCCAGATGCGGCGGCAGAAAATCGCGCCGGATTTCCTCCATATTTCCATCTATCCAGCCATACTCTTCAGGCGAATACGCCCAGAAGTGCTGATGAGCATCCACGCGCTTAATCATGGTTTTCCGCCCTTCCTGACGGCCATTCGACATTCGCAACCGGGGCCAGAATCGCTTTGATTTGCCGCAGCAATTCCGTATCTGCTGGTTTTTCCAGTGCGCGCAGATTTTGCCGCACCTCTTCTTCCGTAGACATGCCCACCAGAGTGCTGGCCACATGCGTGCAATCGAGGCTAAATTGCAGTGCAAGCTCCGGCAGGCTGATGTTGTGCTCGCGGCAGAACGAACGCGCTTTCTCGACTGCGCGATGGACTTCAGGCGGAGCAGGATGCCACTGCGGGGCTCCATTTCCCGTCAGCACTCCCATATGCAGCGGGGATGCATTGATAAGGCCAATGCCCGATTTCTGCGCAAAGGGCGCCAGGACCGATGCCATCGTGTCGTTCAGAAGGTTGTAGTGGCAGTAGCTCAGGATGGTATCCACAGGAACACTTTCTGCAATGCGCATCAGCACCTTCAGCGGATATCCGCTGATGCCGATATAGCGGGCCTTGCCTTCTTCCTGCATTCGCCGCATCGCAGGAATGGTTTCATGGACAATCTGCTCCACATCGCCAAACTCAACGTCGTGCGCCTGAAACAGGTCTACATAGTCGGTGCGCAGCCGGCGCAAGGATTCTTCCATGCTCGACCGGACCCGTCTGGCAGAGAAATCAAACTCAGCAGCGCCATATCTTCCGCACTTGGTGGCGAGAACGACCTTGTCCCGCCTGCCCAATAAGGCCTGCCCCAGCCGCTCTTCTGCCAGCGTCAGCCCATAGTAAGGAGAGACGTCGAAGAAGTGGATGCCTTCCGCAATGGCCAGATGGACTGCTCTTGCGCCTTCAGCGGCATCCACCCGGCCAAAGACATCGCCCAGCGGCGAAGCACCAAAGCCCAGTACCGAAACCTGCAAATCTGTCTGGCCCAGCCTGCGATATTTCATAGAGGGGCCCGGTCGAACAACTGCGCGTGTTGGCATTCACCCTCGCAAAAATAGTTTCCGGTCTTTTGGAAATCGGTAAAGTAAACTTTACCTCATCTTTAACTTCAACGCAGACTTCCAACATTGTATAGTCCTCACATATGACTGTCCGCATGAAGGACATCGCGAAAGATCTGGGCCTCTCGGTCGTCACCATTTCCAAGGTCCTGCGAAACCATCCCGACATCGCGGAAGAGACCCGGGAACGCGTTCTGCGGCGCATCAAAGAGCTTGATTATCAACCGAACATTATGGCCCGGAGTCTCGTTACCGGGCGCAGTTATCTGATTGGCCTCATCGTCCCTGATTTGCTGCACCCATTTTTCGCGGAGCTGGCCAAGGCGCTTTCGGCGGCGATTGCAAAGCACGGATATTCGACCATCATTTCATCCTCTGAAGAAGACCCGGAGCTTGAGGCCAGAGAAATTCAACAGCTTACCGGACGGCGCCTGGATGCGCTGGTGATTGCTTCCTGCGGCACCGGTCCTCAGCCTTTTCTGCGTCTGGACCACCACGAACTGCCGTATGTGCTGATTGACCGTGAGATACCACAGCTTTCAGCGAACTTTGTCGGTATCAACGACGAGGCTGCGGGACGGCTTGCGACCGAACATCTGATTGACCAGGGGTGCCGGAGGATCGCGCATGTCCGCGGACGGGAGAACAGCACCGGAACGCGTCGCTTTGAGGGATATAAGCAGGCGCTACAGCGCAGAGGACTCCCCTTTACAGATTCCCTGGTAGTGTCGCGTTCCACAGTAGACATTGACAGCGAAAAAATGGGAGCAGAGGCCATGCGCCTTTTGCTCAAACAGCGGCCACGGCCGGATGGGGTTTTTGTGTACAACGACCCACTGGCGATTGGCGCCATGCAGGCAATTCTGGATGCCGGGCTGCGCATTCCCGATGACATTGCGGTGATCGGATGCGGAAACCTTCACTACGATCCTTTTCTGCGCGTTCCGCTGTCGAGCGTAGACCAGAACAGTCAGGGGATTGGAGAGCGCACAGCCGAGGTGCTTCTCGGCATTCTGGGGGCCAAAATCCGGCCTCAACCGAGGAGCATCATTCTTGAGCCTTCGCTCGCCATACGCGCATCGAGTATGAGAAAACGCCCGGCGCGGCGTACTGCTCCGCGATAAAAGATGATGCCCGCTCGCATTCCATCTCTGTCAATCCTTACAAAGGTAACGTCTCCTGTCTAAACTTCCTGTTTTCAGGAATATATACTGGTGCCCGCAAGGCCGGAGAGCGCCCTTCCACCTGATATCCTGAAAGAAAGAAGGAAAAATCCGCATCTTGCCCGCGCAGCAGAGACCGATTGTGCGGAGAGTCCCGTCATTCTAGGATCGAAGGGGAAGAATCTTAGCGATATGAAGGTTTAAAGGCATTTTCACAGGTCCTGTACACTCCATTTTTGGACTCGGGCCTGGCATAAGCAGACAATCCAGATATCAAATCGCGCAAAAATAAGAAAGAACGCATCATTTTAAGCTTTTGTTTTCAGGAATTTAGAAAAAATCGCGCTGATTTCCCTCCTTATCCATAGACAATCTATGGATGGCCCCTCCGGACCACGCATCCTTCCGTTCCTTGAACCTTTTCCTGCTCCTGCCGATAAGCCTCTCTGTAATCGAGAGGTCATCCATACATGATTGAACTTACGCGCCTCAACGGGTCTCCGATGGTCGTCAACAGCGATCTGATCAAGTATGTCGAGTCGTCCCCGGACACGACCCTCACGTTGCTTCATGGCGAAAAGATCGTTGTGGCCGAACCGTGCGCGGAGGTTGTGCGGCGCATTACCGCCTACCGGACAAAACTGCTGGCCGACGCGATGAAGCAGGCCACGACTGACGACCTGGGCGCGGTTGCAGCGGCTTCGGCCAAATCCACGGGACTGCGCATTGTTGCAGCAAATTCCGCTATGGACGAGGTCCCCGGAGCGGATGATGCAGCGCAACGGCGCCGCAGGGACTGGTAAATCCAAATTTCAGGGCAAATCCATGGACAAGAGCAGCTTTACTGGAGTGGTGCTTGCGCTGGCCGGAATCCTGGCCGGGCTATTGATTGAAGGTGGACACATCGGGCAGGTCCTGCAGCCGACGGCCGCCATGATCGTTCTCGGTGGGACGATGGGCGCCGTCATGCTTCAGTTTCCTCTGGCGACGGTGGGCTCGGCATTCAAGCGTCTGGCGCAGGTCTTTTTTGAAAAAAAGAACGACGCCGACGCCACCGTAAAGCTGCTGCTTGGTTTTGCCAACAAAGCGCGGCGCAGCGGGATTGTCTCCCTCGATCAGGACCTCGCCTCTATTGCCGACCCGTTTATGAAGCAGGCGCTGATGCTGGCTGTGGATGGCACCGAGCCGGCTGAACTGCGCAAGATTATGGAGTTGCACCTTGAAAACGAGGCCCAGATGGAAGACACGATTCCTGCCGTCTTCGAGTCGGCAGGAGGCTTTGCTCCGACCATAGGAATCATTGGCGCGGTCATGGGGCTGATTCAGGTCATGGGCCACCTGGACCACATGGATGAGGTGGGCAGGGGCATCGCGGTTGCTTTTGTTGCGACCATTTACGGCGTCGGCAGCGCAAACATCTTTTTTCTTCCTGCGGCGGGAAAGCTGCGCTATCGCGTCGCCGATGAGCGCCGCCTGAAGGAAATGGTGCTGGAAGGCGTGATCTCGATTCTGGAGGGGATGAATCCGCGCATGATTGAGATCAAGCTGCAGGGGTTTCATCCTGCGGCCGGGAAAAAGGGGAAGTCTGCCAAGCCTGTAGAAGCGGAGGCCGCATGAAACAGAAAGGACAAAAGGGCCACGCACCGAACCATGAACGATGGCTGGTTTCCTATGCCGATTTCATCACGCTGATGTTCGCCTTCTTTGTGGTCATGTATGCCAGTTCCAAGGCAGACATGAAGAAGCAGGCAGCAGTGGCACAGGCCATTAATGATGCGTTCAAATCGCTTGGACTGTTTCAATCGGTGAGCAAAGACCAGACGCCAAAGGCCGCTGCGCTCTCTGCGTCGCCCGATGCGCAGGTTTCGCCGGTCAATGTTGTATTAGGCGAGCAGATGCTGGCTTCCCCCGAGGTGCGGCAGGACCTCGAGCGCATCAAAAAGCAACTGGAAAAACTGCTCTCAAACCAGATTGCGCATCATGTGGTCGCCCTCCGGATTGGACGCGACGGGTTGGTCATCTCTCTGCGAGAGGCAGGCTTTTATGACAGCGGCTCTGCTACGCCTCATCCGGACTCCATCAGGACCCTAGATGCAATTGCCGATGCGCTGCGCCCGACTCCATATGACATTCGCATTGAGGGGCATACGGACAATGTGCCTATTCACAATGACCAGTTCGATTCCAACTGGGAGCTTTCCACTGCGCGCGCCACGCGGCTGGCGAAAATGTTTATTGTGGCACACCATTTTTCTCCCGTAAGGCTTTCGGCGTCGGGGTATGCTGAGTTCCATCCGGTAGCAAACAATGCCACGCCGGATGGCCGCTCGCAGAACCGCCGGGTGGACATTATCGTTCTGCCCAGCATGACCATTCCGCGTGCGCCGGCCATGAATGTTTCTCAGGCAAGACCTGAGGCGGTCAACGCTGCGCTGACTAAGCCACTCCCATCAGCTTCACAATGACGCGCTTGCGGCGTTGGCCGTCAAATTCCGCGTAGAAGGCGCGCTGCCATGTGCCCAGGTCCAGCCGGCCATCCGTGATGGGCAGCGTGACTTCATGATGCAGCAGCAAGGACTTAAGGTGCGCATCGGCGTTGTCTTCCCCAGTCTGATGATGGCGGTAGTCGGGACGCGCGGGCGCCAGTGTTTCCAGCCATTCTTCGATGTCGGCAATCAGACCGCTTTCGTGGTCATTGACGTAAATCGCCGCGGTGATGTGCATAGGTGAGACAAAACAAAAGCCGTCGCGGATGCCACTGCGCACCACAATTTTCTCCAGTTGAGGGGTAATGTGGACGATTTCGCGACGCTTCCTGGTGTGAAAAAAGAGGTATTCGGTGTGGGTTTTCAGCGTTCCTGTTGTATCCGGCATATGCTTATTTTCCCGCAAAAGTGGAACTGCGGATGGACTACTGCTCCATCAGTGCAGCGGCGGAGCGTGGTGGGACCTGTATGGTTCCTGATGCTGGTTTTGCATCGGGCTGCCCGGGGCGGCCATTACTTGGCATCTGACGATATCGCGCAGCGGCAGCGGGACAGGATATGGCCCGGCATCAGCTGTTCAAAGACGGGGAGGCTTCCATCCGGAACGCAAAAGCCTCGCGTTCCGGAGATCGGGTTTGCATGGGAAAAGCTATGCCTGTGTTTGTGCGGCCGGCGCTGTTTGCGGCGCAGGAGGCTTGGGCGGAGCAGCCTTTTTCGGGGCTTCCTTTTTGGCTGGGGCGAGAATGGCATGGAGCGTGGTGCCTTCCATGCGCGGCATGAACTCGACCGTTCCGGCGTCGCCTACATCCTGAATGAGCCGGTTGATGATGTTATAGCCCAACTCGCGGTGGGCCATCTGGCGGCCTTTGAAGCGCAGGGAAGCCTTCACCTTGTCGCCTTCGTGGAGGAAGCGGATGGCCTGGTTCTTCTTGGTCTGATAGTCGTGCTCATCTACGGTGACCGAGAACTTTACTTCCTTTACCGTAATGACCTTCTGCTTCTTGCGCGCGGCGCGCTCGCTCTTGTCTTTTTCATAGAGATATTTGCCGTAGTCCTGAATCCGGCAGACGGGCGGGACAGCATTGGGCGAGACTTCTACCAGGTCAAGGCCGCGCTCGCGGGCGATTTTCAAAGCTTCAAAGGGCTGCAGGATGCCGAGCTGTTCGCCGTTTTCATCAATCACGCGGATTTCTCTGGCGCGGATTCTTTCATTGATGCGGATAAACTGCTTGGCCGAACGTTTGTCTAATTGTGCGATGGGTTTCCTCCGGAAATTGAATGCAAACAATGCATTCCTACTCAGTATAGCAAGTGGGATGCGGAGGTGCGGCGGCAGGGCTTCCCGAAACGGGTGGTGCCCGTCTATCTGACAGAAGGCCATTCTGCCATGTATCTTTAGAATTTACGGCAAAATTTCTGTTCGCCGGATGTCTGGAGGAGTTTTTTGTTTAAGAGAACGCTTTTTTCTTTTCTGGCCCTTGCCGCCATGGTTTCCGCTGCTTCTGCCCAGACGCAGGGTACCGTTTCGTCTCCTAACCAGCAGCCGCAGGTTGCTCCCAACTACGCTCTCGCCGGAGTGCATTACGACTACAAGTGGGAGCTTTACGGAGGTTTCGCGTACTCGCACTTTAATGCAGGGCCAAACCTGCTGCAAGGCGCGAACCTGGGCGGATTTGATGTGCAGGCGGCGCGGTTCTTTACCAGACGCTGGGCGGCGGCTGCCAATGTTCGCGGATATTATGGCACCAGCGGCGTCGTTCCGAACGTGTACAACATCAAAGGACCATTTGTAAGTGAGCATATGTTTCTGGCTGGTCCGGAATGGCGCGGACCCAGCAATGAACATGCCTCGCTGACTCTGCACGCGCTGGTGGGTGGCGCCTATGGTAATTTCCAGCACGATATCGGGAATGTTCCCCCTGCAGAGCTGGGCTTGTTCAGCAACCAGCTTACTTTTGGCGGGGCCTTTGGCGGATCACTCGACCTGAACCGCTCGCCGAGGCTGGTCTTCCGCATCTCGCCGGACGCAACAATTACAAAATTCGGCTCCGGTGGCATCCAGGACCAGTTTGCGATTTCAGTAGGGATTGTGTACCGGATGAAGAGGGGATTGAAGTAAGGGGCCCGGTATTCCGGTTCGCAGTCAGGCTGGATGATCTGACATCTCAACTCAGTGAACGCTCTGTCCTCTGCATGCCGTAAACTGGATAGAGGAAACATTTTCGGCTGACCTGCCTGCCTGACGGCATTCCGAGACATTCCTGAAGCTTTATTTGTAGAGAAGAGGAAATCTGTGTCCATGAGCACGAGCATTCGCAATATCGCCATCATCGCCCATGTGGACCATGGCAAGACCACGCTTGTGGACGCTATGCTGCGCCAGTCCGGGACCTTTCGCGCCAATGAGGCCGTGGCCGAACGCGTGATGGACTCGAACGACCTGGAGCGCGAGCGCGGCATTACGATCCTGGCCAAGAACACGGCCATCTACTACAAAGACACGAAGATCAATATCGTGGACACGCCCGGGCACGCCGATTTTGGCGGCGAGGTGGAGCGCGCACTCAAAATGGTGGACGGCGTGGTGCTGCTCGTAGACGCTTCAGAAGGCCCGCTGCCGCAGACGCGGTACGTGCTCTCAAAGGCGCTTGAAGCGAAGCTGACTCCGGTGCTGGTAATCAACAAGATTGACCGCCCTGATGCGCGTCCGCAGGAGGTGCTGAACGAGGTCTACGATCTCTTTATTGATCTGGATGCGACCGAAGACCAGCTCGACTTCCCCGTTCTTTATACGAACGGCAAGCTCGGCCTGGCAAGCACAGACGCAGCGGTCCCAGGCAAAGATTTGCAGCCGCTGTTTGAGACCATTCTGAAGACCATGCCTCCGCCGAACGGCGATGCAAACGGGCCGCTGCAGATTCTGGTGACGAACCTCGATTATTCGGACTACCTGGGCCGCATCGCTATCGCCCGCGTCTTTAACGGAACGCTGAAGACCGGCGAGGAAGTTTACATTTCAAAACGCGACGGCGCCCTGCAAAAGACGCGCATCACCAAGCTCTTCAGCTTTGCCGGATTGAAGCGCGTGGACATAGAAACCACTGAGATCGGCGACATTGTTGCAATTGCAGGTGTGGAAGGCATTACCATCGGCGAGACCATTACCGGAATCGAAAACCCTGCGCCGCTGCCGCCCATCGTGATTGACGAGCCGACGATTGCGATGCAGTTCATGGTGAACAACTCGCCCTTTGCAGGACGCGAGGGCCAGTTTGTGACCTCTCGCAATCTGCGCGAGCGCCTGGAAAAAGAACTGCTGACCAATGTTTCCATCCGCGTGGAAGACACGGACAGCCCGGATGCCTTCAAGGTGCTGGGGCGCGGCGAGTTGCAGCTCGCCATCCTGATTGAGATGATGCGCCGCGAAGGCTACGAGCTGATGGTGGGCCGTCCGGAGATTGTAACGCGCACCATTGACGGCAAGGTGATGGAGCCGGTTGAACATCTGACCATTGATATTCCAGAAAACTTTGTCGGAACAGTGATTGAGCGCCTTGGGCCACGCAAGGGAGAGATGGTGAAGATGCACAATCACGGCTCGGGGCGCGTCCGTCTGGAGTTCCGCGTGCCCAGCCGTGGGCTGATTGGCCTGCGCAGCGAGTTGCTGACGGAAACGCGCGGCACCATCGTGATGAATTCGCTCTTTGACGGATACATGCCCTACCAGGGCGAGATTCCGCAGCGCAGTACCGGAGCGCTCATCTCAGACCGCGCAGGCACCATCACCGCCTATGCACTGGATGGCTTGCAGGACCGCGGCGTGCTCTTCGTCCAGCCCGGCGTGGAGACATACGAAGGCATGATTATCGGCGAGCACTCGCGCGACAATGACCTCGACGTAAACGCCGTGCGCGAGAAGAAACTGACTAACATGCGTGCATCAAGCGCCGACGAGGCCATCCGTCTGGCGCCGCCGCGCCTGCTGAATCTGGAGCAGGCGATCGAGTTTATCGCCGATGATGAGCTGGTCGAGGTGACGCCGAAGTCGCTGCGTCTGCGCAAGAAAGTTTTGCAGGCCAACCGCAGGCCGAAGCGGAATGCCGTTCCGGCATGATATGCGTTTACTTTTGCGGAGGTTCTTCTATCAGGTGGAAACCTGCGGCTTCTAGCGCCAGACTGAAATCAGAACGGCCCAGCAAGACGATGGAACCATCTTCTTCGCTCTCGCGGACATAAAGCTCGACTGGGCCGAGCCACGAATCAAGCAAGACTGGACCTGCTTCCATCGCCTTCTGTCCAATCAGAGAAAAATACCATGGAAAACTGCGAAAGGTTTCATCCTGAATTTTTTCAAGTGCGGCTACCCGCATGGTGGCCAGAATGTTGTCTGCGGAAACGCTTGAAAGGGCAAGAACAGTGCTACCAGTGCCGAACATAGTTTCCCATGCGTGAGTTACGGTATCTTGGTTCTCTGTTGTGATATGGGCGACTGAGTGCATCAATCTGGGCATTTCCGCACCAAATTCCAGATCAAGGAAATCTCTTTCTTCATACATGCGGGGCGGCTCGCGATCAGGCCAAAGGCCGAAGCCGAAGTCTGGCAACCACTCCGCACCATGCCTGCTTAGAGCATGGACGGCACCGTCTTTATGCAGAGAATCCATTAATAGCCATACTGAAAGCTGCAATATCTGCGCGCCACGTACCGCCTCGATGGCTGTCCAGAGAGTACTCCGCAGATCTTCCCTGAGAGGGGACTTGAGTGGGAACCCGGGAACCATGAGGCTGGCATAGTGCCAGGGACCTTCCGATGGAAAAACGCGAACCTTCCAGTTTTTTTTCGTGCTATGTGCGATAGAAAAACCCGTCACTCCGCATTCCTTCCAGAATCGAGATCAAATCTTCATCAAATTCAAAATCACTGGATGCAAACAGAACACCATTGTCCTGTCTGCTTTCGATGAAATATCCCTGAAACAAGCGAAACCAAGTGCCGCGTTGCTCTGGGGTAGAGTCAAGGAAACTTCTGCTGGAAAGCAGTGGCACTATGAATGCCAATCCACGATAACCGGGCTTTTGACGAAAAGGCGTGCCGAAGATCTCCTTGCTTTTCGCAAGAAAATCATCTTGTAAAGAATTCAGCATGGCAAACTGTCGCTCCAGGTCGGGAGTGTAGGCTTCATGGGTGGTCATAAACCGCGGCAGTTGAGGGAAGACACGAGCTGCTTTTGTGTTTGGTCTCATGTAGAGCGCGAACATGCCACCATGTCCAAAGAAGTCCCGGCGTTGTTCTTCCGGTTGTTTGGCGGCAAACCAGTGCACATGGTCTGGCATCCACTGCTGTACTTCGACGTGTCTTCCGTCTTTACTGGCCTTCTCTACTTCTTTTTTTACAGCCTCAAAATCAGGTAATTCGGCAGGAACAGCGCCGGGTACAAATCCCAGTCCCGTCACCGGAACATAGTGGCTGGCGCATTCGACAAAGCGGTCAATCAGATGTGGATAGAGCGCCTTGAACTGTAGGAACCATTCTTCGCGTAATTCGTCTTTCTGTTTCAGATGCCCCGCCAGACGTTTTAAGAATTCGCGCATCCATTCGCGCTGGTTCAGCGGGACTGGGTACTCCGTGACAGGTGCCCAGTAAAGCGAGAAGTCGGTGATCTGCGCTGCTCTCAGAAAAGGAGAGAGATCCGTTACTGGCCGAATGGGATCAATGCGGCTACGTTTTTTACGGAGGGACATGTCCATCATCAGCAGGAATCCGTAAGACTAATTGGCATGTGTGTATTTCAGTATGGTTTCCCCACTCCTCCGTGTGTGCGCAGAAAGTCATTGATGGCCGCAGCTGCGACATCCGTACCACGTACCTGGTCAAAAGGAGTGAGTTGCATCGCGTGTCCATCAGTCAAAACAAGCGCCAAGGCCTCGGTTAGCTCTGATGTTTTTACCATTGCACCTTGAACAGAGGAGAGTGGAATAACATGATGCCGGGGAACAAAAAACATTACGGTTCGTACGGTGGCTGTTCCTTGCCTGGCGTCCAGTTCTACTTTTGCGGGGGTGAAAATCATACTCAGGATGACAATGTTGATGAGCATGTAGACAACGCATTTTTTGCGGCCACGGGACGTATTCATCTCCCGGTAAACGCCAAAAAGAATGAGCAGTGGAAGTAAGAAAATGATGAACAAAGGCAGGTCTGCCGGCACGGCAATCGTCAGTTTGTCTCCCATATTCAGGACATGGACGCTGAATCCAAGCATGTAAGTCCCCGCAGAACTCATATTGTACGAAGGCAAATATTTAACTGAACGGACTGCTCATATTTGCAGCAATGCCAGCATTGAAGTTTCCAATAATTGCCTTAAGGTGGGCGAGTGCCGCTTTAAGCTTCATGGCTTTCAACTCCGTGATCATTCCGCGTACATGTAAACCAATATCAAGGTCCTTTATAGAGAAAGATTCTCTGCTGGATGAAAAGACCGTGTTTGAAGCACTCATTACGGTTCCGGAACCACTAAGCGAGGTCAGAGAAGCAGAAGTACCTGTTGCGCTGAAACTCGCCCCAGTCGCATTCAGCGAAACCCACTTTCGACCGAAATATAAGTTGATAATGTCCATGAGCGTTGTTGGCTGGTGCACAATCATCTTTTCGTGATGGTCCTGAGTCAGAGTGTGCACGTAGGTCTCAAACCGGGGAGAATTGTTTGTCTGATAGTGTGCGCCAATGCGGGTGTCCACTGTTTGGCCAATGATTTTATAGGTCAGGTTCTTCGTGGTGGTATGAGCCTCGTTGCCTTTAATCTCGATGGTCTGGTCGTTCTGGATTGTCCGCTTCTCTGAACCTGTAATGATGGTCCATTCATCACCATGCACCAGCGTCACATGAGGGCCAATCGTGCCGCCTAGCGCAGCGGTAGTATGGATGGCCGACGGATTCAGGCTGCGCAGGTTGGGGAGTTTGTGGTCTGAGGAATGGTCTACAGGTGCCGTGGGGACCTGAATATTACCAGCAAAGGCCGGGGGCATGGGTGCTCCTTTACTGAGAAAGATATATCAGGGACAGTTCCCGAACCCCGTTATCATAGCACGACAGTGAGGCAGAAAAAATTGTAACAAGCCTGCATTTGGTCCACATTTCTTGAAGAGATGCAGGCGCCAGGTGTGAGACTCGGGAGACGGCTGTGATAGCTTGAAAAAAGACGCATGTCGTATCAGCCGAACCTGTTTTCGTCGAACACTCCGCATGGCCCGGCTGGTCCTGAGAGCAAACCCGCAATTCCTGAAGAGCACCGCACACCTGTGTGGCTTCGCCGCATAGATCTGTTTCTGCGCGTCGTAGTGCGGTTGTATCTCGGACTGCTGATTGTGGCGCTGCCCTGGACACATCTCTGGACGGAAAACCATCTGTTCAACCTTGTTTCGCAGGTCGCGTGGCTGGCATCGAATGGAGCAGTGCGCGGTGTGGTGTCCGGACTGGGGCTGCTGAACATCTGGATTGCCATCACCGACGCCATCCATTATCGTGAGCCTTGATTTATGTCTGAACTCGACCCAGAACAGCTTGCCAGCGCTCCCCTTGCCTATGACAACCCGGCTTTTCTGAACAGCCCGGACGGGCGGATTGTCCGCATCCTTTCTGAATATCTGGAGCCGCTGGCGCGCTTCCGGCGCGAGCGCATCCAGGACACGGTTGTCTTCTTCGGGTCGGCGCGGTTTCGCGCGCTCGATGAGGCGAACCATCAACTGGAGCTGCTGGAAAATACCGGCTCGCAGCGTCCAGCCCCGCAGGAAGAGCAGCCTGCAACGGACGGCGCAGTAACGGAGCTTCAGCTTCGCCGCGCCGAGGCCGCTGTGGAGATGGCGCACTACTATGAGGATGCGCGGCGGCTGGCGTATCTGCTGACGGACTGGGCCAAGGGGTTGAAGTCGCGGCGACACCGCTTTGTGGTGACTTCGGGCGGCGGCCCAGGCATTATGGAGGCGGCCAACCGCGGCGCATATGAAGCCGGAGGCAAGACCATCGGGCTGAATATCAAGCTGCCGTTTGAGCAGCAGCCGAACCGCTATATCACACCTGCGCTGAACTTTGAGTTTCATTACTTCTTCATGCGCAAGTACTGGTTTGCCTATCTGGCGAAAGCCCTGGTGGTCTTTCCCGGAGGCTTTGGCACACTCGATGAAATGTTTGAGCTGTTGACGCTGGCGCAGACGCAAAAGCTGGCCAAGAAGATGACGATTGTCGTCTACGGTTCGGCTTACTGGAAGAAGGTGCTGAACTTTGACGTGCTGGTAGAGAAGGGGGCCATCTCGCCGCGCGATGTAGAACTGTTCCAGTTTGCGGATACTCCTGAAGAGGCGTTCCAGATATTAAAGGATGGGCTGACGAAGAACCATCTTCTGCCGGAAGAGCAGGCTGCGGAGGCAGACGACGAGATGGCGCTCAGGCCGGAGATTGCGAAGACGCGACGGTAAATGTCACAAATCCTGAAGACACGGAATGCAGAAAAGCTATTCCGGCAGCTTCAGTTTACTGCCGTCCTCTGTCTGGATTTTTACGTCCTTCCATTTCCAGTTCTTTGCATCGGTAATGGAGCCTGCATTTTGCGCGCTGATGTCTATGTGCGAAAAATCGAAGTCCGTTAAAGGCGCTTCCGGGTAGGCGCTTACGACAAATGCCTTTTTTGCCCCAGTGGCGCGGATGTTCCATATCTTTACATCGCGGAAGTGCGGCAGGCCACGCTCAGGCGGTTCGACCGGATGCGTGATGGTTTTCCAGTAATCTGGTGGATTGGTGATGCCGGCGGGAATCGTGGCGTAACTATATTTCGGGTTCCAGTTCATAGTGAAGTGGATGGGGATGGCAACGCCATCCATCGTGATGTCGTGAATGCGGATGTCCTCAGCGCCTCCTCCGCGCGTGCGGTCTGATTTGAAGAGGATTCCCGAAGGTACGGGGGCAAGCACTGTAAGACGGTAGACATCCACATTGCGAAAGCCGCCGGAGGTCTCGCTACCGATGGTGAATCCGGCGGCCCCGGCGCGGACGGTTGAGTCGCGGATGACGATGTCTTCGGTCGGCCTATGGACGCGGAGGCCATCCCAGTCGCGTCCGGCTTTGAGGCAGAGGGCATCGTCGTTGACTTCGATATCGGCGTGCTCGACAAGGACGTGACGCGAGGAATCAATATCTATGCCATCGGTGCTGGGGCCTTTGCCGCCGATATTATTGCGGATGGTGACGCCCGCTAGTGTTACGTCATTCGAGTAGCAGATGTGGACGGTCCAGAAGCCGGAGCGCTCCAGACGAATGTTCTTCAGGCTGACCTTTTTTGAATCAAAAATCTGGATAAGGCGCGGTCGTTTGGCATCGTAGTCGGCCGCCCAGCGCAGGCCTTTCGGCTCGTATTCATGGCGCAAGGCCCAGTAGGCGTCCCACCAGTATTTGCCGTTGCCATCCACGGTGCCCGGGCCGCTGATGCTTACGTCTTCCTGCTTGTAGACATTCACGAGCGCGGCGGGCCAGGTCATTTCGATTCCGGCTACGCGGGTGGGCATCATCGGGTACTGGTTTGTGTCCTGAATACCGCGGATGATCACACCGTTTCCGACTTCAAGATGCACGTGCGACCTCAGAAAGATGGAACCGGAGATGTATGTGCCGGGGCGAAAGGTGACGGTGCCTCCGCCGGCCTTGGAAGCCGCATCAATGGCCGACTGAATGGCGTGCGTGTCAAGAGCGATGCCGTCGCCTTTTGCGCCGTAATCGTTGACAGAGATGCGGCGCTCGGCAGAAGCAGAAAGAACAAGCGTAAGGAGAATCATCCACAGGGTGGAGTCCCTGTATCTAAATAAAGCAGCCCGCTTGAGCTCCATAGTTTGCAATCGTGGTCTCTATCCTTTCGACATGCGAGAGGATGGAGACGACGTTCTCTCTTTCCATGCAGAGGTCGTACCACATAGCGGTACAATCGGCCTCTTTTTTGAATGCTTTTTCACTCTACACCAAATGAGAACTTGTTTTCTTATTGACAATCGTTTTCACGGGCACGTAGCTTTTTCGCAGTCAATTCAATTCAAAGCCGGGCCGGAACAAAGATGGAGACAACAGACGGTCTGCGCGGATTCATTTCGAGGCTGGTGTATGAGGTCGAATAAGAGCTTGAAGTTCTCCGGGTTACGGTCTGACCAGTGGATGCTTTTCTTATGGTTGATGGCAGTTGCGTGCTTTAGCGTTTCCGGCTGGGCGCAGACGGCAGGTGAGGGCGCGATTCGAGGAACGGTCACAGACCCGAGCGGCGCGGTGGTTCCGAATGCGACGGTAACGGCGGTCAATACGGCCAGCGGAACGCAATATACGCGCACCACTTCTTCAGATGGGTTGTATGTGATATCGCCCGTACTGCCTGGGACCTACACGGTAACGGTAACTGCGGCTGGCTTCCAGTCTTTTAAACAAGAAAACCTGACGGTGAACGCACTGACTGTGACGCCGCTGGATGTGAAATTGAGTCTGGGATCGCAGACGCAACAGGTGACAGTGACAGCGGCGCCTCCGGCTTTAGAGACCACGACCGCGACCTTGGGCGGTGTCATGGAAAACAGGGAGTACCAGAACCTCCCCATTTTGATGGGCGGGCAGCAACGCGATCCCACTGCATTTGCCACTCTGATGCCGGGTACGCAGGGAGGCACGCGCGCGCCGGTGATCGGTGGGACGGGAAACTATCTGGCGGAGGTCTATCTGGATGGCATCCCGACAACGACGATCAACCAGCAGGGTGACAACCGCGTGATCTTCAATGCTGTTCCTGTGGAGGCAGTAGACCAGTTCCAGGTAGTAACAAGTGTTCCGGGTGCAGAGTACCAGGGTGCCGGGTTAATGAACTTTACGGTAAAGTCTGGTGGAAATCAGTATCACGGAACAGTGGCGGACTTTGTGCGCGCGCGCATGTTTGATACCTGGGGCTTCTCTGCCAAAGCGCTGACAGTGAAAAATGCAGCGGGACAGACAGTGCCCGCTCCCAAGCCAGATGAGCATCAGAATGAGCTGGTAGGCGCAGTGGGTGGACCGATTCCATTCACAAAAAATAAAGGCTTCTTTTTCGTGGCTTACGACCGTTATCACGGCCGCTCGGGTGTCAACCCGAACACGTTGACCGTGCCAACAATGAAGATGCGGCAGGGTGACTTCAGTGAACTGCTGACGACCACGAATGGCATTACGACGGGGCAGATTTACGATCCAACATCGGAGGCCACCTGCACGGCGCACAGCACGAACGGGCCGTGCCGCTACCAGTTTGGATATGGATATGGCGGCATCCCGGGGCCGAATGGAAATCCCGTGCCAACGGGGTCGCCGAATGTGATTCCCCAGTCTTATCTTTCGCCCATCGCGCAGTACATGCAGAAGTTCTTACCTGAGCCAACCAACTCGCAGATCACGAACAACTATCTGGGTGGCGTGCCTTCGGGATATGACAACTGGGAGATCACGTCGAGGGTGGATTATAACCTGACGGGCAGCCAGAAGCTCTCGGGAGTGTTTGCATATGGCTACCGCGAGAACGTTCCGTTCACGGTGGGCAACAGTGGCGTGGTGCTGCCCCCTCCTTACACAAATGGCGGCAAGGCGATCATCAAGCCGGTGTTTGCGGACATTGAGCACTCTATCGTGATCACGCCATACCTGGTGAATCAGTTCAAGTTTGGATACACGCGCTTTGCGCAACCAGTGACGGCGATTACGGATGGAGTGAAACAGTGGGAAGCTGTGACGGCCGGCATTACGAACCTGCCGCAGGGGCAGGCCTCAACGGAATTTCCCGGGGCGAGCTTCAGCGCGAGCACTCTCTTTCCTCTGGTACAGTCGGCGTGGACGGCCAATGGCGCGTCGGGTGCGACGCAGAATACGGTACCAAACGCCTTTACTCTGGTGGACAACCTGCAATGGGTAAAGGGCAACCATTCGATGACCTTCGGGGTGCAGATGCAATGGCTGCAGGACAACCTGACGCCGTTGGCCGGTCCTTCGGGAATCCTGACGATGGGCTACAATGCAAATTCCACGGCGAACTTTGCCCCAGGCTCGACGAGCCTGGCCACGAACACCTCAGGGTATTCTTACGCGAGCTATCTGCTGGGGGCAGTGGGTGGTTCGCCAAGCATCGCAATCCAGCCTTTCAGCGAAACAGGCGGACGCTATCATCCGATTTCCCCTTATTTCCAGGACGACTGGAAGATATCAAAAAACCTCACGGTAAATCTGGGACTACGCTGGGACTATTTCCCACCGTTTAAAGAAGTGCTGGATCGCTGGAGCTTCCTGAATCCGACGGGCATCAATCCAGCCACGGGCACGCCTGGTGTTCTGGAATTTGCCGGACATCGCGGTGCGGACATTAGTTGCAATTGCCGGACTCCGGTGCACACGTACTGGAAGAACTTCGGGCCGCGTATTGGCTTTGCGTATCAGCCGGATCCGAAGTCTGTGGTGCGCGGAGGGTTTGCCATAGCTTATTCCCATGCCGGCGGCGTGGGCGGACGCGCAGGTGCAGGCAATGGTACCGGACAGCTGGGATTCACGGTGAACGCAACCGCCCCGATAGAGCTTACAACGGGTTCAGGTGCCGGACCATCGTTTTATCTGAACAATAGTCCGTATTTTCAGTCTATCGGGCTGGCGAATACAGCGTTTGGTGGCCCGGGGTTCGCATTGCCTACGCCTTCAGCGCCAGGCACAGCGAGCCTGACTTTGAGCACAGGGAACTATGTGGACCCCTCTACGGGGAAATTTGTAACGGCAAGCTCGGCCCCTGGGTATGCGGACCCCTATCTTTCCGGGCGCGCGCCTGAATTCATCTTTTACAGTTTCGGTATTCAACGCGCCATTACCGATACGTTGGTGGCAAGCGCGAACTACGTAGGCACGCAAAGCCATTTTGTAGTCCCTGGCAGCTCGAATATTCGTGGATACTGGTCGAACCAGCTCGATCCGGCCTATCTGGCCGCGCTGGGAGGTGTGGCGGATGCGAAGGGGAACCCAATCCTGAATGATGCAGCGACTCCGGCAAATGTCGCCATTGCTAAACAGGCAATGCCGGGACTGAATATTCCTTCCGTATTCGTCAACAACAACACGAAGGCGACGATTGCGACTGTTCTGCGCGCATTTCCTCAGTACAGCGGAGTAAGCGACACCTGGGGGCAGAACAGCGCGAACATCAGCTACAACTCGTTCCAGTTTTCGCTCCAGCAAAGACCGTGGCATGGACTGAGCTATATGGTGAATTACACCTACTCGAAAAACCTGGGCGATGACGGCACCTTCCGCAGCGGCTTTGCCATTCCGGGTGCGGCGATGTCAAACGGAAGGTCATACAAAATGGATGCAATAGAGCGGTCTTATACGACGCTTTCCATGCCGCAGACGCTGTCAGCGTTCGGGGTGTATCAGCTTCCGTTCGGCAAAGGTGGCATTGGCAATGACAGCGCACTGGTGCGCGCGCTGGCAGGCGGGTGGCAGTTATCGAGCATCTATACCTATCATTCAGGCACGCCGCTGGCGATTACATGGGGCGGCTGCACTGCTCCGGGGCAAGGCCAGTGTATGCCGGACGTTAATCCTGCTTTCTTCGGTCGCGGCTCGGCGCGCAAAAACGGGAGCTGGGGCAAAGGCATTACTGCGGCACAGCTCGGCTCGACCATCCAGTACATTGATGTGAACGCGTTCAGCACTCCTGCAACCTTTGGAAATGCGACGAAGACACCCATCTACAAAATTGGCGATGCACCGCGTACAGCACCATGGGGGCTGTGGGGCCCGAGCGACTGGAACATGGACGCAACAATGCAACGGGCCTTCCAGTTGACGGAACGCTGGCAGCTTGTGGTGCGCGCCGACTGCTCGGATGTGTTCAACCACAACACTAAGGGTGGAATCAGTACAGCCTGGGGACCGGGTTCGACGACATTCGGGACCGTCGGTTCGGCAAGAGGCAACCGCGACTGGCAGTTTTCAGGACGGATCAATTTTTAGCCTCCCGCTAATACGCGGGGCCTTTCAGGACATCGGAGGCCCCGCACTTTTTTGGGACTGGCCGTCCAGGCGGGCGCGCCTTCGGCGCTGGTGTTTGCTGGAGAGAGGATGTGCGCTGCGGAAATGGATCGTGATGCAACCGTTGTGAAAAGCATATCCTCGGCTTTTCCCTGGTCTGAGAAAAACTTTTATGAAAACTTCTATGTTCCTGGCAAAATGCTCTGCTGTTCTTGCTCTGGTGTCTTCATCGTTTGCTGTTCTGGCGCAACAAACGCCCAAAGAGTGGGTAGACCCGGACACAGGGCACCGCATTGTCCAGCTTTCGGAAGAACCGGGCAGCGGCAGCCTTTATTTCAATCTCAACGGATACACTCCGAACGGCGATAAGCTACTGATTACGACGCCGCATGGGATGGCGTTCGTGGACCTGGCCACACGCAGGATTGAACCACTGAACCATGATCCTCATGCGCACCCCATCATGGTGGGACACAAGACCGGGCGCGTATACTTTGCGCGCGATGGCGCAGTGTGGTATCTGGATCCGGAGACGAAGAAAGAGACAAAGGTTGCCGACATGCCGCCACACGGCAGCATCGCCACTGTCAATGCAGACGAAACGCTGCTGGCGGGCACGTACGTTGAATCGCAGGGAATCGAAAAAGCGCAGCATCTTTCACCGCCGCCGCAGACACGCGATGGCCGGGGGCACATGCTGGAAGAACGCTACAATGCTCATCTGCCCATGGCGCTCTTCACACTGAACATCAAAACAGGCGAAGTGAAAGTACTGAATCGCAGCACGGAATGGCTGAACCATCTTCTCTTCTCGCCGACGGACCCGAACCTGCTGATGTTCTGCCATGAAGGGCCATGGCAGAAGGTTGACCGCATCTGGCTGATCCATACGGATGGTTCCGGGTTGATGCTCGTCCATAAGCGCCGTATGCAGATGGAAATTGCCGGGCACGAGTTCTGGTCAGCGGACGGCAAGACCATCTGGTATGACTTGCAGACGCCTCGCGGAGAAGACTTCTGGGTGGGCGGATATAACGTCTATGACGGACACCGTACATGGTGGCACCTGCAGCGCAATGAGTGGTCCGTGCACTTCAACGTCTCGCCTGACGGGACTCTTTTTGCAGGCGACGGTGGAGACAGTAAGATGGTGGCGCATGCTCCTGACGGCAAGTGGATCTATCTGTTTCATCCAAAACCGGTCCCAAACACGGGGGTGCAGGAAAAAGACCTGATTGAAGCAGGAGCATTCGAGGCGGAGAAGCTGGTGAACATGTCAAAGCACGATTACGCGCTGGAGCCAAATGTGAACTTTACTCCCGATGGCAAGTGGATTGTCTTTCGCTCGAATATGTCGGGTGCGGAGCAGGTCTACGCCGTGGAAGTGGCAAAGGAGCCGGGGCATGGAAAGTAGTTTCCTGAAGCACGCCATATTCGCGTACCCCACTCTTTTTCCCCGCCTTTGCGTAAGAAAGTGGAAAATTACGATTGTCCCTATTCTGCTTGCGTTCTTCTCATTCGTGCCATGTTTTGCGCAGGCCCAGTATCCGCAGCCGACGCCAGACCAGCGTGCAGGCATTGATAAAGACAATGCTCGCCACTTCGGCGATGATCCGGTAGATGGTGGTCCTATGGCAAAAGATCTTTCGCCTGCGCTCAAGGTGAAGGACATTCACAAGGCCATGACCAAAGTCGCCGATTGGGAGCTGAAGACCTGGCAGCCCTGGTTTGACCGCATCTGGACCTCAAGCGTGCTGTATACCGGCTTGATGGCTGCATCTGCCTCCACGGGCGATTCGCGTTATCGCGACGCTGTGCGCGAAGTGGGAAAGAAGTACAACTGGGAGCTGCGCTCGCATCTGCCGAATGCCGATGACCAGAGCGTGGGCCAGTCATATCTGGAGCTTTATTTCATAGACCGCGATCCGGCTGAGATTGCGCCCACACGCGCGGAACTCGACGCGCTGTATCCGCTGGAAAAGGACAAGCAGGGGCGGATCCAGTGGTGGTGGTGCGATGCGCTGTTTATGGCGCCTCCGGTGTGGGCACGCATGTATGCGGCCACGAACGACGGCAAATATCTCGACTACATTGAGAAACACTGGGACGAGACACAGTCGCTGCTCTATGACAAGCAGGAACATCTGTTTGCGCGCGACGCCACGTATCTGGACAAGCGCGAGAAGAACGGACAAAAGATTTTCTGGTCACGGGGAAATGGATGGGTGATGGGCGGCATCGTTCGCGTGCTCGAATATATGCCGAAGAATGATGCGCGGCGCGAGAAGTATGTCGAGTTACTCCGCGAGATGGCGGATAGAGTGAAATCGCTGCAGGACCCGAAAGACGGGCTGTGGCACTCGTCATTGCTGGACCCGGCGGATTATCCGCTGCCGGAGATTTCTGGCTCCGCGCTCTTTACCTATGCGATGGCCTGGGGCGTGAATGAAGGCATTCTCGACCGAAAGGTGTATAAGCCGGTTGTGGCGCGCGCGTGGAAGGGAATGCTGGAGCACATCTACGCCGATGGCCGGCTTGGCTGCATTCAGCAGACCGGCGCTGCTCCTGCCTGGTACAGACCAACTGCCAGCTATGACTACGGAGTGGGGGCGTTTCTGCTTGCGGGGTCAGAAGTGGCGCGCATGACGAAGCGTTGAGTGCCGCTCTAACCAGGTTGTCATCCTGAGCGAAGTGAAGGACCTGTGCATGGAAAAAGCAAGTCCTTGTCTACTGCCGCATGATGACAAATTTTTGCCTGAGATACCACGCATGATGCTACCCCAAAAACTGTTCTGCGTTTCCATTGTCTTTGCATTCCTGATTTGCTGCTGCTCCGGTGCTTCCGCGCAGTCGTGGCAATTTACTTGTACTTCTACAAAGCACGAGAAAGAGAAGGGCGCAGCCGAGCTTACGGTACATGCTGTTTATTCTCCAGAGAAGCAATTCGGCTTTGATCCTGGTACGGTGCCGGATGTAAAAGACAGCGCGTGTTTCTCAGATAAGCCATTCTTCTTTTCGCTTACTGTGCCGGATGGAAATTATCAGGTCACAGTAGAGATGGGTGGCGGACCCAATGCGTCTGTTACCACTGTCAAGGCTGAATCGCGCAGGCTGATGCTGCTTTCTGTTGCCACATCGCCGCACCAGACCACAACGCGCAGATTCAATGTAAATGTGCGCACGCCACAGATTGAGGGCGACGGAGAGGTCCACTTGAAGCCGCGCGAGGTGGGCAGCCTCGATTGGGACGGCAAGTTGACGCTGGAATTTATCGGCAGGAATCCTTCGTTTCGCAGCATCACGATCCAGAAAGCAGATGTGCCTACTCTCTATCTGGCGGGCGATTCGACCGTCGTAGACCAGGACAAAGAGCCGTGGGCCGCATGGGGGCAGATGCTCCCGGTATTTTTCAATGATACTGTGAGCATTTCAGATCAGGCCGAATCTGGAGAGACCATCCACAGCTTCACGGTCGAAAACCGCTTTGCGAAAATCTTCAGCACGATGCGCGCAGGCGATTATCTCTTCATGCAGTTCGCACATAACGATCAAAAGCCGGGCAAAGGCTTTGTCTCGATTTCGGATTACAAGCAATACCTGATCAAGTACATTCAGATGGCCCGCAGCAAGGGTGCGACTCCAGTGCTGGTGACTTCGATGAACCGCCGCACGTTCGATGCGAATGGGAAGATCATTCAGACGCTTGGGGACTATCCGGAAGCAATGCGCGAAGTGGCGAAGGAGCAGAACGTTGCACTGATTGATTTGAACGCAATGAGCAAGACTTTGTACGAAGCGCTGGGTCCGGAAGGAACGCTGAAGGCATTTGTGCATTTCCCGGCGAATACATTTCCTGACCAGCCGCTGCCCCTGAAAGATGACACGCACTTCACCGACTATGGCGCTTATGAACTGGCGCGCTGCGTGGTGAAGGGCATCCGCGAGGCAGGACTGCCTCTGGCTTCGGCAATTGTGAAGGGTGAGGCGGAGTTTGATCCGGCGTATCCGGACAACCCAAATGCGCTGAAGCTGCCGCTGGATCCGCAGGTGGGTACGGTGACGCCGTATGGGCGTTAAGTAAGCTCCGGTTCAGATGAGAGAGCTGCTAAAGCACCCAGTATTCATAGAGTGTTAGTTGCCTTTCCATTTGGGTACAGAGGCCGCTTTCGGAGAGAAGTACTTCTTAAAAGGATTCCCCGGCAATGCTTTCATGCCGGAGACAACCGCTTCAGCATTGATCTCGGCGCCTTCGCGTGATGTGTGCGTATGGTCCGCGGGAAAAAGTGGTGCGACCTTTGCTTCCCCCATCTTCTCGTATGTTTCGGCGATGATTTCGTCCAGATTGACGAAGCCGATGTGAAATTCATTGGCAATCTGCCGCGCCCATCCGCCATAAGAATCTTCGTTGCGCACGACCTTGCCGTCTTTCCAGTTGTTGCGCGGAATGGGCGAGCAGAGGATGGGAGTTGCGCCCTTGGCGAGCGTATCTTTTACATACTTGCGCATGTACCAGCCGTAGGTGTGCACTGTCTCCTGCTTTTTCATGATGGGGTTCCAGATGTCGCGTGTTTCATCCCCAATGCCGGGGAGAGTTCCGCGTGCACGCGCAGCATCATCGAGTGGACTGGCGTCGTTGTGGCCAAACTGCATGACGACGTAATCGCCGGGTTTAATGAGCGCAAGGGTTTCATCCCAGAGTCCTTCTGTGATGAAGGTGCGGCTGCTGCGCCCCCCGCGTGCACGATTGACTACGTTGATCTTCGCGAGGTCGAAGTATTCGGGCAGAATGTCACCCCATCCCCAAAGCCCATTGGCGCCGGTGCCATTTCCGTTGCGTACGGTGGAGTCGCCTATAAGAAACAGCGTAGGTAGTGCAGGATTCTGCGGGACAGGCAGCGAGGGCTTCATCTCTGGCCCAGTCTGGGGGAATGTTGAGCCGGCGAAGAATAAGCAGAAAAAAAAGAAGAGCAGAAATCTGGTTCGCATGTGAGGATGTGGTCAGTCCACTGAAGGGTAATAACTAAGGAGCATGGCTGTCAAGATTTACAGGATACGGCCCGCCTGCATCCGGGTATCTTATCTGTGCTGCACAGGACAAATCAGCCTACCTCACGGTGCGGGTTCTCCGACTAAGCACGTGCGGTGCTCCGCCGAGAATGACAATGTATGTGTTTTGGTTGTCATCTATGGTCTGACCACTATCAAATGCGATATAGTGCTTTTTCCGGAGAAATACATGCCCCGTTTTTGCTGGAGTCTTGTTTTCATATCTTTATTTACCTCTGGTTTTTCCACTTACGCGCAGGACGCGCGGCATGTGACTGAGCCGGTTGTGCCGCCGCCGTGCGTTGTGCTGAAGGCGCAGTTGCAGGCCAACGCAGGGAAGTTGAGCGAGCGTGATGAGCAGCAACAGGACACGAAGCGCATCCAGCAGGCGATTGCTTCGTGCCAACCAGGAAAGGCTGTGGAGCTGCGTGCGGACGGTGCGAAGAACATCTTTCTGAGCGGGCCGCTGCAACTGAAGAAGGGCGTCACGCTGCTGGTAGACGCGAACACGGCCATCTTTGCTTCGCGCAATCCGCGCGATTATGACATCACCCCGGGAAGCTGCGGAATTGTGAGCGAAAAAGGGCATGGGTGCAGGCCATTGATCGCGGTGAACAATGCTCCTGACAGCGGCGTGATGGGTGAGGGCTCGATTGACGGGCGCGGCGGAGAAAAGCTTATCGGGCAGGACGAAACATGGTGGGACCTGGCCCACCGCGCCAAGATTGAAGACAAGGGGCAGAGCTGTTTCCGTTTGATTGAGGTCAACCACTCAGACAACTTCACGCTGTACAAAATTACATTGCGCAACTCGCCGAATTTCCATGTAGCGGTGAACCAGACCAATGGATTCACGGCATGGGGCGTAAAAATCATGACACCCAAGACCGCGCGCAATACTGACGGCATTGATCCTGGATCATCTACAAACGTAACGATTGCATACTCCTACATTCATACGGGCGATGACAATGTGGCCATCAAATCAGGCAAGGCGGGCGCGGCCACAAATATATCTGTTCTACACAACCATTTTTATACGGGGCACGGAATGTCCATTGGCAGCGGGACGGAGGGTGGCGTCCGCAACATTCTGGTGCAGGACCTGACAATAGATGGCGCCGACAACGGTATCCGCATCAAGTCTGACCGCAGCCGCGGCGGGCTGGTGCAGGACGTGACATATGAAGACGTCTGCATCCGGGACACGCGCAACCCAATCATCTTTACGCCGCTTTACACGACGTTTTCAGGCAATGCACTGCCGGTCTACCGCGACATCCTGCTGAAAAATGTGCATGTGCTCACTCCGGGCACATATACGTTTCTTGGGCTGGATGCCCAGCACAAGCTCGGCGTTACGCTGGACAATGTTTTTGCCGATGGGCTGGAGCAGTCGAAGATCATCGCAAAAGACGCGGAAATCACGTTGC
>DASRBV010000037.1:0-7108 GCA_035653455.1 Pseudacidobacterium sp. | reverse complement strand
CACGGCGCGGTTTGCGGCCTCGCGGCGGCGCTGGTAAGCAAGGCTTTTTGTATCTTCTTTGTTTGCGCTTAGACTCGCTTCCAGTTCTTTCTGCTTGTCTTTGCAGGCCTGCTCAATTTGGGCCAGGGTGGCCGCTGATTGCTTGCCGTCTATCGGTTCTATCTCGCGCTGAGCGAAGAAAAGGGAGATGATTGTGCCGGCGAAAGGAGTGTATGGTGCGGTCTCGGCCTGGAACTGCGCATCTTCTTCCATGTGTGCCAGCTCGCGGTCAAGATAATTGCGAAACAGGATGTAGTCTATGCGCGCGTCTTCGCTGAGACTGTCGAAATTTACTTCGTCGAGCCTGCTTTGCCACTCACCATAAAACTTGTGCATGCGGTCGCGGGTTTGCGGCGCGAACGGGATGCTGTAATAACGCCGCAAAAGCTCCTGGTCAGCGGAGAACCGTTCGATATATGGCCGCAATTCGCTGGAAGAGGTGTCTATGTCTGCAATTGCGGCTGGCGCAGAGTTGTGGGATGGCGATGCGAACGCAAGTTTCGGCGCGGTGATGGTGAGAGCAGCGGCAGAAGGCACACTGCGAAAAAGGAAGGCGCGGCGAGTGGTCATGGCTTCTCCGGAAAAACAATTGTATACAATTTGAGATTCCGTGTCCGGTGAAGACGACACTCGCCGCTCTTTTGTTTATGGAACCGAAGGACGCGGTACAGTCTGCTTTGCTGTGATGACCAGCCTTGCAGGCGTCAGTTCAGGGCCATCCGATTCACGGTCTTTTGACGCCTCAATCTGGATCTCGCCCGGCTGCTTTGTGCTCTGGATGATCACCTGGGCCAGTCCATGGAACAGAGAGCGCTTTGGTTCTTTGTCGCTCTCCTGGCAATTGGGGTCACCGTTGCCAACGCCGATCAATTTTCCCGCGCCAGTGATGTTGAATGCAATTTTGCTGTCCGCAACCGGGACAAGACGGCCTTCTTTATCGAGGGCCTCCACTTTGATGAGCGCCAGGTCTTCGCCATCAGCGTTGATTTCAGTGCGGTCTGCGGTCAGCCGGATGGATGCGGCAGGGCCGGTGGTCTCGCGCTTTTCTGTCAGAACAACTTTGCCGCCTTTATAAGCACGCGCTTCGATGACGCCAGGTTCATAGCGCACCTTCCACTCCACGTGTCTCAATTGCGGGACCTTCTGGCGGCCTGCGCTCTTGCCGTTGATGAGCAGCTCGACTTCATCGAGGTTGGAATAGACCCAGACGGGAATTTCATCGCCTTCTCTTCCGTGCCAGTTCCAGTGCGGGAACAGGTGCAGCGATGGCTCTTTTCTCCACCAGGCCTTGTAGTAGAAGAAGTAGTCTTTCGGGAAGCCGCACATGTCTACAATGCCGAACTGCGAGTTGATGGAAGGCCAGCCATAGGGGGTAGGCTCGCCGCGATAATCGAAGCCAGTCCAGGCGAAGCCGCCAGCCTCCCACTCATGCGTGCCGTAGAAGGTCCACCACTGTTCGGGTGTTTCGCCCCAGGGAACGACGCCATCATAGCTGTTGACGGTATTGCGCAGCGGATCAGATGCATACTCGCCGCGCGTACTGATGGCGCTGGAAGTTTCCGAGCCGAAGATCGGCCGTTTCGGGTGTTCCTTGTGGTAGGCCTCAGGATATTTTTTCGTGTTGTAGTTAAAGCCGATGATGTCCAGCGCTTCCGAGAGACCCTTCTCGTTGTTACCATTCACGGCAGCAGAGACGACACGGGTCGGGTCCAGTTCATGGCAGAGCCTGACCATGCTGGCGCCGATTTTCGCGCCCTGTTCGGCCATCTTGTCCTGCAACAACCACTCTTCATTTCCAATCGACCAGATAATGATGGAAGGCGAGTTGCGATAGCGCTTCACCATCAGCTCCAGTTGACGCAGCCCTTCTTCGCTGGAACTCATCTGGCGGGTTTCGCACATCATCATCACGCCCATGCGGTCGCAGGCTTCGACCCACTCCGGTGTCGGCATGTTGTGCGAAGTGCGGACAGCATTGCAGCCCATTTCACGCAGGACCCCAAGACGGTACCATTGCAGGCGGTCGGGCAGCGCCGCGCCTACACCTGCGTGGTCCTGATGATTGCAGGTGCCTTGAATTTTGAGCGGTTTGCCGTTCAGGAAGAAGCCCTTGTCTGCATCAAACACAGCTGTGCGAACGCCAAAAGGCACGCGCTCGGCGTCGCGCACGCTGCCGTCAGTTTCGACCGTAACAATGGCGGTGTAGAGGTTCGGTTCATCTACTGACCAGAGCGCCGGGTTTGAGAGTTCAGCCGTGGCGGTGTAACTCGCCGAGCCGTCTACGGCGATGGATTGCGCGGGCGCTTCGGCTGTCGCTACGGTCGCGCCCTTCGCGTCCTGGATTTTCCAGCTGACTTTGGCATTTGCGGGCTGCCGGCCTTCGTTCTGCACGATGGTCGAGAGTTCAAGCGTGGCCGAATTGCCGTTGAGCTTCGGGCGTACCGTGCTCTCCCACTTGCCGAGATGCACCGCGTCCATTTTGGTGAGCCAGACGTGGCGATAGACGCCTGCGCCTTCGTAAAACCAGCCGTCGCCGAAGCTAGCGTCTACACGCAGGACAATGTAGTTCTTCTGGCCATAGGCAAGAAAGTCAGTAAGGTCGAAGCGGAAGGGAATGTAGCCGTTGTTGTTGCGGCCCACAAAGCAACCGTTTACAAAAACGAGCACATCACGAAAAGCCCCATCGAACTCAACCCAGATGCGGCGCCCGAGATCGCTGGCAGGGACGTCAAACTCGCGCCGGTACCATCCCACGCTGGTTTCAGGATAGCGGCGCCCAAGCGGCTTATAGCCATGCGATTTCAGCTCATCGTCCCGAACGAAGGGCAGCTCGACGGCCCAGTCATGCGGCAGATTCAACTCGCGCCACTTTGAATCGTCGAAGCCCGCCTTGGCAAACTTAAAGTCACCGGTCTTGGCGAAATCATCCTGACTGAAGCCAAACCCGAGGTCTTTTGATGGGTCGTTGCTGTTGCCGAAGGTGAATTTCCAGCCGAAATCAAAAAGAAGCTGCTCACGCGGTGCAAGTGCAGGGACCGCAGATGCGGGATCGTCAAAGAGGGCGGCTGTTCTTGCCCACGCAGAGCGAGAGATCAAAGAAGAGGCCGAGAGAGCAAGCCCGGAGGCAAACAGGTCACGGCGAGAGATACGCGGCATAAAGACCTCGCAGAGAAATTTTGAAGAACAAATCTGCTGCCTAGAATACTGTAAAGGGCAGTCCTGTTGGTATGAAATCTGTTCGGGAAGGAAATTCTGCCTGTTGAGAGAGGGGAACCGCGCGGAAATGCGGGCGAACAGCAGAGGCATCGCCCATCCGCGCGCAAAAGGGCAGAGGTTATTTCCGGCTGGACTTCTTCTTTGAGCTTTTCTTTGCAGAACTCTTCTTTTTTGTGCTCTTCTTTTTAGGAGGGCTGGGCACCTTTGCGCCTTTTTTGCGCGCTTCAGAAAGGCCAATTGCAACTGCCTGCTTTGGATTTGTGACTTTCTTTCCGCTGCGACCGCTTTTCAGCTTGCCTTGCTTCATGGCGCGCATCTCGCGCTCAACTGACTTGCTGGCCTTTGAACCATACTTCCGTCCGCTGGATTTCTTTTTTGCGGGCATCGTGTGCACCTCCAGAGAAATGGGAAGCAGAAGAGAGCAGGAGGGTTGTGCGATGTGGGCATGCAGTTTATGCGCGAGGAGAAAAGCATGGTCTTTCCTTCGCGGTGCTGAAGACCATGATGACAGTTTTTTATTGTGATACTGTTGCAGGCAGAATCTCTTCTACATCCACCCAATCGGTTGGATAGTCCCCTGTGTAACAGGCGACGCAGAAGCGGTTGCCCTCACCACCATCGCAGGCTTTTTGTAACCCTGGAAGTGACAAATAGGCAAGCGAGTCTGCTTCAATAAACTGGCGGATCTCTTCAATTGAATTATTGGCCGCGATCAGCTCTTTTTTGCGCGGAGTATCCACGCCATAGAAACACGGCGATGTGGTCGGCGGGCAACTGATGCGCATGTGGACTTCCTTTGCGCCAGCCGCACGCACCATGCGCACGATCTTGCGGCTGGTGGTGCCGCGAATGATGGAATCATCAATCAAAATGATGCGCTTGCCTTCGAGCAGATTGCGCACCGGGTTCAACTTGAGCTTCACGCCGAAATCGCGCACGCGTTGCTCCGGTTCGATGAAGGTGCGCCCCACGTAGTGGTTGCGGATCAGCCCGAAGCGGAAGGGGATGCCGCTCTCGGCTGCATAGCCTATCGCTGCGGTCACGCCACTGTCCGGGACTGGGACGACGAGGTCGGCATCCACGTGCGATTCGCGCGCAAGCTGGCGGCCCATCTCTTCGCGGCTCTCCTGTACCCAGCGGTTGTAGATTTTGCTGTCAGGCCGCGCAAAGTAAACATGCTCGAAGATGCAGCTCGATTGGGGGATGCCGCTCGCATACTGGACGGAGGTCACGCCATCTGTAGTGACCATGACCAGTTCGCCCGGTTTTACATCGCGCTCGAATTTTGCGCGCAGCAGATCGAAGGCGCAGGTTTCTGAGGCAAAGACAATCGTGTCCGGGCCGTCGGGGTTTTCAATGCGGCCCATCGAGAGCGGACGGAAGCCGCGTGGATCACGGGCGGCAAAGACGCGGTCGCGCGTCATCATCACGATGGAAAAAGCGCCGTCTACCTGGCGAAGCGAATCGGCGATGGCCTCAACCAGCGTGTTCTCTTTGGAATGCGCGATGAGCTGGACGATGATTTCAGAATCGCTTGTGGTCTGGAAGAAGGCGCCTTCGCGTTCGAGCCTGGCGCGCACATTACCCAGGTTTACAAGGTTGCCGTTGTGGGCAATGGCGATAAGGCCCTTGGTTGAATCTACGCGGATGGGCTGCGCATTCAGCAGCGCCGAGTCGCCGGTTGTAGAGTAGCGCGTGTGGCCAATGGCCATGTTCCCAGTGAGTTTGGAAAGGACTTCTTCGGTGAAGATGTCCGCGACCAGACCCATGCCTTTGATGTTGAAGAGATTAGTGCCATCGGCAGTAGCGATTCCGGCGGACTCCTGTCCACGATGCTGAAGCGCATAGAGGCCGAGGTATGCCTGACGGGCTGCGTCGGGATGTCCGTGGATGGCGACCACGCCGCACTCTTCGCGGAGCTTGTCATCCTGTGGGGTCCCCACACCGGCTTCGCAAGAACCGGTTACCCTGGTTTCTTCTCCGGGAATACCTTCAACCATGAGGTATTTCACGCGAGCACCTCTTCGTGCAGGGCGGCCTCCAGTGCATGGGACCACAAGTGTTCGAGGCCGGAGATACGTTCGTCTACCAATGTTTTGCCATTCACCTGAATGCGGAAGCTATCTTTCACGGTTTTGCCGAGATTTTCAACCTGTAATTCAGAATATTTTTGGACGATCGCCTTGATCTTTTCAACAGAAGCCATTGCGCAGGAGACAATCACCTGTGTAGCCGGCTCACTGAACAACGCAACCGCCGCGGGCAGATCTGCGGTCTCCTGAAGCGAAGTCAGAACACCAATACCGTTTCTAAATCCGGCCTCTGCGAGCGCAACGGCAATGCCACCGTCTGAAATATCACTTGCCGAGTGCAGCAGACCGGCACTTGCCAGCTCTGCGAGACATTTGTGCAACGCGGCTTCAGCAGCCAGATCCAGCGATGGAGGCGTTCCCCAGATTTCGCCGAGCACAACTTTGGCGTATTCTGATGAGCCAAACTCACGCAGGCGCTCGTCTATCGGAGGCTGTTTCGCCGCTCGAATGATCAACACTGCATCGCCTTCCTGCCGGAAGCCCGCGGGCACGGTCTTCGTGATGTCTTCGATGAGACCGACAATGCCCAGCACGGGTGTGGGATAGATGCCCTCACCGCGCGTTTCGTTATAGAGCGAGACATTGCCTCCCGTGATGGGCGTACCCAATGCAAGGCAGGCTTCTGCAATGCCATCTATGGCAGCGGAGAGTTGCGCCATGATTTCAGGTTTTTCCGGATTGCCGAAGTTCAGGCAGTTGGTCGCCGCAATCGGCGTCGCCCCTGTGCAGGCCACCTTGCGCGCGGCTTCTGCGACGGCGTGTTTTGCGCCAAGTTTCGGATTGAGATAACACCAGCGTCCGTTGCCATCGAGCGCCATGGCCAGACCACGCTTTGTGCCTTTGATGCGCATCACACCGGCTTCTCCGCCCGGGCCTTGTACTGTGTTGGTCTGTACCATCGAGTCGTATTGCTCATGCACCCAGCGTTTGGAGCAGATGTTGGGTGAAGCCAGCAGCGTGCGCAGGTCTTCGGTGTTGTCGCGGACGGAAAAGTTGTCTTCAAAGCCCAGCTTGTCGAGCGCGCTTCTTGTCGGCCCTGCCGGAAAAGGCGCTTTCCACTCACCCACCGGACGGTGATAGACCGGAGCATCGTCGGTCAGCGATTGATTTGGAATGTCTGCGACGAGTTCACCGTGATGCAGGATGCGGAGGCGGGGTTCGGCGATGACTTTGCCGACGATCACCGCGTCAAGGCCCCACTTCTCGAAGACACGAAGCACTTCCTGCTCGCGGCCCTTGTCTGCGACAAGCAACATGCGCTCCTGCGATTCGCTCAGCATGATCTCGTAGGCGGTCATGCCGGTTTCGCGCTGCGGCACGTGGTCGAGTTCGACCTGAAGACCTACGCCGCCGCGAGCGCCCATTTCGCAGGTGGAGCAGGTGAGGCCTGCTGCGCCCATGTCCTGAATGCCGACGATGGCCCCGGTCTTCATTGCCTCAAGGCAGGCCTCGAGCAGCAGCTTCTCCATAAAGGGGTCGCCCACTTGAACATTGGGCCGCTTCTGCTCGGAACCTTCCTTGAACTCCTCGCTTGCCATCGTCGCGCCGTGGATACCGTCGCGTCCGGTCTTCGCCCCGACGTAAATCACTGGATTGCCAACGCCAGTGGCCCTGGCATAGAAAATCTCATCGCGCCGGACAAGGCCGAGCGCAAAGGCGTTCACCAGCGGATTGCCCGAGTAACAGTCCTCAAAGCGGGTCTCGCCGCCCAGATTCGGCACGCCGAAGCAGTTTCCATATCCGGCAATGCCGTGGACGAC
>DASRBV010000036.1:0-3534 GCA_035653455.1 Pseudacidobacterium sp. | reverse complement strand
GTCATCTACTTCGTAAGCCCGCAGCTCTGGGCCTGGAAAAAGTACCGCATCCGCAAGGTGCAGCAATACGTAGACCGGATGCTGGTCATCTTTCCCTTTGAGGAAAGTTTCTACAAACAGCACGGAGTGGATGCCCGATTTGTAGGCCACCCGCTGGCGGAAGTCCCACTGCCTTCCATCTCACGCAATGCCTTTGCTGCCCAACACGGTCTCGACCCGTCCAAAAAGTGGACAGGGCTGCTTCCGGGCAGCCGCTTCAAGGAGATCCGTCTCAACCTCCCGGAGATGATCGAAGCCGCAAGACAGCTCGATGGCGCTTACGAATATCTGCTTCCGCTTGCGCCCACCCTCACTCCGGAACATGTCACCCATGTCCGCTCGATGCTGCCCGAAACCTCCCCGCGTGTCACAATTACGCATGATGCGCGCGCCGTCCTTTACCATTCCCAGGCCAGCATCGTAGCCAGCGGCACAGCAACGGTCGAGGCCGCCCTGATTGGTAATCCGTTCATTGTGGTCTACCGCGTCTCCGGATTGACGTATGCTGTTGCAAAGCGGGTCGTGAAGGTCCCGCATGTGGCCATGGTCAATTTGATTGCCGGACGCGAAATTGTCCCTGAGCTTATTCAGGACGACTTTACCGCAGCGAATACCGTCTCACATCTGCGGCCTCTGCTGGAAGATGAGGCCGCGCGAAACAAAATGAAGCAGGACCTGGCCGCTGTAGCACAAGCATTGCGCACAGAAAAAAGTCCAATTGAGCAAGTGGCGCGCATCACAATAGAGTTGGCGAGTTCAGCACGATGAAGACACCATTATCTGATTACTGCCCCGGCCCCGGCTTTTTTTCGCGCTTTTTTACCCGGCCTCTCCGGACAACCGGGTGCCCAACATCTCGCAGAGATGTGGGTTTTGCACGACTCCGCGTGCATCGTTTGCAAAGCAAAGGGTGGCAGAGAATTTGCTTCCTTCTCATTTTTTTCTTCACGCTCCCGATCTTTGCCCAGCAAAAGCCGCTCATTGACATCACCGGATATACCATTGACGCGCAGCTTTCTCCCACCGACCACAAGCTGGCAGCTACGGCCCGCATCACCTTCACCGCACTCGACAACTCCGACAACGCCATTTTTGAACTACACGGCGCCCTTAAAGTCGAGAAGGTCACAGACACTTCAGGCACGGCGCTGACCGGCGAGCGCGGCCAGAACGCCACTGTCATCGTCACGCCACGCTCACCGCTCGTCAAAGGACAGCAATACACCTGGGTCTTTACCTATGACGGAGTGCTTAACGATGAAACCGGTAGTCCGGTCGAAGGACTGAAGCTGGCCCACGTCGGCGACCCCATCAGCTATCTGCTTTACCCCGGGCGCTGGTTTCCCATGACCGGGTTCCTCACCGACCGCTTTACGGCGGACATCCACGTGAAAGTCCCTACTGGATATCGCGTCATCGGCAGCGGCGCGACAACATCCGCCAGCGGCGAATACGATTTCCACTGGGCAAAGTCTGGTTTTCCGGGGACCATCATCGCAGGAAAGTTTTCTGCCCCGGTCTCCGCCGCGCCCAACATCCACATCTATACGACCGATGCACACAAACAATTTGCTCAGGACTACGGTCAGGCCGCCCTCCGCGAATTTGCCTACTTTACCAGCACCTTTGGCGTGCCTGACTCGACACAATTGAATGTAGTGGAACTCCCCGATGACACCGTCCACGTCTGGTGGGCGCCGGAAATTGCTGCCGTCGCCGGCTCGTACATCGGCAGCAACATCAACAGCTATCGTCTGCTGGCGAACACGATCGCGCACCAGTGGTGGGGAAATCAGATAAGCCCCGCCACACTCAACGATGAATGGCTTGAAAATGGCATGTCGCGCTATGCCGAGCTGATGTACCTCGAAGACCAGGCGGGGCGCAACGCCATGAATGCGGCCATTCAGGACGTCTCCGCCAGCGCGCTCGCCTATGACACCATCCCGCTTACCAGCGCCGGACGCCTCGCTCCTTTCTCGCCGCAATTCCAGTCCATGACGCTCGACAAAGGCGGCATGGTCTTCCACATGCTCCGGTGGGAAGTGGGCCAGGACAGCTTTCTGAAAATCCTGCGCGCTGTGTTAACGCAGTACAAAGACCAGCCGGTGAAAACCAGTGATTTTGAGAAGCTGGCCGAGGCCCAGTCTCAGCAGCAGCTTACTCCGTTCTTCGCGCAATGGCTGGACGGCACTGGTGCTCCGCAATTTACCAACAAATATGCCGTTTACCGCCTCGGAAACAATAAAGGCTTCCGCACCATCGGCCAGATTCAGCAGGACCTCGATCTCTTCAACATGCCCGTTGAGCTGCGCATCGAAACCGATGGCAAAACCGAAGAGCGCCGCGTGGATGTCGTCGGCTCCGATTCACAGTTCGTTGTGGACACCTTCGGACGTCCCCGCCGCATCACCATTGATCCAGACAATTGGATACTGAAGAACTCGACCGACATGCAGGTGCGCGTCCATATTCTGAAAGGCCAGAACCTGGTTGCCGCCGGAGACCTGACCGGGGCACTGGCCGAGTATCAGCAGGCGCTCAAAGTCAATCCGAACAGCTCGCTGGCCAGCTACCGCATCGGCGAAGTGCTTTTTACCATGCGGAACTATCAGGCTTCCATCAACGCATACCGCGATGCTCTGCGTGGTGATGATGACCCGAAATGGACTGAGGTCTGGAGCCATATTCAGATCGGCAAAATCTTTGACGTGACCGGACAGCGCGACCGCGCCATCCCCGAATACCGCCAGGCATTGCAGACCAACGACAACACCGGCGGCGCACTCAACGAAGCAAGAAAGTACCTGCAAACGCCCTTCAAACGCGCCGACAATGAGTAGAACGGAGCGAGGTTAGCAAAGGGGCTTTGCAGGAACCAGGGTGTCCTGTCTTTGCCAGGCAAGGGTGGGAGATCACCTCTCACCCACCCGCAATATTTGCTTCCCGGCATGTAACGGATGGCTCTTCCCGTTCCATACAAATTCCCCCGTCAGCCCGGAAGGCAATTCCACCCGTGCAGTCCACTCATTACCCTGCTTTTGATATCCCACACGAATCTCACCACCAGCATGAGGCATCGTCGCATCCAGATGCGTCAGCTTACCCAGATGCGGTTCTATGCGCACGGTCTTAAATCCGGGCGACGCAGGATGAATGCCCGCAACCACCGTAAGCAGGTCGTAATTCGGACTGGCGCTCCACGCATGGCAGTCCGAGCGTGTCGGTTCCGGCTGCTCGGCCCATGTGCTCAGGCCTAGCTTCAGCATCCCGCGCCACGGCGTCAGTTCATCCAGATAACGGCCGGCCAGCCCAGCGTGTTCGAGCGCCCGTGCCAGGTAGAACCGGAAGTAGTAACTCATCGCCGACATCGGCGGAACCGTGCTTCCATCGAGCTGCACGCTCTGGTTTTCCCGGGAAGCCAGCACGCGTTCCAGGATCTTCTGCTGCTCATCGCGTGGGGCCACGTCCTGCCACACAGCAAGAACATTCGCC
>DASRBV010000035.1:0-12388 GCA_035653455.1 Pseudacidobacterium sp. | reverse complement strand
GCGCGAACTGTGGCCCACTGGACAGGCGCCGTTCTATCTGAGCATGGGCATCAAAGCCGTGCGGCTCATGGGCAGCCGCCCGGTTGCCGGAGGTCTGCGTATGGCCTGGAACGAGTCCCACGAACTGAAATTTGCACTGGGAGAAGAAGTGGTTTAGTGCTTCGTTTCACTGCTGTCCACGAATAGGATGATCGTCATTGCAGGCGTGGGCGGAAAATTTTGAGTAGTAACGGCTGGACTCGCGCATCGCTGAGGTCCTTTCTCCCTGCGGTCGTCAGAATGACGGGCCATATCATATACGGGAAATGCTATCGCCCTTGGTTTATCAAAACGAACGGCCCAAAGCTTGACCGCAGTGAGGGCGCGAAGTCAGCGCAGAAGAATCGAGGGGCTTCCGGCGGAGTGCTTACTTCACCACTCCGCGCTCAGATTTTTCAATAAATTCGACCAGGTAGGCCACATCCTCCGTAGGCACACCTTCACTCTTCAGCTTTTCCAGGGCCTGCGAGGTGTTCATCTTCCCTGCCAGCAGATACCGGTAGGCATGCTGAAGCGCCCGCAGCCGCTCGCGATCGAACCCGCGGCGCTCAAGACCGACTTTGTTCAGGCCATAGGCGCGGGTTTCCCGCTTGGCAGATGTCAGAGAAAAGGGCAGAACGTCCTGCACGACCGTCGTTCCGCCGCCCGTATACGCATATTTGCCGATGCGGCAGAACTGGTGTACCTGGTTCAGCGCGCCAACCGTCGCGTAGTCTTCGACAACCACGTGTCCGGCCAGAGTGGCGGCGTTTGCCAGAATGCAGTGGCTGCCGATCACGCTGTCGTGTCCGATATGCGAATAGGCCATGATGAGGCAGTGGCTGCCGATGTGGGTCGTTCCCCCGCCGCCTGCTGTTCCGCGGGAAATGGTCACGCACTCGCGGATGATGTTGTCATCTCCCATCACCACGCCGGTGGGTTCGCCTTTATACTTCAGGTCCTGCGGGGCCACGCCTACACAGGCAAAGGAATAGAACTTGTTCCGTGCGCCTGCCTTCAGGTGCCCGTCGAGCACGACATGCGAGACCAGCTCACACTCGTCGCCGAGCACCACATGGGGCCCGACTGTGCAATACGGACCAATGATGCACGAGTCCGGAATGACCGCCTCTGGAGCGACGATGGCAGTAGGATGGATGCTCACTCTTCGGTCACCGTCGCGAGCACTGGGGCTTCCGATTGTGCCTCTTGTTTGCGCCGCGGAACAAGCTGGCACATCACAATGGCCTCGCAGGCGAGCTTTCCATCCACTGTGACCAGCCCTTCCATGCGCACGGCGCGCGTCTTCCATTGCAGCACGTTGATTTCAATCCGGAGCTGGTCGCCGGGCACGACAGGACGGCGAAACTTCGCGCGCTCGATGCCGGTAAAGACCATCAGCTTATTGTGGCGGTCAGGGACCTCGGTGAGCAGCAGCGCGCCGCCGGCCTGCGCCATGGCTTCCACGACCAGTACGCCAGGCATGATGGGGTAATTCGGAAAGTGTCCCTGAAAGAACGGCTCGTTGATGGTTACGTTCTTGATGGCGACAATGCGTTTTCTGCGCTCAATTTCAACAACGCGATCAATCAGAAGAAAAGGGTAGCGATGGGGCAGGATCGCCATGATGTCGGTGATTTCCAGCGTCTGGCGCGCCTCCGGTATGTGGTTCTGATTTTCCATATCTGCCAGAGGTCATTATACTTTCCCGCTGGACCCGTCTCATCCTGTTCCCTTTTCAGTAAAGGAAAGCAGGATGAAGAAATGGCATGCACCCTACGCTTCCTGCATCTCGTAGTCCGTTGCGGCAGTCGCGTCTTTGTCGTGCTCGCTGCCCAGTGCCTGCATCAGCAGCGTAATCGCGGCGGAGACCAGCAGATTGACCAGCAGCGCCGGGACCGCAGCGTACATAGCGAAGGTGTGTCCGCCAAAGTGCAGCGGGTAGACCGAGCTTTTCAGGTCGCGCGCCCAGGCCATGCCAGTGCCTGTTGCCATGCCTGCAAGCCATCCCCAGAAGAGGGCGGTGCCGCGGAACCAGCGGGTAAACAGGCCGAGAATCACGGCGGGAAAGATCTGGGCAATCCAGATGCCGCCGAGCAGTTGCAGTTCAATTGCATACTGCGCGCGCACAAAGAGCACAAATGCCAGCGCGCCAATCTTCAGGAAAAGCGAGACCAGCCGGGCCTGCGCCGCCTCCTGTTTTGGAGTCATGGAGCGCTGGATCAGCTCGCCATACAGATTGCGCGTGAACAGGTTTGCCGCAGCAATGGACATAATCGCCGCCGGGACCAGCGCTCCAATTCCGATGGCTGCAAGGCAGAAGCCTGAAAACCATTCTGGGAACATCCGGACAAAGAGCAGCGGCACAGCGCTTGAAGTGTCTGCTGCATGGATTCCCGCAGCAAGTGCGAAGTATCCAAGCAGAGCAATCAGGGCCAGCAGCAGATTATAGGCAGGCAACAATGCAGCATTGCGCTTGATGACGCGTCCGCTGGATGAGCTGAGCACCCCTGTGGCGGTATGCGGATAGAGCACAATGGCAATGGCCGAGCCGAAGGCGAGCGTGGCATAGCTCCAGTATTGCGAAGGCTGCAGGATGATGGAAGCAGGCGGCTTCTTCTGTGCAAGGGCCGCCTCGGCCGCAGAAAACACATGCGCATATCCGCCAAGCTTTGCCGGAATGACAACAATCGCGGCAACCACCATTCCATAGAGCATGATGTCCTTGACAATGGCGATGACGGCAGGAGCGCGCAGTCCGCTTGAGTAGGTGTAGGCCGCTAGAATCACAAATGCAGCCACAAGGGGCCATTCGCCTCTGAGTCCGAGGGCAGAAATCACCTCCTGCATGCCTACAAGCTGCAGGGCAATGTAAGGCATCGTCGCCAGAATTCCGGTGAGTGCAATGGCAACGGCCAGGGGCCGATGGCCGAACCTGCCGCGGACGAAGTCTGCCAGCGTGACGTACCCGCGGCGATGACACACCTGCCACAATCGCGGCAGCACCAGCATCATGTAGGGATAAAGCAGGATGCAGTAGGGAATGGCGAAGAAGCCCGGAGCACCTGTTCCATAAAGCGCCGCCGGAACAGCGATAACCGTGTATGCGGTGTAGAAGTCACCGCCAACCAGAAACCATGTAATCAACGTGCCAAAGCGGCGTCCGGCAAGCCCCCATTCCTCCAGACTGTGCAGGTCGGCGCGTCTCCAGCGCGCTGCCCAGAAACCGGCGATGGTCACCAGCAGAAAGCAGGCGCAGAAGATTGCAGTGGCAACAGCGTGCAGTGAGGATGTCATTCAGGTGTCTTTGAGGGTAAACAATGACCATCCCTACATCAAGAAGCGGGGCTTTTTATTTCCAGTCATTGTTACCCTTACCCCGCGTGCAGAGAGGACGAAGGAATTGCTTTCTCCAGACCAAACGGCGGACCAAACCGAGCGTGACTCTGCACACAGTCCGCGATACAACTACATATGCGCACTCGGGCATAAGGAGGAGACACTTGAAGCTCTACCGGACAACACAAGGCATCTTTGTGGAAGAAAGTGGCCATTTCTATCCTGTACCTGCTGCTAGCTGGGACGAGCTCCTCATCAGGGATGATCTGCACGCATACGTGCGCCGCGCGGCACAGAGCGGTCCGGAGCTTCACTTTGATCCTGCAGGGATTCTTGCTCCGGCAGTAAGCCAGGAGGTCTGGGCCGCCGGTGTCACCTACTATCGCAGCCGTGATGCCCGCATGGAAGAATCCAGGAGCGCGGGGGGCGGCGACTTTTACGATCGTGTTTACTCTGCCGAGCGTCCGGAGCTTTTCTTCAAGGCAACAGGCCCACGTGTGGTGGGCCCAAACCAGCCTGTACGCATTCGTTCCGATGCCCGCTGGTCTGTGCCCGAACCTGAGCTGACTCTGTTCATCCAGCCCACGGGCAAGATTGTGGGTTATACGATTGGCAACGACATGAGCTCGCGCGATATTGAGGGTGAGAATCCGCTCTATCTACCCCAGGCAAAGGTCTATGACGGAAGCTGCGCACTCGGGCCGTGCATTCTGCTGTCAGACGCTCCGCTGGCAAAAACGACTGCCATCCAGCTTGAAATTCTGCGAAAGGGGCGGACCGCTTATTCGGGCAGTACAACGCTCGCGGAACTGAAACGAGAACCGGAACATCTGGTGGAGTATCTTTTCCGGGACAACACATTCCCACAAGGTGTTTTTCTCATGACAGGCACAGGCATTGTTCCCGGCGACGGTTTTACCTTGTCCAGTGGCGATGTAGTGAAGATCAGTATTGACCAGATTGGCCTGCTGGAAAACCCGGTAGCATGAGGCGAGCACAGGGATTGGATCTTTTCGCCTCGGGGACTGCTGGCAAAGCAGGAGACAGAAGAATCGTAGCGATGTGAGAGGGCCAGCCAATCCTGCCAGGATTTTCCGCGCCGTCCGGAATGGCCATCATCCTTTTCGTGCATCGCAGTGAAACGAAAAATGCACGAAAGGCATGTCACCGCGCCAGCAATGCTTCGAGAGCATCGCATGCTGCCTGCACTCCATCTTCCTGCTCCATTTCCTTCCGGATCATGCTGGCGCGTTCGAGATAACTGGAATCACCGAGCACCTCGCGAATCGCCCGGGCCACACGTTTTGCCGTGTAACTCCTGCGCTGAATGGTCTTAGCCACACCCAGCCGGCGGACGCGCCGCGCATTGTCTGGCTGGTCATGGCTGTACGGCATCACCACCATGGGCCTGCCCGCACGTAACGCCTGCGCTGTCGTGCCGATACCGCCCTGATGGATAATGGCGGCCGCACGCGGGAAGAGCCTGGAATAAGGTGCGTACGGTGCAACACAGATGCTCTCCGGCAGCGGCGCTTTGGGAAGATTCGCCGGATCGTTGCCCGTAAGCAGGACGGCGCGCATTCCCAGCATCTGGGCGGCACGCGCGCTCTGCTCATAGAAATCGCCCGCGTCCAGAACGGCCGCCGATCCCAGCGTAAAGACAAGCGGAGGCGGCCCTGCTTCCAGAAATGCAGCAAGCGCAGAGGGCAGTTCTGTCCTACCCGCATCGCCGTCATAAAAGACAAATCCCGTCACTCGTGTATGGGCCGGCCAGTCGGGCTGCGGCTCTCCAAACACGCGCGAAAATAGCGCCAGCACCAGACGGTCAGAGTGCTTGGCATCGAAAATAGGGTCTTTACCGCGAGCAAGACCCAATTCGCGTCGCAGCGCATAGACTGGTTCCGGCCATGTGCGCGTCACGCGCCGCGCCACCCACGCTGTCACATGCCCAAGAGCAGGCAGGGCAAGCTGTGCCTTCGCCAGCGCTGGATACGGCGGCAGAACCGGCGGGTCATATGCTGAAAAAAACGAGAACGGCGCAAGCACGTATGAGGCCCACCGGATCCCGGTCTTCTCAGCAACAATCGGCCCTGCGTAGCACAGCTCTCCGGTCACCAGCAGGTCCGCGCCGCCATCAGCCTGCACGGCGGCGAGCAGGTCTTCATAGCTCTGGCGCAACACAGGAAACAGAAATTTCCGCAGGCCGTATTCGGTGCCTGTCCTTCTGTCATAGATTTTTGCAACCAGCTCTTTGTCCGTCTCCGGCTGGTCAGGGCGGACAGGAAAAAATCCAATGCCGAGCGGCTCGATCTTCAGGCGAAACATCTCCGGCACAGCCAATACCGGGCCATGCCCCCGCCGCTTGAGTTCAAGCGCGAGCGCAATCAGCGGATTCACGTCTCCAAAAGTCCCAAAGGTAGAAAAGACAATGCGCATCTTATGTCTTGTCAACAACGCAGCTAAAAACTTGCCTCAAACACCCGAAAGCGCCGTTCCAGCTCCCACTCCTGCTGCGCCTTTTTGCTCGACCGGACAAACTCTGCGCACCCCCCCACAGGCGCATCGCGCCCAATCTGTCCACGGCACTGCGTTACAGGCTGCTCTGATTGTTGCCACAAACTCGCCCCCGGCAGAAAACTGTGCTCGATGCTGGCGCGCGCCATCTGCTTGAAATCACGATAAGCCAGGGGATATGTAACCGCCGCGCGCACATATTCATGTGTCAGGTCAATGCGCGAAACGCCTTCATCATCGGTGGAAAGCGCAACCGGCACTCCGTATTTGCGATAAAGCATGAAAGGGTGCTCTTCGCCCTTGATGTTCAGAATCACGTCATTGCTCGTGAGGTTGATCTCCACCAGAACGTGCTTTGCCGCCATCTCTTTCAGCAGCTCATAGGGCCTGTCCTCATACATGATGTCCACGCCATGCCCAATGCGCTCGGCGTGCGCCACCTCTACTGCCGACCGAATGTGAAACCTGAGCCCATCCGGCGGGACCATCCCTGGCGCCAGTTCGCCCGCGTGCAGCGTGATGTGTACTTTGGGATAAAGCGCGTGCAGTGTCGCAATCATCTGCATGTGTAGCTCGTAATCGCGCATACACACGTAGCAGTCTTCCGGCTGTACCAGATTGATGCCCACCACGCTAGGGTCTACTGAGGCGACCTCAAACCCAAGCAGGATCTGCGCAAACACTGCCTCTTTCGGAAGCCCCCGCAGCACCTGATAGATGTAGCGCACCTCGACCTTGCAAGCAGGCTGTTCGCCGGCTTGCCCGCAGTGTTCACGCTGGCGGCGCGCTGTCTCGAAATCATCGAAGAAGGCGCGCGCAGCCGGAACAAAATTGCGGAAGCCCGCAGCCAGCAGCTGCTCACGGTATTGCGCAAAGTCCGAATGGAAGCCCACTTTCGCAGCCAGAACAGCCGCAGGTTTAAAGTCGGGCGTCTCCATCAATTCCAGATACTGCTCGTTCTGCGCCGCGGCGCGCGAGGCCACCTCGTCAATCCACTCTGGCGTGTGCGCCTTGCTGGTCCCACTGAATTTATCAAAGGTGTTGAAGAAGTGATCATGCCCGGACTCGCCCGCTACCGGTACAAACGTGCGCATGGAAAACGCATCAATCAGCGCATCATAGAGCTTCTGGTTCTGCGGAACATCGCTCGCGGGGACTTCTCCCGCTTTGCATTGTCCCCGTTCCGGGCGCGTGAATTCCAGCTTCACCGTGTCCACGCACAGGCCGTCTTCCCCCGCAGCACGGATGAACGACTCCGCATACACGGCCCCGGACAGATGCACATGCAGATCGCCTCCCTTTGGCATCTCGTAGAAAAATGCGCGCAGTGCCAGCGGCCCCTGCTTTCGCGCCTCTTCAAAGGCGCGCGCCGTCCGTTCCTCTGCATCCGGAACATGGACAGACCGCACTGCCTGCGCGGCAGCAGCAATGGAACAGCAGAACAGACAAACAGCGACGAGTTGGCAGCGTCTGGCCCAGTGCATATACGATTTCCTTTTCGAGGAAGAATTCATGACAAGTGTATGGTATGGACGCATCCTGCCGGTGTTATTTTTCGCGCTTCCTGCATTTGCGCAGTCCTGGCTGGCTCCCATCGCAGATTTCCCGCTCTCTCAGAGCGACATCACTATTCGCCAACATGCCGAAGCGCAAAAGCCGTTTACCGTCGCAGGCGAATGCGGCACCTTTGTTGGCCAGCAGGACGGCAGCTTTGAAGCATGGATTTTTCCCATCAAGCTGCTCAGCCATTTTCGTATCCAGGCGGAGCTTGAAAACTATCCCATCCCCATAGATGTAAACCAGCAGGCCGCGGAGATCGAAATCTCGCCTGACCACACCACCATCACCTACTCGCACGCGGCTTTCACCATCCGCGAAATTCTCTTCGCCACTCCATGCTCACAGAACGGCACAGGCATCATGGCGCTTTTTCAAGTGGAATCGGTGCGGCCCATCTCGCTGACCTTTTCCTTTACGCCGGAGGTGAAGCGTATGTGGCCCGCGCCCAATTACAACGCGCCTTATCCGGAGTGGGTGAAGCTCGGTAACAGCGGATATTACATTCTGCATACGGACTCGCAGGACCTCGCCGCTGCCATCGCCATGCCCAACGCGCAGCCCGGCATCCTCGCGCCTTATCAGGAGCGGCCGAAATTCTGGCCTCTGCAATTCGTATTGCATGTAGACCCGAAGCGCGACGCCGGCAAATTCTTCCCGCTGCTGATGGCCGTGGGCAACGATGAGGCCTCTGCGAAAGCTCCGGCACTGACCATACAACTGGAACGGCTCAACCAACAGGCGCAACAACTCTATGCCCAGACCGCAACCTACTACGCGCATTTCTTTGACAAGCGCCTCATCGCCGACACTCCCGATAAGCAATTCAATGACGCGCTACGCTGGGCCGAGCTTTCCATTGACCAGCTCCGCGTGCGCCACGGCGATGAAGTTGGCCTGGTCGCCGGCTTCTATTCCTCCGGCGACTCCAACCGCCCCGGCTTCGGTTGGTTCTTTGGACGCGATACCCTCTACACCCTCTACGCCGTCAACAGCTATGGCGATTTTGCCCTCACACGCGAGGCTCTCGAATTCCTCATCAAACGCCAGCGCAGCGATGGCAAAATCATGCACGAATATTCACAGACCGCAGACATGGTGGACTGGGCAAAGTTCCCCTATGAATACGCCGCCGCGGACGCCACGCCGCTCTTCATCATGGCCATCGAAGACTATGTAAACGCCAGCGGTGACACAGCATTTCTGCGCCAGCACTGGGACACGGTCGAGAAGGCGTGGCAGTTTGAGCGCACGCACGACACCGACGGCGACGGCATCTATGACAATGCGCAGGGCACTGGCTGGGTCGAAAGCTGGCCCAACGGCCTGCCGCATCAGGAAATTTATCTCGCCGCGCTCGACCAGCAGGCCAGCGGCGCATTTTCGCGCCTCGCAAAGCAAATGAATAAGCCGGATGAATCCAGTGAAGCCGCCGCCCGCGCACAGAAAATCGCCGGCACCATCGAGCAGGAATACGCCGGGCCGATGTATGCCTTCAGCCGCAACGCAGACGGCACTCTCGACAAGGCCGCGACCGTCTATCCCACCGTCGCCTGGTGGGACGGCCACTACGCGCTGAAACAGCCCGATGCAATGTTTGAGCGCTGGGCATCGGATGAATTTTCTACCGACTGGGGCCTGCGAGACGTAAGTGACCGCGAGCCTTTTTATGACCCCATCAGCTATCATCAGGGCTCCGTCTGGCCGCTCTTTACCGGATGGACCTCGCTGGCCGAATATCGCACCGGTCACACTCTTTCCGGCTACGCGCACCTGATGCAGAATGCAGACCTCACCTGGGCGCAGGACCTGGGCGCAGTCACCGAGCTTCTCTCCGGCGCGTTTTTCCAGCCGCTGGGACGCAGCACGACCCATCAATTGTGGTCTTCGGCCATGGTCATCACGCCAGCCATTCGCGGGCTTTTCGGCCTCACCGTGGACGCCGCGCACAACACCATGACCGTCGCGCCCCATCTGCCAGCGGACTGGGACCACGCCACATTGCGCCACATTTCTGTAGGCACAAACCTTACTGACCTCGAATTTCAGCGTGAAGGCAACACACTGCTTGTCCGCGCCAGCAACAGCAATGTGAAATTATCGCAGACGCGCATTCCGCTGCCTCCGGTCGAAGCGGGCATTCCTCATGAATTGCCCCTGCCTGGAGCGGAAACACAGCAATTGAAGATACTCAATCAGAAAGAAGACGCGCACTCTCTGATGCTCGAACTCGAGGCCCAGGGCGGCAGCGCGTATGACCTCCCTTTGCGCCTCAACGGACTGCGCGGCACCGTCCACGCCGAAGGCGCGACCACCTCACTCCCCGAATCCCGTTCCGGCCTCGGCAGATTGCATATCGTGTTCCCACAGGGGGCCGGATACCAGAAGCAGACTGTGCGAATCACATGGTAAGTCTTTGCTATACTAAGTGAGGTTGTTTGATATCAGAGTGCCTTCTGGGGGCCGTCCCGTCCTCTGCATTCGTTTTCTCAGACATCCGGAAACGCTCCTTGTGGACACATCCCAAGGCCAGGTAGCTCAGTGGTAGAGCGCGGCCCTGAAAAGGCCGGCGTCGGCGGTTCGATCCCGTCCCTGGCCACCACCTTCTCTCCTGTCTTTCGTTCTCAGGCCGCGCGAAATATGCCTGATTGTGGCCCGCGGCCCTGAAAAGGCCGGCGTCGGCGGTTCGATCCCGTCCCTGGCCACCACCTTCTCTCCTGTCTTTCGTTCTCAGGCCGCGCGAAATATGCCTGATTGTGGCCCGCTCTGCATACCGTATCCAGCCTGAGCAAGCGCAGGCGAGGCAGCCGTGGTGCTGCAGCGGCCACGGTCAAAAATGCTCATAACAGCTTAGCTGCAAACAAACACCCCATTCAAGCCCCCATGAGCGCCTGAATGGGGCATCGGACTACTCCGGCAAGCTGACTGTGCCTTTCACCTGGAACGCTCCGGCAACGCCAGGCGCTCCTGTATTTGGCTGGCCGCCTCCCACCGACACAGAATACTTTCCTTCTGGAACGATGATCTTGCCATCGTCCGTCACCATGCTCAGGTCGCGTGGCTTCAGCTCAAACTGCACCGTCTGCGATTGCCCCGGAGCGAGATGTACGCGCCGGAATCCTCGCAACGCACGAATGGGCGCGCCCTTCACGTCCGGGAAGCTGAGGTACAGTTGCGCGACTTCATCACCTGCCACCTTCCCGGTGTTCGTTACAGTGACGGCGGCCGTCATCGGCTGGCCCGCACTCACACTCGAGGGCAGCTTCAGCCCGCTATAGGAAAACGTCGTGTAGCTAAGGCCATAACCGAACGGCCACAACGGTGTCCCATCGAAGTAGCGGTACGTGCGGCCCTTCATCGCGTAGCTCTCGAACGGTGGAAGTTGGTCCACTCCGGTATAGAAGGTGACCGGCAAGCGCCCTGCTGGATTGTTCTTGCCGGAAAGTGTTTCAGCCACTGCCGTGCCGCCTTCTTCGCCCGGATACCACGCGTCCAGAATGGCATTTACGTGCGCTTTGGCCCAGTTCACCGAAAGCGCGCTGCCATTCGTCAGCACCAGAACAACAGGCTTTCCGGTCGCGACCAACGCCTCCAGAAGGTCTTCCTCCGGTTTGGGCAGATCAAGGCTGGTGCGGTCGCCTCCTTTGAATCCAGGCTCGCTCACCTGCATCTCTTCGCCTTCCAGCTCACTGCTAATGCCCAGCACGGCAACCACAACGTCCGCATTCTTTGCCGCTTCTATCGCTTCCGGCTGCGGACGAAGGTCTACCTTCGACCAGACCAGTTGCGCAGCGGGCTTGCCCTTCTCCGGCGGAGTGTATTCCACACGCAGCGCCGCCGGCCTGCCGGCTTCCAGGTGTACGCGGCCCAGTTTCGCCTCACTGGCATTGCCGCCATAGGAAGAAGTCACGTTCTTGCCATCAAGCTGAATGCGGAAGAACCCGTTTGCCTTCAGCCCCAGATTGTAGTCTCCGGTTTCAGGGGCAGTCAGCGTCCCCTCATAACGAATGGCAAGCGGATGCACGTTGGCCGCCTCAGCGGGAATCGGCTGGTTAGCAGCATCAATGGTGGAAACAGTGCTTTCTGCAAGCGGCTTCATCGCTTCCGGACGGTTGATGTTGGTCATGTCCAGTTTCGAGTAGCTGACCTTCAGGCCCGAAAGCGCCGAAGCCGGTACCGGGTCTGCGTTGTGGTTCAGGAACTGGGTCCCCGCGACATACTGAATGCTGTCGCCTGCGAACTCCTTGCGCAGTCCTTCAAGAATCGAAACAGTGTGCGTGGGAATTCCGTTGTAATTGCCCAGAAGCACGCGCGTCTGGCTGGCAAGTGGCCCGATAACGGCCAGCTTTACACCGCTGGTCTTCAGCGGAAGCGTGCCGTCGTTCTTCAGCAGCACCATCGCTTCATCGGCGATCTTGCGGGCAAGCTCGCGATGCTCAGGGCTGTTCAGTTCATCTTCGTTGATCTTTGTATACGGCACCATGCCCGGCGGATCGAACATGCCCAGCTTCATCCGCGCCGTAAACAGGCGAACCAGCGCTTTATCAATGTCGCTCTCTTTCAGATAGCCTTGCTGGACGGCATCGAGATAAGGCTTGTAATCGTGATTGTCTTTTACCTTGAAGGTAAAGTCCACACACTCGTTGTCCATTCCCCGTTGCAGGCTGATGGCCGAAGCCTGCGCTTGTGTTGGCTTGAAGTGGTGGTTCTGGTAGATGTCCACAACCGCTCCGCAATCGGAAACAACATAGCCGCCAAACTTCCACTTACCGCGCAGCTGGTCTTCTAGCAAAAACTGATTGGCGCAGGCCGGTTCGCCGTTGATGCTGTTATACGCGCACATCACCGAACCGGCTTTGGCTTCCGTCACCGTGGCGCGAAAGGCGGGCAGATAGGTGTCCAGCTCGTCATGCTTGCTGACGGTCACATCGGCAACGTGGCGCGTCGGCTCAGGGCCGCT
>DASRBV010000034.1:0-6547 GCA_035653455.1 Pseudacidobacterium sp. | reverse complement strand
GAAAAAGCAGACCGCAACAACATTGATTTTTCCAGGTACATGAAACAGGCAACTGTGGAAGGCAGCAAGCGCGTCTGCTGGAACTCGTGGATTGCTCCGCATAATTTTGAAGGGTTCTTCATGAATATGGGAGATATGCTGGTGAAGGCCGGCGATTGGCAGACAGCACAGAAGATTTATGCCCAGGCGAAGCTTTCGCCTACGTATGATCAATGGAAATATAGCGAAGTGTTGGAGGGGCGCATAAGAGACGCGCAGACCAATGTTGCCAATTTCAACAGCAATGATCCGAAACTGGACAAACTGCACCAGCGGATTATGATTGCTACACCCATTGCGTGCATGGCCTGCCATGAGAATGGCAATTGAGGCAGAGGCAAGACGCATGGTTTCCACCGGCAGCAGTTCTAACCATATGGCGAGCCAATAAGATAAAGCCCAATACGGGTCCGGAGAGGGCCCGTCCCTATCAAATAGGAATAGGCCTGCAGATGGATAGGAAAAAGATTTCCATTGTGAAGCCAGAATATTGCCTTCGTTCCGGCAAGAATTTGGTTGTTTCAGACTGGATATGGCGCAAACAGGTGTATCGAAGCAGACCTACAAGGAAGATCCGTATGGCTGAACAATCAGTTCCATAGTGATTAAAGCCGCATTGATTTCAGACGATTTATGGCAGGACTCAGGTCGCGTCCCTGCAAACCACAGGATTTTCCAGCAGACCTTACTCCAATACATATCTTCAGAAAAATGCCCCCTCGTTGTGTGAGTCCTAACCTTCCGGCTACGGCGGACTATGGCACGCGCCGTGCTAGATAACAGTCGCGGAGGCCTAAGCCCGTCAGGGAGGTTGGAAGGATGAAACTTTATGGTGCGCTCTTGTTGTCAACGCTGGTCCCGGCGTCAGCGCAGACATTTGTGAATAAAGGGGCGCCGGATGTACAGGCAGGAGCGCATAAGCCGGTGGTAAATGACGCGACAGATCCTGCCTATGTAATTGGCGCAGATGATGTTCTGGCAGTCACGGTATGGAAAGAGCCGGAATTGTCTGCGACTGTGCCGGTGCGCTCCGATGGCAAGATTTCTCTGCCGCTTCTGAATGATGTGCAGGCGGCGGGGCTGACGCCGGCGCAACTTGCCGCTGATGTGAGCGAGAAAGTCAGGAAGTTCATCACAGATCCGAGCGTCACCGTAATTGTTACCCAGATGAACAGCCGCAAAGCCTACATTATGGGGCTGGTTAATCATCAAGGCATGGTGCGTTTGCAGGCAAATATGACGGTGTTGCAGGCCCTTTCTGCCGCTGGGGGGTTGGCCCCGTTTGCCAATCGCAAGAAGATCTATGTTCTTCGGACCGAGAACGGGCAAGAAGAAAAGCTGCCGTTTAACTACGATGCGGTGATAAAAGGCAAAGACTCTGCGCAGAATGTGCTTCTGAAGCCGGGGGACACCGTCGTAGTTCCATGAGGCGAGCCTATGAAATATTTTTTGCGTAAGTTTTCTTTTTTGCTTTGGATGTTTTTGATTGCGACCGCTTTAATAGCGCAGGAGCAACAGCAGCAACAGCCTGCTGCGGATCCGGATGATGGCAGTGGTGTGGTCCTGCAATCGGCAAATGATGGCCCGGATGCGACGGATGGTGATGTTCCAACGGTCACTGCGGACGAGCGACCGCTGACAGGGGGTCGTGTCATTGGAACAGGATCACGTGGGCCGCGGCACAGCTTCTTTGTCCCTGGATTCCGGGTTGCACAGATTCTGGATTCCAATGCCGAGATGGTGGCTGACAGTCACTATCGCGGATTCTCAAGTCTGAATGGCGACCTGCAATTGATTCACTATTTCGGCAGCAGCACCAGCATTCGCTATGCAGGCGCTGTGCGGTACGATACGCGGGCAGAGGTAGAAGGACTTCAGCAGTTCACAAATGCACATGCTCTTTCTGTTTCCCGTCTGGACAGGTTCCGCTCCTGGGACCTTCTGTTTGATAACGAAACGCAGTACTCACAAGGGTCAAATTTTGGCGCTACCGGTATGGAAGGGCTCGGATCTGTGATTACGGCCACAAGCACCTGGGGAGGCGTTGGAAATATTCAGCTTGAATCAACCGCATTGCAGCCTGACCTTGCGCCTAATCAGAGTATTCTTACTCTCCGTTCCGGCAGGGTGAGCAATACCGTTCTGGGAGAAGCGGATTATCGCCCGGATGATAAGTACACATTTACCATGACGGGGTTTTACGGGCTGCTGCATTTTACAGACAAAGGCTTGATTGATACTTCTCAGGAAGGATTTGTTGCCGGAGCAAACCGCGCCCTATCTCCTACGGATTCAATCGCTTTTGAATACGGCTTTTCTAATTTCAACTTCTCTGGCACTACTGAGTCGTTAAAGAACAATTACATCGGAATTTTGTATGGCCGGAAGCTGACGGGTCAGATTGCTGTTTCTGCCGGCGCAGGCCCTCAATTTATTTCAGACCGCACGTCTATCAGTAATGATGACCGGCTTGGGTGGCAGGGACGCGCAACACTGGACTGGCAAATGAGGCGCGTCGGACTTCATGCTGCTGTGCTACGCAATCTTACTTCCGGATCAGGCGTGCTCTTTGGCGCGTATACCAATAGCATTCAGGGCGGTATGGGCTATGGGATTTCACGCAACTGGGATTCGTCTTTTATTTTTGGCTGGGCACGCAATACGGCTGTAACTTCTGCGCTGCGCTATAACACGCAATATTTCGGGGCTTCTGCAGGGCGCCACGTAGGCCGCGACCGGAGCATTTTCTTCAGCTATGACCTGCAACACCAAACTTCATTTGGTTGCGCTTCAACAACCTGCGCCGTCAATGGGGTTCGTCACGTATTCGGCGTAGGTTTCTCGTGGACCCATCAGCCTATTGGGATGTTTTGAGGACAAGAAATGGAAGAACAAGGCGCACAATTCAGACTTCAGGACCTTCTGGCCATTCTGAAAAGGCGGCTATGGTGGATCGTAATTCCGGTCCTGCTCGGGCCAGTCATTGGACTGCTGGTCTCGTTTAAGATCAAGCCGGTTTACACGTCGCAGGCATTTGTACTGGTCGAGCAGCAGAAGGTCCCGGACACAATTGTAAGTCCTGTAGTTACAGATCAGCTCGAAGCGCGGTTGCTGACGATGCAGGACCAGATACTAAGCCGCTCGAATCTGGAACCGCTTATTACGCATTTTGATCTATATCACAAAGACAGGTCGCGTGTGCCGATGGAAACTCTGGTAGCGCGTTTACGTAAAGACATCAAAGTCACACCCCTCCGGCCAGACGGAACGAGCGATCTGCGCGGGTTCTACATTGATGTAAGCGCAGATAAGCCCCAAACCGCGCAAGAGGTCTGCTCCGAGATACTTTCGATGTTCATGGCGGAAAACCTGAAAGTCCGGGCACAGCGAGCAGAGGACACAACAACCTTTCTTGCCGGACAATTGCAGGATGCAAAGAGCAAACTGGATGACTATGATGCAAAGCTTGCAGCATTTAAAAGCAAATATCTAGGCCAATTGCCAACGGATGAAGATCGCAATCTGCAGATGCTTTCCACGATGAGCTCGCAGCTTGATGCCGTGAACCAGGCGCTGGCGCAGACCTTGCAGCAGAAGGCCGCGCAGGAGGCGCTGATCGCGCAGGCAGTCAATACTTTGCAGGCATCCCAAAAGGGGGCCGACAGCCCGGTTGACCTGGAGAAGGAACTGAGTGATCTGAGGATGCAACTGGCAACACTCGAAGCCCGCTACACGCCTGAATATCCTGACGTCGTAAGGACCAAAGCGCAGATACAAACTTTGACCCAGCAGTTGGCGCTGGCCAGAAAAAATTCCGGCAACGATGCGAAAGCTGCAAGTATTCCAGACACACCGGAACTGGCACAAATGCGGGTAGCACTCCGCGGAATAGACGAAGCTGTGCGCTTAAAGCGAGCAGAGCAGGCGCGGCTGGAAGGCCAGATACGGAGCTTTCAATCGCGCGTGCAGTTAAGCCCAGTGGTAGAAGAACAGTACAAATCGCTTACCCGGGATTACGAAAGCGCATTGCAGTTCTACAACCAACTGCTCAGCAAGAAAACCCAGGCAGAAATGGCCACGGACCTGGAACTGCGCAGAGAAGGGGAACAGTTCCGTGTTATGGATTCGCCGGATTTACCTGCCAGCCCAAGTTCTCCCAACCGCCTAAAGTGCGCGCTGGCCGGATTTGCCGCGGGAATTTTCCTGGGCGCCTGTTTTGCGGTGATGTTTGAGATCAAAGAGCAGTTTATCCGGACAGAAGATGATGTGACGAAGCACCTGGACCTGATCACGCTGATTGGCATCCCTGACTTCGCGGAAAAGTAGTCATGCAGAATTTGTTCAGAGCAGGAAAGGCGGAACAGCAGAACCATGTATGAGAAACACTTCCAGTTGAAGACCACGCCTTTCAGCGTAAGTCCAGATCCGAAGTTCCTTTATCCCACCAGTGTGATCAAAGAAGCGCTGGCGACGCTGGCGTATGGCGTAAACAACCGCAAGGGCTTCATTCTGCTTACGGGGGATGTAGGGACCGGCAAAACGACCATTCTCAATATCTTTATGCAATGGCTCCGTTCTCAGAATGCGGCAACAGCCTTTGTCTACAATCCGCGCCTTCGGCCGGAAGAGCTTCTCGACTTTATGCTGGCTGACTTCCATGTACGCTGCCCTTCAACCGTGAAGAGCCGCCGTCTGCTTCGCCTTACTGACTGGTTGCTGGAGCGGCACCGGGAAGGGCAGCCTGTGGTGCTCGTGGTGGACGAGGCGCAGCAGCTTTCCGCCGATGTTCTTGAAGAGCTTCGCCTGTTGACGAACCTGGAGACGCCGACGGAAAAGCTGCTGCAGATTGTGCTCTCTGGACAGCCAGAGCTGGATACGCTGCTCGCGCATCCTTCATTGCGGCAACTGCGCCAACGGATTACTTTGCGCTGCCGCACCGGACCGTTTTCCGAAGAGCAGACGAAGGAATATATCGAGCAGCGGCTGAGAGTTGCCGGAGCAGAACGTATAGACATCTTTTCTTCCGAGGCCGTTGCGAGCATCCACGAGCTTTCTGGGGGTATTGCGCGCATTATCAACGTGCTGTGCGAACAAGCGCTGATTCATGGGTTCTGCGAGAACAAAACCACAATCGGTCCGGAAGCCATTGAGGCCATAGCCCGGGAGTACAACCTGACCGGAACAGAACAACTGTCCCACGCATAATCGCGGGAAAAGGAATTATCATGAGCCGCATATACGAAGCATTGCAGAAGGCGCAAAAAGAACACAGGAACGGACAAGCAGCAGGTGTTTTCGTGATTGAAGAGATGGTTCGTCCCAGAGGGGAGGCGCCGCCAATCAGGGAAGAACTGGACCGTGCTCCTTTCCCCGCTCTTTCAGCACAGAAGGTGTGGTCCCCAGAGAAAAGAAAAATGCTTTTTTTTGATGAAGCCGACTCCATCGGCAAGGAGCAGTTCCGGACCTTACGCTCACGCCTCTATCAATTGCGCGAGCAGCGCAAGCTCTCGGCTTTGCTTATTTCCAGCGCAATGGCGGAAGAAGGAAAAAGCTTTACGGCTGCAAATCTGGCCCATGTGTTTGCATTACAGCGTGAACGACGCGTTGTGCTTGTAGACTGCGATTTACGCCGTGGTTCCCTGGCTTCATTTCTGGGTACTTCGCACACCCCAGGACTCTCTGAGTATCTGAGCGGGGAGTGCTCTTTTGAAGAAATTCTTCAAACCGGCGGTCCAGGCAATTTTTCCCTTGTGCCATGCGGAACACGTGTCCAACAACCCGGGGAACTGATTGCCAGCCAGCGAATGGCCAAGCTGATGGAGCAATTACGCGCGCGTTTTGACTGGGTGATTGTAGATACTCCGCCAGCCACACTTTTTTCCGACGCAAGCGTACTTGCGGATTTATGCGATGGTGTACTGCTGGTTGTGAAATCCGGAGCAACACCGATTCGCCTTGCAAAAAATGCAAGCCTGGAATTCAAGAAAAAGAGCCTGCTTGGGGTGGTGCTCAACAAATCGGCCGATGTGCTTCACGACTCCAGTTATTATGCCTATGCAAGTGCAGAAGCATAGCCAGGTGTTTACGTGCAATTTATGCTCATCCGGGGTTGATCTTTTGTTGGGAGGTCTTTTGCTCAGAAGGCGAGGCGTCGCGAATGCCGCATCTGGTAACACGCGACTTAAAAAATGCCGAAATGTCGCGTTTGTCCTGATCATGATTGTCATAAGCTGGCTTCATGCTCCGGCAAAGGACATCTTTGTTGCGCAGAGTGCAACTGGATCTGAAAATGGGGCAAGCTGCTCCAGCGCATATTCGCTTGCGTGGCTGAATACGTCTTCAAACTGGGGCACGGGTGCAACCCAGGTTGGCCCTGGGGATGTGGTGCATCTGTGCGGGCCCATTACTTCTCCGATCACGTTTTATGGATCGGGTACAAATGCGGCCCCAATCACGCTTTATTTTGAGAGCGGCGCTTCCATGCAGCAACCCGTATGGAGTACGCCAG
>DASRBV010000033.1:0-26456 GCA_035653455.1 Pseudacidobacterium sp. | reverse complement strand
GTGTTCTCATTAAAATCCAAACGCACGCCGTCGCGCGAGCCAAGCGGCGGGTGATATTCCTTTGTGCGCAGAACGGCGGCGCGCGGCCGGATAAGCTCAGCCACGGGCGCCTCTTGCACGAATTGCTTCTGCATGTCCTTTCAGTCCTTCTGCTTCAGCCAGCGTAATGGCCTTTGGCCCCAGCGCTTGCAAGGCCCTGCGATCATACTGCTGGACGGTGATGGTCTTTACAAAGTCATAGACGCTAAGTCCGCCGCGCACGCGCGCCAGTCCGCCAGTGGGCAAAGTGTGGTTCGGGCCGGAGATATAGTCGCCCAAAGGCTGCGCCGAGTAGCGGCCCACAAAAACCGAACCTGCATTTTGCACCCATTCCAGGTCGCTCTCCGAATCTACGGTCAAGTGCTCGGGCGCGAGGCGGTTGGTGATCTCTCGCGCTTCTGTAACTGAACCAGCTACAAATATCACGCCGTTTGCCTTGATAGACTGCGCGGCAATCGAATTTCCCCGCACCCGCTCTTTTACTCCCGCGCTGACCTTTTCCGCCAGTTCTTTGTTCGTCGTGATGAAAATGGCCAGTGCGTCCGGATCATGTTCTGCCTGTGCCACTAAATCCGAGGCAATCAGCGCCGGGTCGCCGTTCTCGCTGGTGACCACGATCTCCGTCGGCCCGGCAAGCATGTCAATCGCGCAATCGAAAGAAACAAGCTTTTTGGCCGCAGTGACAAAGGCGTTTCCCGGACCAACAATCTTGTCTACGCGCGGAATGCTCTCTGTGCCATAAGCAAGCGCGGCGACGGCCTGCGCTCCGCCGATGCGGTAAAACTCCGTGATGCCGAGAAAGGCAGCAGCTGCGAGCGTTTCCTTTGCAGGCTTTGGAGAGACGGCAACGATGCGCGGGACACCTGCGACCTGCGCGGGAATGGCCGTCATCAGCAGCGTAGACGGCAGTGGATAGCGCCCGCTGGGGACATAGCAGCCGACGGATGCAAGCGGGCTTATTTTCTGGCCCACCGTCAGCCCTGGGACCTGCTCGAAGCTCCATTCCTTTGGCAGTTGTTTTTGCGCGAAGCGGCGGATGTTTTTAGCGGCGGTTTCAAGGGCATTGCGGAATGCAGGTGAAATCCCTTGCCACGCTTGTTGCAGTTCGCTTTGCGAAATACGTAACTGTGACTGTTTCGTAATTCCGTCAAAGCGAACAGCGTAGCGGCGCAGGGCGTCGTCTCCGCCCTTGCGCACGCCTGCAATGGTGCGTTTTGCCACGGGAAGCGCGCGTTCATCCACGCTGTTGCGCCGCGCGACGAGCTGCGCAATCAGCTTGTCGCGCCCCTTTGTTAGCACGGTCCGCATTACAGGACCACCTTGTTCAGCGGATACTCCACAATTCCGGTCGCATTGGCCGCCTTGAGCTTCGGCAGCACATCGCGCACTACACTCTCTTCCAGAATCGTGTTCACCGCAACCCAGTTCGGATCGCTCAATGCTGAGACGGTGGGCGAAGTCAACGCAGGCAGCACGGAAAGAACATTTGCCAGGTCGTTCTTCTTCACGTTCATCATCAAGCCTACTTGTCCCTGAGCGGCGATGGCACCGCGCAGCATCAGCGCAATGTTGTCCAGTTTCTCTTTTTTCCAGGGATCTTCGTAGCTTTCAGGATTGGCAATCAGGTGGGTCTCGCTTTCCATGACGGTGTCAATAATGCGCAGGCGATTGGCGCGCAGAGAGCTTCCGGTCTCGGTGACTTCCACAATCGCGTCGGCCAGCGTGGGAGGCTTCACTTCCGTCGCGCCCCAACTAAATTCGACCCTCACTGTTACATTTTTTTTTGCGAAATATTTTCTTGTGACTTCGACCAGTTCCGTCGCTATGGTCTTGCCCTGAAGGTCCTCGGCCTTCTGGTAGGGCGAGTCGTCTGGAACGGCAAGTACCCAGCGCACTTTCTGGCGGCTCTGCTTGGCATAGGTAAGGCTGGTGATGCTTTTTACTTCGCGTCCGCTTTCGACGACCCAGTCAATCCCGGTGAGTCCGGCATCGAGCGCGCCGTGGTCCACGTAGCGGGCCATCTCCTGCGCGCGGACGAGGGTGCATTCAATTTCGGGATCATCAATCGCAGGAAAATAGGAGCGCCCGCTGGCGTAGATGTTCCATCCTGCCCGTTGAAAGAGAGCGATAGTAGCGTCCTGCAGGCTGCCTTTCGGGATTCCGAGCTTGAGTTTATTTGCCATTAACGGGCCTCCTGCGCAGCTTTCAAAGCAATGGGTCTGGTGAAGCAGCTTACGGTGCCTTCGTGGCAGACCAGGCCGTCGCCTTCTACCTCCACGCGATAGAGGACCGTATCGCGGTCGCAGTCGGTGGCGGCTTCAAGCACGCGCAGGCGGTTGCCGCTGGTCTCGCCTTTCATCCAGAGCTTCTGGCGGGTGCGGCTCCAGAAGGTGACGAATCCGGTTTCGAGGGTCTTTTGATAGCTGGCTTCGTTCTGGAAGCCGACCATCAGCACCTGCCCGGTCTTTGCGTCCTGCACGATTGCCGGAGCCAGACCGTCCATCTTGGCAAAATCAATTGTTGTGTCAGACATCTGCTTTTCCTTTTATATCTTGCCGGGGCCTTGCGCCTGCGGGCAGATGCAAAAAGCCCGCCTGCGCTTGGCGCGTCGGCGGGCTTTAGGATTCCTTGATTTCTGGCTTTTACTTCAGGCCATTAGGATTCGCCGACACGCTCGTCACGTGATGATGGTGATGACGATGATGGCGATGAATCCGCATCTGTGATTGAGGTTATAAGCAGAAGCTGAAGATGTCAACACCGTTAATGCTTGCTGTCATACCACACAATAGAAGTGTGCAGCATCTAAGGGTGTGTTAACACAATCAGAACGGCAGCGCTGCGAGGGAAAATCAGGCCAGACGAGGACCAACCCGGCGGCGGAGATCTGTTGCTGGGAACCGGAGGAGGAATCCGAAGGGTGTGGCGGGACTACAGTCGGGGACAACAAAGAAATATGGCCGGATTTTCCGACTGCTTTGTCGCTCGCCGCAAAAATACAGCCGGTATTCGCCGCGGTTTGCTTCGCGCACCCGGTTAATCCGTTCTTGTCGCTGTTGGCCCTGATAGTGTTAACCGGCCCTTTACAGGCCCTGAGGTATATTCGACGCAACCTTAGCGGCATTGATATCCTCAAAGTCGCAGACCTGCGCATACGCGCACAGAAATTCTCTATGAAAAAGGAGCAGTTATGGAGCGTACAGCGAATGCTGTCTGGAAAGGCGGCCTGAAAGATGGCAAAGGCGTAATTTCAACCCAGAGCGGCGTTTTGAAAGAGACACAGTATTCCTTCACTACGCGGTTTGAGAACGGCATTGGCACCAATCCGGAAGAGTTGATTGCAGCGGCGCATGCCGGATGCTTCACCATGGCGTTGAGCGCACAGCTTGGAAATGCCAATCTGACTCCGGAGTCGCTGGAGACGACAGCTTCAGTGAAGTTTGAGAAGACCGATGCCGGATTTACGATCACGGCCATCCATCTGACCACGCGCGCCAAGGTGCCCGGGGCGAGTGAGGCGGCCTTTGAGACGGCTGCGCAGAATGCCAAGACCGGATGCCCGATTTCGCGGCTCTTCAAGGGCAACACGGAAATTACGCTGGACGCAAAGCTGGTGTAAAAACTGGTCCTGAAGGTATCCGCGCGAGTTTCTGGCTTGCGCGGATGCATCAGGGTAGCCTGTACCGGAGTTTCCTGACCGCGGAGAACACGAGAGAGGTACTGGCTTTCCCACACGGTGGGATGTTTTTATGCCGCGGCGTCCTCACTGTGGGAACGGACATATTCGCGCAATTCGCGATTCAGATTTGTGGCCTGTTTTACACCTTGGTCCAGGAGCTGGTGCCATTGCAGTGCAGGGCCTTCCAGGTTTGAAGTGCTGAGCAGATAACTTGTTTGCAGGATAATTTCAAGAGCGTTGCTCAGGTCGTGCAGAAGGCGGCGCAGGTGGAGCGCTTGTTCGGTCGGGATGGGAGGCAGTTCTCGTGACCTGGACATTCATTTCCTCTCACTGCTGATGATACAAGTGCTGACGAAGTTTGACACATCTTCCCCGACTCCTTAATCTAAGAATTGCTGCTTTTGTTCCTACCCTTGCCGAAGTGGCGGAATTGGCAGACGCGCATGGTTCAGGTCCATGTACCCGCAAGGGTGTGGGGGTTCGAGTCCCTTCTTCGGCACCAATCGTTTTCCTCCTCAAAGCAATAGCAGGGTGCTTTTTCCGGCTGCCCTCCATCAGAACCGCAGAAATGCTGCGAATTGATAAACGCGAGGCTGGTTGGCCTGCGAAGTGATCTGGCCAAATGCTTTGTTTGTCCAATCGGTACTCGGCGCGCTGTAGACCGGATGATTCAGGGCATTGATGGCCTCAGCGCGGAACTGGAGCTGTGTCTCGCGCCAGACGGAGAAATTTCGCTGTAAGCCGGCATCGAGCTGGTCCAGGAAATCAGACCGCAATCCATCAAAGCGAATGGGGAAATTGCGCACCTGATATGAGTTCGGCAGCACGCCGGAGCAGATGCTCGTTGTGCATCCGGAAGAGCTGGTGCTTGTGAGCCAGTTGGCAGTATTGAACCAGTAGCCCGCTGCTCCTGGCTGAATAGATTTCTTGTATCCGCTGCGGCCCCATGCCGATTGCACCGGATTCCCGGCGGTGTAAACCGGGCTTGTGCTCTCCGGGTTGAACGAGAGAGGCTGGCCGCTTTGCACCTGGTACAACCCTTGCACCTGCCATCCGCTCACAATCGCGCGCACTACGCCATTGCTCTGGTTCAGGAAGCGTCTGCCTGTCCCGAATGGAAACTCGTAGATGCCTGAAAGCGCCAGACGGAAGTTGCGATCATTCGTTGAAAGGCCGTACCACGGCTTTGCATCGGAGTTGTTCAGATACTGTGTCGCATCCATTGTCTTCGACCAGGTGAAGGCCGAGGTGAAGGATGCTCCATTGGTGAAGCGCCGTAACAACATGGCTTGCAGAGAGTGGTAATTGGACATGCCCGTGTCCATCCATGCTGTGACACCGGTAAACTCCGGATACGGCAACAGTAATTGGGCCACGCTCGTGGTCTTCGATGATCCCAGCGAGACTGTGCTGGGCAGGACCTTGTAGAAAGGGTTCGGCACGCTTGCAACCAGCCGTTGGTAGACAGTGTTATCAAACGCATTGGTGACCCGTGAGAGATATTGCTGTGGAACGGCATCGAACTGCCGGCTTACGGGCAGGTGCACTCCGTGATTGCCAACGTAGCCAACCATCGCCAGCCATGCTCCAAACTGGTGCTGCATGTCCATGCTCCAGCGCTGGTTGTAAATGGTCTTCGGTGCCATCGGTTGAAAGCTTACGGACTGTCCCAGGAAAGTTGCCAGTCCCAGTGAGCTTCCTGTCGGCTGCGCTATGCCATTCGGAAACGGATTTGCAAGCGTGCTCGGGAAGGTAAGGCCGTTGTCCGGCGTCGCGCTCTGGCTGGTCGTTGCGCTGAAACCCTGTTGGTACAACAGGAAGGTCGTCGTGGAACCAGCATTGCCGCCTGACATATAGAACGTCGTCAGCGAATCGTCGAAGATGCCGTACCCGGCATGGAGGACCGTGTTTTGCTCAAAATGGTACGCGAGGCCGACCCGCGGCAGGAGATTCAAAATCTGCGAGTGGTAGAGTTGCCGCCCGAATCCATTTTGACCCGCAAAGCGCAGCCCTCCATTTACCTGGAACTGGCCGGCAGGCGGCAGAATTGAAGGATAGGACGATGCGTTCTTCGCATAATTGGCCTGCGCTGGCGCCGCAACCGGATTCGTTGCCCCGAAATCGAAATACGTGTTGGCCTTGTAATTACGTTCTGAGAGCGGCCCTTCATACTCCCAGCGCAGCCCTCCATTCAAGACCAGGTTCGGAGTCGCCTTCCAGTCGTCCTGTATCCAACCCGCCATGTAATTCGAGCGTGAAGCAAAATCGGCATTGATGGTGATGGCGGAGCTGTCCACTATGCCTGTTTCGAGTTCAGCCAGGCTTTGCCCAATGGACTGAGCGGAAGTGTTGCTGTTTGCCGTGGCATAGCGCCCGGTCGAGTTATATCGCCCATTCGACTGCGTAGTCGAGCCGCCGTTTGTGTTGTACATGCGGTATTCAAATCCCGCGCGCAGAAAGTGATTGCCTGACTCATGGCTGATCTGGACCGAAGCCAGCGTCACGTCGTCATGTGAAAGCACTCCGCTGTCTGAATTCAGCGAAGTGTAGCCTGTGGCATCTATGCGCGGGAAAGCATTTGCCGCAGGCGGAAGGCCATTCACCACATAGTCCGGCATGCCCAGATTGGTCGCATTGAGTATTCCCTGCGAACTCACTACGTTCTGGTTTACAAACCGGGTCCAGGTCAGGTGCGAATCCAGGAGCGTTGCAGGTGAAATGGTCCATGTATACCCTAACGCCACGCCACGATTCATGTAAGTCAGCGTCGTGCCTGAGACGGGATAAAAATACCCATTCTTGCCCTTTTGCAAACGGCGGCTCCATACAATGTGTCCGAAGATGTTCTGGCTGGGAGTCGGAGTATAGTCCACGCGCCCAGCCAGAGCGTAGTAATAATCCGGCTCGGAAGCTGCATAGGAATAATTGTTGCTGCCATCTGCATTTCCTGTCGCATTGGGTTTGGGCCAGTAGCCGAGGATCTTCTGCGCAATCGGGCTGATGTTCGTCACCTGATTGTTCGGGAAGGGATTGCGGCATACCTCTGTTCCGCTGCTGCTGCAAAGATGCCCACTCTGCGGATTGTAGATTTGCCATGTATTCGAGGTCCCGGCGGGATGCTTCGGGTCCAGAGCATAGAGGGCCGAAAAATCGCCCGAGCGCTCAGCCAGAGTAGGTACGGTCAGCACCTGCACATTCGGATTGCCCGCGCGGCTGTGCTCCCATCCAAAGAAGAAAAATGCCTTCTGCCGCCAGATTGGGCCGCCCAGGTCGGCGCCTTCGCGTATCCATGAAGGCTTGGCCGCTGAACTTGAATTCCCTATCGTCCAGGTGTTCGCATTAATGCTGGGGTTCTGATAGTAAACAAAGGCACCGCCATGAAACTGGTCTGTTCCCGACTTGAGGCTCACATTTACGAATCCGCCAGACGAGTGTCCTTCGGTCGCGTCGTAACTCGCCGTCTCCACACGATACTGGTTAATCATTTCGGTGGAAGGCGTATAAGCGGAAAGACGAATACGGTTATCAGGGGCGCCGTCCAGGCGGTATTCCAGCGAGTTCAGCGCCGAGCCATTCACAGAGACGTTTGCCGTGCTGCTGTCATACGTATGAATGTTTGGGTTCACACCTGAAGGCAGAATACCCGGCGCAAGCACTTCTAAGGAGAACGGGTTACCGTAGATGAGCGGCAGCTCCTGAATACTCCGCTCTTCTACAACCAGGCCGACCGATGCCGACGTTGTGGACATATTCTGGACGCCGGCCGTGACCTGCACCGTCTGAGAAGTTGAGCCCGGCTCCAGGGCAATGTCCTGCTCATTGGTGGCATTTACGTCCACCACAATATGCGTGCGCTCCATCTGCCTGAATCCCGGTTGCGAAATGGAGAGCGTGTAGGACCCAGGATTGAGCGCCTGAAAAATGTAATCGCCTGCGCTGTTGGTGAACGTGCTTTGCGTCACTTGCGTCGCTTCGTTTTTCAGGTCCACTGCCGCGTTGGGGACCACAGCGCCGGATGTGTCCGTGACCTTGCCTGCGATACTGCCCCGGTCCGCCTGCGTCCACGCGCAGACTGGAATGATCAGAAATAGTGATGCCGTCAAAACTTTCCGGAAGAATGCGTCCATTGCTAGCCTCGTTCAAAATGGGCCCCCTCTCCTTTTCTCAAAAGAGGTCAGACCACTATTGAGTTAAAGTTGTTCCTGCACAGGAAGCATAAATCGCTTTTCTTCTCTCAATGGAAGAATCGAACCGAATGCTAGTGCGGTAAAGAAAGGCTTGTCAAGATGAAATTACAAGTGGAGATACTGCCGGCAAATTGAAATGTTCCGGGGCCTTGTGGTCAGTCCATATGTGCTGCGTATTAAGAGTGAGGTTGATCCGCATACGACGACGGCGGGCCCCTTCCGACTTCAATCTATTTTTCGTTTCTCCACCAGTAACAGATGGTCACAGACCAACACTGTCTCTTTACGCTGATTCATCGTGTCGCAGTGCTCCACTACGATTCCATGATTGGGACGCTTTGGGTCGTCCTTTATTTCGTTCACCGTTACGACCACATGTAATGTGTCCCCGATAAAGACCGGTTTGAGGAAGCGCAGCCGGTCGTATCCATATGACATGGCCCGGGGATTCATCTCTCCGGCCGTCATGCCAACAGCCATGCTGAAAATCAGCGTCCCGTGCGCGATACGCTGGCCGAAGGGCTGGGCTTTGCACCATTCGGCGTCCATGTGGTGCGGGTAGAAATCGCCTGTCTGTCCGGCATGAAGGACAATGTCGGTCTCAGTAATCGTGCGGCCGCTGGTCTGTCGGCGTTCGCCCACCACATAATCTTCAAAATATTTTTCGCAAATCATCAGTTCCCACCCCTCTGTATTGCAATCTCATCTTTATGAAATTTATTTTTGCATATAAAATATGATGAATCCAGATGTAGAGAATCATGAATCCTCAAATTGAGCTTCGGGGCATCACCTGGAACCACACACGCGGGTATCTTCCCATGGTGGCTACGGCGCAACGTTTTCTTGAGACACATCCGGACGTCTCGATTCAGTGGGACGTGCGCTCTTTGCAGGCCTTTGGCGATGCTCCGATTGAAGAACTGGTGCGGCGGTATGACCTGCTGATCATAGACCATCCTTTCATCGGGCAGGCGGCGGAGAACGGCCTGTTTTTGCCGCTGGACGAATTTCTTTCGTGCGACTTTCTGGATGATCAGGCGCGCAATTCTGTAGGCGCGTCCCATGCAAGCTATCAGTACGAGGGGCACCAGTGGGCGCTGGCCATAGACGCAGCGGCCCCGGTCAGTGGATGGCGGCCTGATTTGCTTGCGAAGTCCGGCTTCTGTGTCCCTGCTACCTGGAGCGCATTGCTGGAGCTCGCCAGACATGGCCTGGTGAGCATTCCCGCAGTCCCGATTGACAGCCTGATGCATTTCTATATGCTCTGCGTGGCGCTGGGAGGCGAACTGTTCGCCTCAGAGGAACAAGTGGCCGGTGTGGATGCAGGATGCGAAGCGCTGCGCATGCTTCGGGAATTGCTGAGTTTTTGCGGAGCAGACTGTCTGCGCCGCAATCCTTTCGCAACCTGGGAAGTGCTCGCCTCCAGCGACTCTGTTGCGTACTGTCCTTTTGCGTATGGTTATTCGAACTATGCCCGCCGTGGATATGCCGAGCATCTTCTGGAATTTGGTGGATTGGTTACATTGAATGACGGCACGCCGCTTCGTTCTGTCCTGGGGGGCGCAGGACTTGCGGTTTCAGCGCATTGCCTGCATAAGGAAGCAGCCATCGAGTACGCGGAATTTGCAGCCAGCGCCGTTTGCCAGCGCACTTTGTATTTTGATGCGGGCGGGCAGCCGGGGCATCGCGGCGCATGGCTCGATGCAGAGGCGAATCGCCGGGCGAATGGCTTCTTCAATAAGACCCTTGCAGTCCTGGATGCCGCATGGCTTCGGCCACGCTATCCCGGGTATGCAGAGTTTCAGGAACAAGCCGCGCATATTGTCCATAGCTATCTCCAGTCTGGCGGCAGCGAGAAACAAGTCATACAGCAGCTCAATCATGGAGCCAGGAAAATATGCGGCCTTTAGAAGGACTTCTTATCGTTGATCTGAGCCAGTTTTTGTCTGGTCCTTCCGCATCGCTGCGGCTGGCTGATTTAGGGGCGCGTGTCATCAAGATTGAGCGGCCACAAGGCGGCGACCTCTGCCGGCAGCTTTACATCTCCAACCTTGAGCTGGATGGAGACAGCACGCTCTTTCACTCCATCAACCGCAACAAAGAAAGTTTTGCGGCAGACCTGAAAAACGAAGAGGACCGCGAGAAGCTGCGTGCTTTGCTTCGGCGCGCCGATGTGATGGTCCACAACTTCCGTCCCGGCGTAATTGAACGGCTTGGCTTTGGATATGAAGCTGTCAGCGCGCTGAACTCGCGGCTGGTGTATGCGGAGATTACCGGTTATGGCAAGTCCGGTCCATGGCGGGACAAGCCCGGACAGGACCTGCTGGTACAGGCGCTCTCTGGCCTGACCTGGCTGAGCGGAAATGCAGACCAGCCTCCGGTGCCCTTTGGGATTGCGGTCGCAGATTTATATGCAGGCGCGCATCTGGCCGAAGGCATTCTGGCCTGCCTGGTGCGGCGCGGTGTCACAGGGAAAGGCGGACGCGTTGAGGTAAGCCTGCTGGAGTCTGTTCTTGATTTTCAATTCGAGGTACTGACCACTTTTCTGAACGATGGCGGAAAGCTGCCGCAACGCAGCGCAATCAACAATGGACATGCATATCTGGCTGCGCCTTACGGAATTTATCAGACAGCGGATGGCTATCTTGCGCTGGCCATGAACTCCATTACAAAGCTCGGAGAACTGCTGGACTGCAAGCCGCTTCTCCACTACACCGGTCCTGAGTCACACTTTGAAAAACGGGACGAGATCAAAAGCATTCTTGCCGGCCATCTGAAAACAGCACCCACGCAGCATTGGCTCTCGATCCTCGAACCAGCGGACATCTGGTGCGCAGACGTGCTTAGCTGGCCGCAGCTTATGGAGCAGGAGGCCTTTCAGCAACTGGATATGGTGCAGGAGGTGTGGCGCAGCAATGGCATTTCACTGAAAACGACGCGCTGCCCGATTCGCATTGATGGAGAGATATTGAAGAGCAGACGGGGCGCGCCGCGTCTGGGCGAACAGACTGAAGAAATTGCAAGGGACCTGATATCTGCGGCACAGGGAAAAAATGTGTAGCAGCTTCAGTACACTTGCTTACGGACACTATGCGAAGAAAGATAGAAACAAGCTACTCCGTTCCGGCCCTTGATAAAGGGCTCGACATCGTGGAGGCCCTGGCCGCGGCGCAAACACCTCAGTCGCTGACTGAAATCGCCAGGACCCTGAAGCGCAGTCCAAGTGAGCTTTTCCGTATGCTGAACACTCTGGAGAAGCGCTCCTATATCAGCCGCGATCCGGTTTCTGAACGTTACCGTCTTACGCTGAAGCTCTATGAGCTTGCGCACACGCATTCTCCTGTGGAACAACTGCTGAGGGCTGCAAGCCTGCCTATGCGGGAGCTGGCCGAGAGCATTCACGAATCGTGCCACTTAAGCGTGCTGAGCCGGCAGATGCTGGTCGTGATTGCGCAGGAAGAAAGCCCGGAACCTGTGCGGCTTTCTGTTGAGGTAGGCTATCGCGTCCAGCCCTTAAACACTGCTTCGGGCCGTGTGCTGATTGCCTTTCTCGGGCCACAAGAGCAGCAGTACTTTCTGGCCGGAGATGCGGTCTATGCGGAAATGACCACGTCGGAAAAGAAGGCGCTGCGGCGTGAGCTGGAGCAGATCCGGGCCAATGGACATCTGATGACGCTCAGCACCCGCCGCACCGGGTACGACATCGCCTGTATTGCCGGCAACCCCGAGACCGGAGTGATGGCGGCCCTCGCTGTGCCTGTCATTCCCGGCGGGACCAATGCCGGCAAAGAAAAGCAACTCATTCCTGCTGTACGAAAATGCGCACAACAAATTACCGCAGCATTGGGTGTTTCCACGCCTTTATGAAGAACCTACTTCTTGTTCTCATTGTGCTGATAAACCTTCCGCTGGCTGCAACGACACAGAAGTCCGGACAGGAAACCCCGCCTCTGCTGCTTGGCGTTGCCTGGTATCCGGAGCAATGGCCTGAATCGCGCTGGGACACAGACCTCAGCCTGATGGAAGCCGCGCACATTCATCTGGTGCGCATCGGCGAGTTTGCATGGAGCCGTATTGAACCAGAAGAAGGCAAGTATGACCTTGACTGGATGGAGCGCGCTATTGCTCTGGCAGCAAAGCACCACATTGTCGTAGTCATTGGCACGCCTACCGATGCTCCGCCCGCATGGATGACGCAGAAATATCCGGACATCCTGCGTGTCAATATTGACGGCCACAGGGATGAGCATGGCAACCGCCGGCAGTTTTCCTATACCAGCCCACGTTATCTAGCGCTCTGTCGTGAAGTCGTCGAGAGGCTGGCTGTCCGGTTCGGCCATAATCCGAATGTGATTGGATGGCAGATTGGAAATGAGTTTTCTCTTGATTCCTATGACAGCTACACCAAACATCTGTTTCAGCAGTGGCTGCGGAATAAGTACAAGACACTCGATGCTCTGAACCAGCACTGGACCACCGCTTACTGGAGCCAGACCTATACGCAATGGGACCAGATTCCCATGGAAGATACACATGGGAATCCCGGGCTTTTGCTTGACCACAAGCGTTTTGTGAGCGATGTCTGGCTTCATTTTGAGAAGAACCAGATTACAGTGCTGCGCGCGCACATTGCCCCGCGTCAGTTCATCACTACAAACATTGGCGGGCTGGCCTGGCGAGACCCCTGGGACCATTACACTATCGCGCAGCCGCTCGACCTTGCTGCGTGGGACGACTATGTAGGTGAGGGCCATGTGGCCCCGTATAAAGATGGCGCCATGCACGACCTGATACGCGGTCTGAAGCAGAAGAACTTCTGGGTGATGGAAGCACAGCCCGGCTTCGTGAACTGGGCCCCGGTGAACAATGTTCTCAATCGAGGAGAAGTCCGGCTGATGGCATGGGCAGCCATCGGCCACGGCGCCGACGCCATCAGCTACTGGCAATGGCGCAGCGCCCTCAACGGACAGGAGCAATACCACGGCGTACTTGTGGGAGCAGATGGGACGCCTGTTCCTCTTTATGAGGAAATAAAACAGATTGGCGAAGAATTCGAGCGCATTGCTCCGGAATTCACAGGTACATCTCCCCAATCCGATGTCGCCATCCTGCACGATTATGACAGCCGCTGGGCCATTGATTTCCAGCCTCACACGGACCGTTATGATCAGCTAAAGGTCCTGCTCGATTACTACCGTCCGCTGCGTGACCTTGCCCAGTCTATAGATGTCATCAGTCCCTATGTTGACCTTGACCGGTATAAGTTGGTCGTAGCGCCGGACCTGAATGTTATTCCGGACGCTCTGGGCCAGCACTTACTCAGCTATGTTCAGCATGGCGGACACCTTGTGCTCGGCCCGCGTTCCGGAATGAAGGATGCTTACAATGCCCTCGATGTCCATCGTCAGCCCGGCCCTCTGGCTGGACCGCTCGGCGGGAGAGTCGAGCAGTTCTACGCACTGGAAAAGTCCATTACCGCAGCGGGGACCTGGGGCAATGCGACAGTGGATATCTGGGCAGAAGCCCTGAGCACTCGCAACCCGGCAACACATGTGCTGATGCGCTACGGAAAAAGTAATGGCTGGCTGGATGGACAACCCGCTGTCATTACCCGTCAGATTGGCAAGGGCAGCATCACCTATATTGGTGCACTTTTTGACGCAGCCACCATGGATGCAGCAGCCAGATGGATGGCGGACGAAAGCGGTGTGCATCCGGTCTTTGGCCCTCTGCCCCCGGGTGTGGAAGTGTGCCGGAGAGTGGGCCAAAACAGCACAATCTTCATCCTGATCAATCACAATCCCGCGTCGGTCAATGTAACACTGCCGCATCCGATGAAGGACCTGCTTGCTGGGCACACGGTCACCACCGTGGTGCTGCCTGTTCAGGGGGTCGCCGTGCTGGAAGAGCGTTGACACGCACTTAAAAACTGAATCTTCCGGAAAACTCCATGATGCGCTGGTCGCCTGCGCCGTTCACGGTTCCGAAGGAGCCGCCGTTCGTTCCGCTCCACACCGCAGTCACCACAGTATTGGGATGATTGAACACATTGAATGCTTCTGCGCGTAGTTTGAAGTTGACCCGCTCTGTAAGGGGAAAGTTTTTGTCTGCCGCTACGTTAAATGTAATGTCGCGCGGTCCGCGAATGGTGCCGGGAGCGGCATTTCCAAAAAGACCGAATGCCGGCGGCTGGAAGGCCGCGGGGCTGACATAGGGTTTTGCGTCAAATGGCTTGCCGCTGCCTGGATGCGAAATCTTCCCAATGAGGTTGGGTCGTGCCGCCAGACCTGTTCCGGCAGTGGCCAGGCTGGGAGTGATGGCGAAGCCGCTTTCCAGCACCGCCAGCCCGGAGGTCCCCCAACCGGACAACAGCTCGCGCGCAAGTATGTGGGTGGAGTGGCGCTGAAACGGCATCTGATACACCCAGGCCGAAGTGAAGACGTGCGTGCGGTCAAAATCAGGCAGACCATAATCGGCTGCAAGATTGCGCGGATTCTGCGGGCTGGCCGCCTCGTCATAGCCCACACCTGCTCCATTTGCGCCCGGATTGCCGGGAATCACATTCGTCAGCGATTTGCTCCAGGTATAAGCCATGTTCAGTTGCAGGTCCGTCAGGCGATACACCAGTCCCGTCTGGAGCGAATTGTAATTTCCCGAGCCCTCACTGAACGAGCCGGAGATGCTCGAGTATCCCGCATAAGGACGGTAATACAGGCTTGATACCACTCCGGTATTCAGGCAGGGATCGAAAGAGTAGTGTGTGACCGGAGGTCCCGCGTACGTGCCATACGCTCCATTGGCCGGGTTCGACGCGCTGGCTGCGCAGGCAGGTGTTGTAGAGGAGGTCCCATCCACTGGAAAGTTGTAGTCATAGCCGCCGAGAGTAATGTGGCGGGTCACATTTCCCGCATAGGCCACGCTGGCCACGGCATGGGGCGCGACTTCCCGTTCCACAGTCAGGCTGAAGGTGGAAGTAGAGACCGCTCTTGTCTGTAGACCGATTACAGAAAGCGATGGAATCGGCGGCGCTCCAACTACTCCAATTGTCGGTTTGCTGAGCAGGCTGTTGTTGATGGTTGTGCTTTGTACGAAAGGTGGGTTTGAGATGAGATTTGTAATCTGCTCGTAAGCAACAGGCGTATATCCCAGACCATAGCCACCAAAAATTGAGGTCTTGCCGTCGTTCGTAAGTTGATAAGCAAAACCCACACGCGGTCCCCAGTAATTCCTGCTCTTCACAAAGCCATAGGGCGTGCCGTTCTGCCCGGCAAACACCAGGCCGTTCGTTGGATTTGCAACTGTGCCGGAAGCAGTCAGCGGCTGGTTGCTGGCATTGAGCGTCTCATGGCCCGTTGTGCTGATGACCGGGGCCTCGGCCGGATTAAAAGCAGATGGATCAAAATTCGTCACCTGCGCGCCGCTCATAGTAGTGGGAGCAAGAAAAGTCCAGCGCAGACCCAGGTTGAGTGTCAGACGGGGAAGGGCCTTCCAGTCGTCCTGAAAGTAGGCCTCGCCCCAGCGATTATGAAAAACGCCGCTGCGCTGGATGCTCGACTGGGTATAGCTTGTGTTCAGACCAAGCAGATAGTCCGCCGCCGGATCGCCGGTGTGGATACCAGTAAAGCTGAAGTTGCCCATCGGGAAGGCATTCGCATTCGCGCGCCGGATGCCGAAGATATAAAGGGCTCCAAATTGGAGGACATGGTTTCCCTTTACCCAACTCAGGTCGTCCGATGCAATGCCTTCGCCTGTGTGGTTATAGTTGGGCTGCGCGCCCACTCCCAGCCAGGCCCAGATGCCGGACAGCGAAATGTCCGGAATGCGGTTGAGAGCATCTGCTGCAGGAAACTGCTGCGCGATGCTCGCTCCGGAGGGCAGAGTGTAATCAGAAACACCGAGCAGCCATTTGCTGTAGGTCTCGGCTATCTGCGCTGTGTTGATGATGCTCGATGAAATATTCGTCTGCACGCGTAACATCGCATTCAGGCCGCGGCTGTAGACCTTCGAGGTTGGAACCGGAGCAGGGTCGTTGTAGTTACGTGGACGAAGGTCGAGCACTTCTTCTGACATCCAGCGTCCGGTGACTGTATTTCGTTTTCCAATGCCCTGGTCAATCCTGTACGTCTGGTCGTTCTGCGTGTCACTGTCCGTGCCCGTGTTGGTGTAGTTCACAGCGGCAAGGTTTGCGGGATTCGTCGCATTCGGCAGCGGCCAGTAAGCATTCATCAGAGCAACAGCGGTGGGGTCCATGCAGGACATTGCGATCTGGTCGGGCCTGCCGTCCGGGCCGTTTGTGATGCAGGTGGCAGGATTGTGTCCCTGACTTGCCAGCAGATTCTGGCTGTTTGCATCCAGCGTGAGTCCTTTTGCGGGCGTGGTTGGGCTTTTGCTGAAGTCGCCATTGCGCATGGCCTGGTAGAACATCGAGCGCGTGTGTGTGCCGTCGTAGTGGTGGTTGATTCTCCACTCGCCTGCGGCAAAGAAATAGCTGTTCTTTGTGCGGTCAGAGTTATAAACGCCAGGCACTATCATCGGACCGCCCAGCGCGTATCCAAAAATGTGATAGTGCAGCGGCGTGTTGGCGGTCGTCGAGATAAAAGGCCGCGCTGTAGCGAACTGGTTGTTGCGCAGATATTCGTAGCCCGTGCCGTGGAAGGTGTTCCCGCCGCTTTTGGTTTCTACCAGAATCTGTCCGGAACCGGCCATGCCATAACGCGCGCTGTAGCTGCTCTTCAGAATGCGGAATTCGGCAATTGCATCCAACTCAGGCACAACATTCACATTGAGCAGCCCGCTGGGGTCGGCATCGTAGACGCCATCAATCGTGTACGCAGACTTCTCGACAGAAGAACCTCCAACAATGACAGCCGTTTGCCCCAGATATCCGCCAAAGCCATATTGCGGCAGACTGCCTCCTCCGGTCACCGCGCTGACTCCGGGAACAATCTGCGCCAGCGTCTGAAAGTTGCGTCCATTCAGCATCAGGTTTGAGACTTCCTTCGCGCTGATGGTGCCTCCACTCTCCGACGATTCCGTCTGCACCTGGACTGTGTTGGCATTGACGGTTATCTGTGTATTCACGTCACCGACGGAGAGCGAGACATCCACACCGCGACGCTGGCCCGGGTCAAGGTGGATGTTCTGAATGACTCCTTGTTTGAATCCAGGCTTCGAGACGGTGACGGTATAGTCGCCGCCTGGAAGAGCATCGGCCACGTATACGCCTTTGTCAGACGTTGTCATGGTGCGCGCGGCCTTTGTTGCCTGATTGGAAACGATGACTGTAGCGGCGGGAATGATCGCGCCGGAAGAGTCCGTCACAGTGCCCTGAATCGCGCCGAGGCTCGTGACCTGCGCCCAGGCCTCCATGCAGGCAGCCAGCAGAGGGAACAGGAAGTAGAAGCGGATTTTACTTTTCATGATGGCCGGCCTCTCTCTTAAATTTTTGTATATAAAATTAATTTTCATAACGCATTTGCACGAATATTTGCTTCTATGTCTACATCTGATTTTTCCTGGCGAACGGGTGGTCCTTGTTCCTGGAGGGACGCAGGACGCAAGATTTATCTGCTGTCCGGTCCTCAGAAATTCAGAACATGCAGAATTGCGTTCTCCAACCCGGCAAAACTGTAGTACGTTGAAAATTGGGATGTCAATAGAAAATGTTTTTACTAATGAGAATTAAGGAGTGGCCCCGCTGGGCTGGGACCGCGCTCCTTCTGGTGCAGTTTGTTGTCTCCGTACATGGTCAGACTGCATCCCCTGCACTTGTCTCCAGGCTTGCTCTGGTCAACCAGACAGTGCAAAGCGGCCCTTTTTACGCAGACTGGGACTCTCTTGGGCATTACCAGGTCCCTGCATGGTTTCGGGACGCAAAGTTCGGCATCTTCATCCACTGGGGCATCTACTCTGTTCCCGCCTGGGGCAATGAGTGGTACTCCCGCAATATGTACGTGCAGGGAAGCCCTGCATATGAACACCACATTGCAACTTACGGCCCGCAGTCAAAGTTTGGCTACAAGGACTTTATTCCCATGTTCAAAGCTGAGAAGTTTGATGCCGAAGCATGGGCCGGACTCTTCCGCCGCGCCGGAGCTAAATATATCGTGCCGGTGGCTGAGCATTGCGATGGCTTCCCGATGTATGCTTCTGACCTGACACAATGGAATGCCGCGCGGATGGGGCCAAAGCGCGATGTGATTGCCGAACTGGCCCGTGCTGCGCGAAAGCAGGGACTGCACTTCGGAGCGTCCTCTCACCGTGCGGAGCATTGGTGGTGGCACGACGGTGGAGCAAAGTTTGATTCTGATGTGAAAGACCCCGGATATGCAGGCTTGTATGGTCCTGCGCAGCCTATGTCCCTGCCCGGTGAAACCAGTGACAAGGAGCCTGACCCAGACCATCTGGAAAAGTGGCTGCCTCCGGACAAGGCATTTCTGGATGACTGGTTGGGGCGCACAACAGAGATCATTGATAAGTATCATCCGGAGCTTTTGTATCTGGACTGGTGGGCAGGCCAGCCTGCCTTTCAACCGTCTCTTCAGCGGCTGGCCGCGTACTACTACAATCGCGCAGCATTATGGAAGCAAGGTGTTGTGCTGACGTACAAACAGCATGATTTCCCGGAAAACGCCGCGGTGCTGGACATTGAGCGCGGCAAGCTCGACTCGCTTCGCCTGCTTCCGTGGCAGACGGACACATCTATCAGCATCAAATCCTGGGGCTACGTCAAAGACGACCAGTACCGCGACGCCCGCTCTCTGATTGACGAACTGGTGGATGTTGTCAGCAAGAATGGAAACCTGCTGCTCAATATCGGCCCAAAGCCCGACGGCACCATTCCTGAAGAAGAACAGCGAGTGCTGTTGCAGATCGGCGACTGGCTGCGCGGCAATGGAGAAGCCATCTATGGCTCACGCCCGTGGCTCGTATTCGGCGAAGGGCCCACACAGGACGCCGACAGCACGGCAAAAGGCAAGGACATCAAAGCATACACGGCCGAAGACATTCGCTTCACCACCAAAGGCCAGAGACTCTATGCCATTGCTTTGGGCTGGCCGACCAGCGGAAAGCTCACCATCCACATGCTCTGGAAGGGCACGCCTTATCTGCGCAAACCAATCGCCGGTATCGAATTGCTTGGCACGTCCGGCGAACTGCATTGGGAGCAGACAAGCACAGGATTAGTGATTGACTTACCTTCAACCAGGCCCAATGATGACGCCTACGTTTTCCGGATTCGTTTCCATGAATAAACGTTCTCTTACGCGCCGTGAATTTCTGCGTAGCGCAGTCGCTGTAACCGCGGCCAGCGCGTCTGGGCCTCGCTTTCATACCTTTGCGCCGGAAGCTCGCGCGCGCCTGCAGGAGTTTGATTATCGCGACGTGCGGCTGACAGGCGGTCCGCTGAAAGACCAGTATGACCGCATCTTCGCAAGCTATCTCGCACTCGACAATGACCGCCTGCTCAAGGTCTACCGGCAGCGCGCGGGCCTGCCTGCGCCTGGAGAAGACATGGGCGGCTGGTACGATGCCGACGGCTTCGTGCCCGGTCACTCGCTCGGCCAATACATTTCCGGCCTGTCCCGTTATGCGTGTTCCACAGGAGGGCCTCTCGCTTATGCCAAAGTGCAGCATCTGGTGGAAGGATTCGCTGAGACTTTAGGCCGTGATAACAATCCATTTGCCAGCCCCACCGCTTCTACTACCTGGCCGTGCTACATCCTGGACAAGCATGAAATCGGCCTGCTTGATGCTTACAGGCTTGCCGGAGTACAGCAGGCGAAAGCACTTCTGCCACGCGTCATCCATGGGGCACTTCCCTATCTGCCCGATCATACCTATGACCGCGGCCCCAACAGTCCGAAGAAGGCCCCTTATGACGAGACATACATTCTCTCAGAAAACCTATTCGACTCATGGGAACTGACCGGGGACCCCTTCTATCTCGATCTTGCAAAGAAATATCTGCTGAACACGGAATACTATCTACCTCTGGCGCAGGGCAAAGACATACTTCCCGGCAAACACGCCTACAGTCATGTCATCTCGCTCAGTTCGGCTGCAAAAGCATATCTCGTCCTCGGAGATCCTGAATATCTTGAAGCCATCAAAAATGCATGGGAGATGCTGGAAACGACGCAACGCTACGCCTCCGGCGGATGGGGACCGAACGAAACATTTGTCGTGCCGCATGATGGCAAGCTGTTCGAGAGTCTCACAGCAACCCAGAACCATTTCGAGACGCCCTGTGGCTTTTATGCACAGGCCAAACTCACACGCTATCTTTTGTGTTTTACCGCAGACGCCCGCTATGGTGACAGCCTCGAGCGCGCTCTCTACAACACCATTCTCGGAGCAAAAGACCCGGATGGCGACGGCAATTACTTTTACTACTCCAGTTACAACCCTCTCGCCCAAAAGAGCTATTACAAAAAGAAATGGCCATGCTGTTCAGGAACGCTCGTGCAAAGTGTGGCGGACTATGTGCTGAATCTGTATTTCCACAACCACGAGGGGATTTATATCAACCTCTTTGCGCCATCAGAAGTACGTTGGAGCTGCCAGGGAGTTCCCGTCATCATCACGCAAGATACTGCGTTTCCGTTCGGGGAAGATGTAAGTTTGCGGATGAAAATGCCTGACGCCGTTGAGTTTTCCTTTTTCATTCGGGTGCCGTTCTGGGCAAGCAGTGCATTGAAGTTGCGCGTGAATGGCAAGAGCGCACAGGACGTATCTCTTCACAACGGCTTTGCTCGGGTCCGCCGCAGGTGGAACACCGGAGACATCATTGATTTCACGCTGCAGCGTACTCTGCGAACAGAAGCGATAGATGATAAGCATCCGGACACGGCCGCCGTTATGTATGGCCCGCTGATGATGGTGGCAGCCACGCCACCTGCTCATCTGGCAGACCGTCCTCTGGACTTGCCGCGCGGCCTGAAACCGCTGGCGTATGCCGACGCCATCTTCTCCTATCCATTTTCAGCGACGGATGTCCAGTTCCGTCCGTGGTTCATGCTTCACGATGAGCGGTACACGACGTATTTCAGGCAGAGGCAGGATGAAGGGCTTAAAGTCTCATCATCCTGGTCATAAATGGGAGGATGTACCGGCGTTCATCAGTTATCAAAAAGCCAATCAAGATTTTCTGGTTGTCCGGCGAGTGCTGCCGCGACATGTGGTTGCATGTGCAGTTCCTGTGGCACAAAGCCGAGCACAACTCCGGTGCCGTGACTGAGGTCAAGATCGTTGTCTCCGGCAGGCAGAGGTTTGGCCCAGGCTGTGAGCGGGACGTTTTTCGCCGTGGTGAGGGCGTTGAAGATCACCGGGTTCCAGCTTTCGGCGTCCCTGTTCTCAGGGCCGCCGCGGAGAAAGGCCACCAGGACTTGCGCCGGCGCAGAAAGAGTAAAGTGAATGGGAGAATGCAGCCTGGTATCTACGCGAATGCCTTTCATGCCCTGAAGCTCAGGTACGACCGTTGCGATGGTGAAGGGTTTGCGAGCGCTTAGTTGTAGTTCCTCACCACTACGCAGTGTGAATGGTTGTGCTTTTGAATCTGGCGCCAGAGTGAAAGCGACTTGCGGAAGTAATTGCAGTTTGCCGTCCTTTTCACTTTGCGAAAAAGATGGGGCACCCGCGTTCGTCAGGCGGCTGCGAAAAATTGCGAGTTCCTTCTGATAAACAGGCAGAAGGTTGCGCCAGTGGAGAGTGCCCGGGCCTCCGGTGACGGGAATTCTGCGTTGCGAAGTGTGCAGGGCGGCAGCATCGCGGTAGGTTTTGTCAGTCAGTTCGGTGAGCTTCTGAAAATCAGCAACGCTTTGTTCAAGCAACGGCAGCGCCTTTTGCAGATGTTCTTTGTTGTGGTCATGTCCGTAGAGCATGACCTGTTCAGCGGCGTGCGTCTTTGCCTGATAGAAGAGCATGAGCAGGTGGATGGCGTGCATGTCATTGACAATGCGCTGGTATTCATCGCGGTTTTTCGTGATGCTCGGCGCGGCGGCTTCTGCTGCGCCAAGGGCCTGGGCCGACGCTTCGGCTACTGCATCGGCCACCTGCAATGGCGTTTCACCTTCGTGCGTAAGTCCTTTCGCTTCCTTCTCGACGTATTCAGAGAGGCGCTCGCCTTTGGGCGCATCGCCTGTCCACAGAGTTTCGGCTGGGCCGAAGCGCGCAGCGTCTATGAGTTCGGGCATAGTCATGCCGAGAGCGAAGGCCTGACGGTTGCCTTCCGTGATGCCGATGCGCGGCAGCAGGCGGGGCTGGCATGGTCCGGCAAGCGTGTAGGCCCGCAGAAGATTTTCTCCAGCAGCGAGCGTTCCGAAGCGGTCAGCAAACTGTGCGGCCCAGAATGCCTGCTCTTTCTTTGGATCGCGATTAGGATTCCACGCATAACGTCCCCAGGCATCAAACCATAGCCAGTCGCGGTCTATCTGCAACAGCGGAGGAGAGGTTTTGTCGGCAGTGATGGGCCAGTCCCAGTAGCGGAGCGGATAGACGTGCACACCTCCAATGCCGATGCGTTGAAAGTTAAGAACGATCTGGCGAATGAAATCAGGATCGCCCCAACGGAAAGGCTCAAGATTCGAGAGAAGGTGAATGTTGGCGATGGCGATGTTGGAATTTGAGACGAGGTCTTTGAACTTGTCGAGGATAGGGCCGCGCACATTTGTCCAAGTGAGTGATTCGCCGTTCCACTTGGCCATTGTGTCAATGTTGCTGTAGAGCGGGAGGGCGGCCTTCAGGTCGTCATCAATATCAGTGGCGTGCGCGCGTACCACGATGGGCGGCTGGACGGCAGAGTGAATTTCAGCAAGCCCGTCCTTTACGCCGGGAATGATGGCCTGCGTGAGCCATGTAGCTCCTTCATGCGGTGAGAGCGCTTCGCCCAAAGTCATCATCAGGCCCACATGCGGATATTCGCGGATAAATTCAGAGATGGCGTAGCGCGTGTATGCAGTTGCAAGCGGATTCGGCGCTGAAAGGTGATACGGCAGATGGTGCGCGCGCGCAAAGGCATGCGAAAGATGAATATTGTAGAAGCCCTGGATGATCCAGATGCCGCGGCGGTCGGCCTCGGCGGTGAGCCAGCGGAACATAGCGATGTTCTGTTGAAGCTGTGCGTCGGAAAGCTCCTGCGCCTCAGGATAACGGGGCAGCTTCAGCAGCGAAGTGAACGGATGGCCATTCCAGAGAAAGAGCGCATTGATGCGCTCGCCCGCGAGCATGTCGAGATAGCGTGTCCAGAGCGATTTGTCATAGAAGAAAGGGAAGTTCTGCGGCGTGTAGGGGTAGTCGTATTCAGCGCCTTCGTAAGTGATCTCTGGCTTCTGCATCCCGATGCAGAAGGCGCGCAGCTTGAGCGAAGGGTGGTCTTCGTAGTCGAGCGCGGCGGGCAAAGCATGGGTCGCGCTGATGCGGTCGGCCAGCTCGAGCGCGCCGTAGAGCGTTCCGGATGCATCATAGCCTGTGACGATGATCGTTGGGCCAAAGCGGTGGAGGATGAAGGCCTCTTCCGCGTTCGGCCAGAAAGTTGCCAGTTGTTTGTCGTAATGTGCGAGCAGCGGCGAGTTTCGCTGGGCGACGAGGATGGTGGCATTTTCTGCAATGCCTGCGACGGTCTTGCGAAGCTGCTGCGCTCCGTAGAGTTCACGTGGCGTGGCATTCGGCGCAGTGCGGACAGTGACGGCTGCGCTTGCAGGCAATGTGCATAGAAAAACAACTACGATCAGAAGATAAATTTGAGATTTATTCCTGAACAAAACGCACCTCGTAGCGTTCACCGCTCTTCACGCGTAGTTTGTATTGGCCTTCTCCTACAGGTTGAAAGGCGACGTTTTTCCCTCTGCTGGAAATGGATTCGATTTTCCGTCCTGAAGGAGCTGCGAGCAGATGCTCGTGGTCTATCGCGGCGTGGAGCGTGGCCTTTTGTGCCTTGCCATTGCGCCACGTCAGGTCCACGGTGAGTCCGCCACGCGCGCGCAGGCCAGCGAATTGACCATCGGACCACACGGAAGGCAGCGCCGGCAGGAACCGGATGACGCCGCGATGGCTCTGCAACAGCATTTCCGCCATTCCGGCAGGAGCGCCGAGATTACCGTCAATCTGATACGGGGAATTCTTCTTCATTCCGCAGACGTCGAAGAGATTGTCGCGTGTGGAATGGCGCAGAAGCTCCATGAGCTGCTGGTGGCAGCGGTCGCCGTTTTCAAGGCGCGCGAAGCAATTGATGATCCAGGCGCGGCTCCATCCGGTGCTTCCGCCGCCGTGGTCGAGCCTGCGATCGAGGGCCGCACGACAGGCCTGTGCCAGCTCTGGAGTATCGCGCAGTGTGATCTGATCATCAGGATAGAGCGCCCACAGGTGGGAGATATGGCGGTGTCCCGGCTCAACTTCTTCGTAGTCCTGCTGCCACTCCTGAAGATTGCCGTAGCGCCCGATTTTAAAGCCCGGCAGGCGCTCAGCGGCGGCCTTCATTTTTTCGCAAAGTTCTGCATCTGTTTCCAGAAGCCGCGCGGCCTCAGTCGCTTTCTGAAAGATGGCGCGGGTGATTTCGATGTCCATTGCAGGCGCCATGCAAAGGTTGGCCTTCGTGCCATCGGGCAGCCGATAGGCATTCTCGGGTGAGCACGATGGCCCGGTGACAAGATGGCCGTCAGGGGAAGGCGTAAGGTAATTGAGCAGGAACAACGCAATTTCACGAAGACGCGGATAGGCGCGGTTGCGGAGAAAGTCCATGTCGCGCGAGTAGAGAAAGTGTTCCCACAGATGGGTAGACATCCAGGCCGCGCCCATGGGCCAGATGCCGCCGCCGAGGCCATCAATTGGGCCGGCATCGCCCCAGATGTCAGTGTTGTGATGGACGACGAAGCCGCTTGCCTTGTAGTAGGTCTTTGCCACACGCGCTCCGGCTTCGCGTGTCATGTCCAGCAGATCGAAGAATGGTGTGTGTAGATCAGCGAGGTTAGTACTCTCGGCGGGCCAGTAGTTCATTTCCGCATTGATATTGACGGTGTATTTTGAGCCCCACGGAGGATTTACGGAGTCATTCCAGATGCCCTGTAAGTTTGCTGCGAGCGTCCCTGGGCGTGAGCTGGAGATAAGCAGATAGCGGCCAAACTGAAAGTAGATGGGCAACAATCCAGGGTCTTCTTCGCCTGCCCGGACGCGGTCCATTCGCTCATTTGTGGGCATGTCGCGCTTTGGGTCAGACTGGCCAAGCTCAATGCTTGCGCGGCGAAACCAGGAACGGTGGTCTGCAATGTGTCGCGTGCGCAGAGTGGAGTAGCTGCGGCGGCTGGCGTTGTCTAAATTGCGGGCCACGGCTGCGTTCATCGCTGGTTCACCTGCAGGGAAGCGAAAGCTGGTAGCGCAATCTATCAAAAGTGTGGCAGATGTGGCCCCGTGGATTTGTAACTGTGATGGTATCTTTTGTGTGAGCGAGCCGCCTTTATGCAGCACACGCATTCGGGCGAGAAAGCGGATACCGGCTTGCCGCTCTTTGTCCGGCAGGCCGGGATTATCGTTCACCGGCAGGGCCTCTCCGGTCAGTTGCAGTTCGTTCGGCGCGGAGATGGAGGTCTCGTGATTGCCGGGGCGGTCCAGCGATGCAGTAAAGGAAAGTGCGCCTGGTTTGCTTGTAGTAAGGCGGACCACAATGACCTGATGCGGTGCAGAGGAGAAGACTTCGCGCGTGTGCCGGATGCCGTTATGCGTGAATTTGGCCGCTACGATGGCGCGGTCAAGATCAAGTTCGAGACGGTAATCCGTCATCTCTGAAGCATCTGAACGCGACAGGCCGCCTGAAGAAAAATCTAGATAGAGGTCGCCTAGTGTCTGATAACAGGGCATGCGCCGGGGAATCGAGAGCATGTCGTCCACGGCCATTGCCTCGGCTTCATGCGCTTTGCCTGCAAAGAGCAGCCTGCGAATTGCAGGCACGGCAGACCCTGCGCGCGGATTGTCACGGTCACGGCGCTCTCCATCCCAGATGGATTCCTCGTTCAACTGAATACGTTCATATGCGGGATTGCCAAAGACCATTGCACCGAGACGTCCATTGCCTACGGGAAGCGCATCCGGCCAGACCTCTGCCGGGCGATGGTAGAAGAGTTTGAATTGCTCCCAATCTACAGCGGCTGCATTTGCCTGGATTTCTGATGCAAAAGCAAAGCGCTGTTGCCGGGCAAGGAGAGCGCTTCCCAGAGCAGCGTCACGTAGGAACCGGCGGCGGCTGATCTTCGGCATGAAGTGACCTTTATCTTTTCTCTGCGTAACAGAAGGGTGGGTTGCGAACGTATTTGTATTCGTCCGCGATTGTGAAATATATTTTCATAATAGACATAAAACATAAAATAAAAGAAAATTGTCAATGATTTCTGCAAAGATGTTTGTCCGCAATGATGTTTGCCCGTTGTTGAGTACGACAAGAGAATGATACGCAGCAGCGTACAGTTCGCATTATTGGCCCTAGGGCTTGCCTTCGCGCAAGGAAGTGCCGCCCAGGAGAATCTTACGTCCCCGGTCATCATTGTTGTCTCGCCTGACGG
>DASRBV010000032.1:0-26426 GCA_035653455.1 Pseudacidobacterium sp. | reverse complement strand
TCGCTCAAAGAGATCAGCAGCCAGCGCGCCGAACAGTTCCTCAACACATTTTATTTCCAATACGGCCACCGCTCTATCGCGGACCTGGCGCACATTGCTTTCGCCATTGAGAGACTATCACTACTGGCAGCCATCTCTCTTGTAGACGAGCAGCGCTGGGACGGGCAGGAACGGTCCACCCGCTATCAGAACTTCAAGAAAAGCGGCTGGTTTTTGCCTGAATTTGGGCAGAATCTGGCGGAAAAAGAACAGTTTTCGCAGCAGATTGAATCGCTTTTCAGCGCTTATCAGGCCATTTCCGAAGGCATGTTCGAGCACCTGAAAACACAGGTACCCAGACCCGCCGAAATGAAGCCGGAAAGTTACGAACGTACTCTTCGCGCCCGCGCATTCGATGTGGCCCGCTATCTGCTCCCACTGGCGACCAATACCTCCCTTGGCCAAATCGTCAATGCCCGCACGCTGGAAACGCAAATCTCACGCCTGCTTTCAAGTCCCTATGCTGAAATTCGCCAACTGGGCGAACGCCTGCGGACTGCTGCCGCCGGTGCTGCCTGGAACGTCCATGGGGAAGAACTGACGGCATTGCAGCAGGAGATTGCCGCTGTCAATCCCGCTCTTGGTGAAAAAGCGGCAAATCTGCTCACCCGCGAAGTCAAAACCGCACCCACGCTGGTGAAATACGCCGCTGCCAATCGCTATGAAATCGAAACCCGGCGTGAACTGGCACAGGCAGCGCGGGAGTTAATGAAAGATGCAGCCATCGCGCCTGCTCCGGTGGTGGATTTAGTCGAGCGCGGGGAATCTCTGGAAGTGGAGATTGCAACGACACTGCTCTATCGCGTTTCCCATTATTCCTACCGCCAGCTCCGGGACCATGTTGCTGCGCTGGACGAAGCAAAGTGCAATGAACTGATCACCCTGGGCATGAGGCATCGCGGCAGACACGACGAGCTTCTGCGTGAATTTGCCGCGGGACAGGCACTCCGTTTTGACATCCTTATGGACATCGGCGGCTTCCGCGACATGCACCGCCATCGCCGCTGCGTGCAGATCATACAAGGCCTTACTACCGCCCACGGCTATGATGTTCCTGAAGGCATTGCAGAAGCCGGGCTGCTGCCGCAGTACAACTCAGCCATGGATGCGGCCTTCACAACACACGCCCAACTCACAAAGAGCGCTGCGCAGGCCGCGGATGCCGCAGATTATGTTCTTCCGCTTGGGACCCGCATCCGCGCTCTTTTCAAAATGGATTTCGCAGAGGCGGTTTATATCTCAGAGCTGCGGTCGCAGCCGCAGGGGCACTTTTCTTATCGCCGTGTCGCCTGGGAGATGTATGAGGCCGTAAAGAAACAGCATCCTGCACTGGCGGAGTATTTCCGTACCAACGACGTGAATGAACCAGTGGATTTGCTTAAGAGGTAAATCTGTCTGGCTTGTAAAGACCTGCAATCTCCCCATGTTGATGGAGAGATCTGCATTTTCTGTAAACATTTCTTAAAGTGATGCGTCTTTCTAAATAGAGGTCGAGGGCTGTTCAGGCTGATTCGATCTCTTGCTCCAGAAGAGAGAAGCCCCGGTGGTTCGTGGGTCCACCGGGGCTTTGTCTTTGCCCTCAGGCCTGGACGGCGTGGGCCGTGGCGTGATGTCCATTGTGGTGATGGCGCGTGGTGAGCCGGTGCACAAAATGGTATGGCGGCCACGGGCCGGACAACTGCATCTGGCAATCTTTCATCAATTGCAGCGCGCTTGAGTATTTGTTCTGGTACCGCTCTACGGACTTATGCTCAATCAGGTGGGCAATATCGAGCAGCATCTTTCCCGAATCAGTGCGCCGGCAAGTAATCTCTTCTGCAAGAGGGGAGAACATGCGGTGCATCTGCACGGAAACGGCCCGTGCCCTGGTCTGGCGTTCGCGCTGCAAAGTAGCGTTTTCACGCAGTTGCGCCAGATATTCGCGGCCCGTTCCAGAGTGCCCGTTCGAATACGGGTAGGCGCGAATCTGCTCGCGGCAACAATCATCGAGCATCACTTTCAGATGCATCTCGGCCTTTCCGCGAAGCCGTTCAATGTTGGTCAAAAACTGCCGCTGGTTGGACCGGATGGACCGGCGAAGACTTTCATCGTCAGAAAAAACAGTGCCAAACCGGAAAGGAAGCACGGTGGAGGTTTTGAAGCAGTCCGCAATCACTCGGGCATGCTCAAGAGCAGCGCGTTCATGCTGTGTATCGTCAGGAGAATGTTCACTTACAATGACGGCCAGATCGCTTGCTGGATATAAAAAGACCTGGTTTCCCGCAATACCACAAATAGATTCAAAAGGAATGGGTTTACGATGACGAAGAAGTTCAGGAAAGGCTTGCTTCTCTGTAATGCAGTAGGCATACCATGCCATAAGGAATCGCTCCGTACACTGGCTTTGTTTAAAAATGGATCTACATCGGGTACCTGTGAAACGATTAAAAACTGCTGCATTTCAGTTCTGGCGTGTCAGAAACTGCCCAGACTACCCCGAACTGACACGTATCCTAGTCCTTTGAGATAACAACTGGCAATTTTTTTTTTGCAGGTGATGAAGAAAAGGTTAGCTGTCCGGCCGATTTTTATTTCAATTTTATTAATATTTAATTTCACAACATAAAACAAAGCAGGACGATGACCCTGTTCGTTCAACTTTGGGTCTGGATCTGGATCCTCTGAAGGCCGTGTAAAATCTCGCGCCTTATGGATGGCGAATTAGCAATAGTCCGACGAAGGTAATCAGCACGATCAGAAGGACTCCCAATCCAATTCCCACGCCCAGGATGAGCTTGCGCAGTGAATCAACTTCTTCCACCACTTCGGCATGTTCAGCAGCGTTATGCTCAACGGCCTGGCGCAGAAGCACGATTTGGTCCTCAAATCTCTTGAGTTCAAGGCTGTGGTCCTGCACGGAGAGGCGCAGATCGCGATGACTGGCCTCAATCTCTGCAAGTTCCTGCTGTATTTCAGAGGGCGCTTCAGCAGACGCGGGGCCTTCATTGGCGGCTAGGCTCAGAAGCTGCGCCACAATCTGAGCAGCGCCATGATCAATCATGCGCAATCCGCCGGTCAGATAAGGCAGGAGCGGCTTTAGTTTGCCCACGCCACGAACGAACCGTCCACGCGGTTTCTCCAAAACCACCTCGGCCTGTGGCGCTTCATCAGGAGAATCCGTTTGCACGATTTCAGTATTTTTTCTGGCAGTTGCTTCCTGCATAAATTTTCTCTTGACCTTCCCGCCATTCGTTCATCAGACGGCGATACAAATGGGCACCCACTTATTCTCTCAAAATAGATGCGGGCCCCGGCCTGATCTATATCTTGATGAAGATCTTTTTCCTGTACAGCACCAGGACCGGCAGGAAGCACACGGCGACGAAGGCAAGCGAGTATAACAGCGCGCCAAATGCTGCATCGGGAACCTTTGCGAAGACACTGGGATAAATCATCTGACCTATAGATCTGTGCGCAGCGCCGAATTTGAATGTCCACAAGGTAGGCGCCAGCAGTTCAGAAAAGACATAGGCGGCAATGGCATTGGAGCCGAAGACAATCCAGGGGAATGTCCAGCCACGCGTCCACTTTTTGATTTCAATCAGCCAGTAGCAAATGGCAAGACCGAGCAAAGACCAACCTCCGGCAAACAGCACATAAGAGCTGGTCCAGAGTTTTTTGTTGATTGGAAACCAGTGTCCCCAGATTTTGCCCAGCAGCAGGCAGGCAATGGCCGCAGCAAACAGACCCAGGCACTTTGCGCGGATGGTCCTCTCCGAGCGCAACCAGATCGCCGTCAACATCCCAAGAATGGCCGTGCCCAGGGCGGGCAGATTGCTGAGAAGCCCTTCAGGATCGCGCGTACCCTCATAGAGCCTGCCGGGGAAGATATGCCGGTCAAGATACGCGACCCAGTTTGCATCCTTATCTAGAAACGGAATGTCGCGCCCGGGAAGACCATACCCCGGCACCGGGACCCAGCGCATGATGATCCAGTAAGCGATGAGACAAGCCGCAAGAACGGCAATTTTGCTCTTTGCCCCACGGTCCCACAGCTCCAGTACTGCGGCCATCAATAAACAGACAGCGAAGCGCTGCAAAACCCCATAAATACGCAGTGTGCCGAGATGAAAGTAAGGATAGCCATTTACAACCAATCCCAGTAAGAACAATATGGCGGACCGGCGCACGGCATGAGCAAAGATACTTGCTTTGGATTGGCCCTTACTGAGCCGCGACTCAAAGGAAAAGACCAGTGAGACTCCGGCTACAAATAAAAAGGTTGGAAAAACAAGATCAGTTGGCGTCCAGCCATTCCAGTCAATATGGTGCAGCGGCCAATAGGAATTCTGATTGCCATTATTCACCAGAATCATGAAGGCAATCGTGATTCCGCGCAGCACATCGAGTGAAACAAGACGGGTCTTTGTTCCTGCGGCAGAAGGATTGGAGACAACAGTAGCACTCATGTCCGTATGAGGGCTACTGTAACTCGGAATGCGCAAATAAGAAAGTGCGGAGGGAAAATCTCAGTTCACTCCGCTGGCCCGGGGGTGCGGTGGCTGTGTATGACCTTCCGACTTTTGCCTGCCCCTGAAATTAAAGCGCCGGGTTGTCATAACACCTGTGCTCCAGAGCACAGCGATAATGCAGAGAAAAACGATTGCCGCCATGATTCCGAGAAGTGCTACCATAGGGCCTCCTTTCTCTTTAGTTAGACTGAAGGCCCATGGCATGGGTGGCCTAAAAATCGTCGTGAAAAGCAACTTCTCCCTGGACTGCGACCTGATATGCAGAGACACGGCGCTCGAAGAAGTTCGTAAGTTCCTGCACGTCCTGCAAATCCATGAATGGAAATGGATTCTTTGAGCCGAAAACTGGACGGATACCAAGTCTCTGCAGGCGCGAATCGGCTACATATTGCAGATATTCGCGCATATCTTTGAGGGAGAGCCCAGCGACCCCGCCTGAAAGCAGGTCTTCGGCAAACTGTGCTTCGCAATCCACAGCCTCTTTCAGCATGGCGATGACCTGCTCTTCCATTGCCCGGTCAAAGAGATGCGGGTGCTGCTCTCTTACCGTCTTTACGACTTCAAAGGCAAACTCAAGATGGCAGCTTTCATCGCGAAAGACCCAGTTCGTGCCCGTTGCAAGTCCATGCAGAAGGCCTTTGCTGCGCAGGAAATACACATAGGCAAAGGCGGCAAAGAAGAAAAGCCCTTCGATGCATCCGGCAAAGCAGATGAGATTCAGCAGGAACTGGCGGCGGTGCTCTTCGGTCTGAAGCGTATCGAGTTGCTGGATTGAGTCCATCCACTTCATGCAGAACTGCGCCTTCCTTGCGATAGACGGGATATTTTCAACAGCGGCAAAGGCCTCGGCGCGAGCCGCAGGGTCGGGAATGTAATTGTCCAGCAGAGTGAGATAGAACTGCACGTGCACTGCCTCCTCAAATAGCTGGCGCGAGAGGTACAGGCGCGCTTCCGGAGAGTTGATGTGCTTATAAAGATTAAGCACGAGGTTATTGGAAACGATGGAGTCGCCGGTAGCGAAAAAGGCAACCAGGCGCTGGATGAGATGCCGCTCGGCAGGGGTGAGCTTTGAGCGCAGGTCGGTGAGGTCAGTGGAGAAATCTACTTCTTCAACGGTCCAGGTATTGCGAATTCCATCTTTGAACATCTCAAAGAAAATGGGATAACGCATGGGCCGCAATGTGAGGCAAAGCCCAGGATCGAGAATGGAGTCTGGCACTTTCACGGATGATTCAGTAACGATGGACATAAAAAGTCTCCTTGATTGACGTGGTGGCCCACTCAAGTCTTCAGTAGGCTTGGGTCGCAGCAGAACTCTTTTACTGGCAGGCTTCGCAGGACCCCGGATTTTCCAATGAGCACGCAACTGCCGAGGCGCTTTGCTGCACAGTTGTTTTTGCAATGCGTGTTGCGGGACGAGAGCGCAGGTAATACGTGGTTTTTATGCCGCTCTTCCACGCATACATATACATGGAACTGAGACGTCCGATGTTCGGAGACTCAGCAAAGAGGTTCAGCGATTGGCTCTGGTCAATCCAGGGAGCGCGCTCCGCCGCCATATCCAGGATGGCGCGCATGGGCAGCTCCCAGACCGTGCGATAAATTTTGCGAATGTGCTCAGGAAGCTCTTCGATACCTTGCACAGAACCTTCTGCAAGTTTGATACGCACCCGCATCTCTTCCGTCCAGAGGCCGAGCTTTTTCAGCTCTTCTACAAGATAGCGATTGACCTGGAGAAATTCTCCGGAGAGAGTTTCGCGCTTAAAAAGATTCGATACCTGTGGCTCGATGCACTCATAGCAGCCCACAATGGATGCGATGGTGGCCGTAGGCGCTATCGCAATCAGAAGCGAATTACGCAGTCCGTTTTGACGAATGCGGTCTTTGAGTGCATCCCAGCGCGCAGGGTCCTTCGGGACCACACCCCAAAGATCGAATTGCAATTTGCCTTGTGCGGCGCGGGTCTCATGGAACGCCGGATGGGGACCATGTTTTTCTGCGAGATCGCAGGAGGCGCTTAAGGCATGAAAGTAAATCTCTTCCTGGATTTGCGTGGAAAGCACGCTGGCTTCTGACGAATCAAAAGGCAGGCCGAGCTGAAAGAATACATCCTGCAGTCCCATGATGCCGAGTCCCACCGGACGCCAGCGGCTGTTAGCAGAAGCTGCTTTCTCCACCGGATAGTAGTTGATGTCAATCACCCGGTCGAGCATGGGAATGGCCGTGCGCACAGTGCGGGCGAGCTTTTCAAAATCGAAGCTGCCATGCGTGATGTGGCGGGCAAGGTTGATCGAGCCTAAGTTGCAGACAGCAGTCTCACCAGAGGACGTGACCTCAGTGATTTCCGTGCACAGATTCGAGAGATGGACGACGTTCTCTGGCCTTCCAGTCTGGTTACACTTCAGATTCGTGGTGTCTTTGAATGTCATCCATCCATTACCCGTTTCGGCCAGTGTGCGCACCATGCGCGCATAGAGATCGCGGGCCTTGATCTGCTTTACGTAGAGCTTCTGCGCCTCGGCTTCTTCGTAGGCCCGGTCAAATGCTTCGCCATAAAGATCAGGAAAATGCGGAACTTCTTTTGGATCGAAGAGCGACCACGTTCCGTCCGCCTCTACCCGGCGCATAAAAATATCTGGAATCCAATTGGCAAGGTTCAGGTTGTAGGTGCGGCGCGCGTGATCTCCCGTATTGTCGCGCAACTCAAGAAACTGTTCGATGTCTGCGTGCCAGGGTTCGAGATAAACGCAGCACGCGCCTTTCCGCTTGCCTCCCTGGTTTACAGCAGCCACGGAAGCATCAAGCGTATGGAGCCACGGAACAATGCCATTCGAAATGCCATTGGTAGCACGAATCAAAGAGCCTTCCGAGCGCACGCGGTGAAAAGCAAGCCCGATGCCTCCGGAAAACTTTGAGAGCATGGCCACCTGCTTATAGGTGTCATAAATCGCTTCCAGCGAGTCCTTTGGAGAATCAATCAAATAGCAGGACGACATTTGTGCGTGCCGCGTCCCGGAATTAAAGAGCGTGGGCGAGCTCGGCATGTAATCATGCGTCGCCATGAGGCGATAAAAATCTATGGCCTCGCTGACCGTAAGCGCAAGCCCGCAGGAAACACGCATAAAGAAGTACTGCGGTGTCTCGATCACCCTGCGCGTGATGGGATGCCGCAGCAGATAGCGGTCATACACAGTGCGCAGGCCAAAGTATTCAAAGCGGTCCGAGAGGTCTTCATCTACTGCATGGTTCAGTTTGCGAGCATTTTCCACAACAAAGCCATATGTTGCACGGCCAATCAGCGATTCCTGATGACCAAGCTCAATGGACTGCGAAAACGAATAGATGTTTTGCCCCGACACTTCTTTCACGATCGTAGACAGCAGCAGGCGCGCGGCCAGCTTTGAGTATTCGGGCTCTTCGGCGATAAGAGATGCAGCGGTCTGGATGGAGATGGAGTCAAGCTCGCGCGTGGTTGCGCCATTATAAAGCCCTCCGATGGTGCGGCTGGCGACGCGCATGGGGTCCACGTGCGTCAGCCCATGGCAGCATCGCTGGACCGCACGGACGATTTTGTTGACATCTACAGGTTCCAGCGAACCGTTGCGTTTGCGGACCTGCATCTGCGAAGAGGGTTCCGGTTGCGGAAAGTCAGGGGCGATATCAGCGAGCGTTGTCTGTAATTCAGGCACGGAAATTTCCTTTCCGCCTGAGAGGTGAGACTGAACAGGAAAACGATGGAGAAAAAGCCATCATCACCCGGCACTCCCCTCGGAGGCGCATGAGTGTTTCTCTGCGGCAGGTCTTCGGGCTTGCAGGCTTGTCGTACCTACTCGCCTCGGCTTCCCGGCCCATGACGGGCCAGTGCTTGAATGAGGCTTTCGTTCCTGCTTACCGCTGCGGGGCAGCTCCGGATTTACACCGGATTCCCTTTTCAGCCAGAGAGTGGAACCATCCGGCACCGCAAAGGTAAAGCGACTATATCCTGTGGTCGCTGTGGAAATCAACCCTAGATATGGGTGGGCAGTGCAGAATGCTCCCCATCCGCCTCCAGATTGCCTGAAGCCAATCTGGGAAGAATACCAAAGCCTACTTGCACGGCCCGAACTTCGCATTCGGAAGGAAGTGCGTCAGCAGTTGCTGCAACTGATTAAGAAACACAGCCACACTGTACTCCCCCAGCGCAAACTCGCGATTGCCAGGGACCCGGATGACAACATCTTTCTTGAATGTGCTGATGCTGCCAGGGCAGATTATCTGATGACCGGAAACCAAAAGCATTCTCCAAAATTCTGGAAAAGCACGAAGGTGGTCACACCGCGCGAATTTATCAGTATTGCGGCCCCGCATCTGATGGGCTGATTTCCTCCACCTTTTGGTGGAGACGCATTTCGCCCTTCTGATGCAAGACAATGCCCGCCCAATGCAGATATCGTTCGACTGGGCCTCCCCCACAATATTTATACGAGAGGTAAGGCCCATTGTTGTCTTTCGGGAGAGCCATGACACGCAAGATTTTTCTGTTTGTTTTCTGCTTCTGTATTTGTGCTGTTGCAGCGCGCGCCCAGGTGAACTACGCCGTCGTGCGCGGGTCTGTGTATGATCCACAGCACCATGCAATTCCAGGGGCGACTGTCGAGATTACCGCGATAGATACGGGTGCACGGCGTGAGGTCACATCGAACGACAGCGGCCTGTATGAGGCCGCGGGACTGCTTCCCGGAGAATACAAGGTCACAGTCACGCATTCCGGATTTGCGCAGGCAGTCCAGCGCCTGCAGTTGGAAGTCGGCCAGGAAGCAACGCTTGATGTCCAGTTGCAGGTCGGGGGAGGCACAGAGACAGTCACAGCAACGGCCATTCCGGAAACACTCAAGACCACCGACACCAGCGTGGGTGAGGTTGTGGACCGCAGGTCAGTACAACAGCTTCCGCTGAATGGGCGGATGCTGATTGACCTTATGCTCACAGTCCCTGGAGCGCACGTCAGTCATGGCGCGCAGACAGGTGATATGAATCCGCTTTACTGGCGGCCAGGCCAGCGCTCGGCAGTCAGTATTGGCGGCACTCGCCCGAATGCGAATTATTTTCTGCTCGATGGCGCAACCAACACAGACCCTACTTTCAATACCCAGAACCTGAGCGCTTCGCCGGATGTGGTGCAGGAATTCCAGATTGAGATTGGCAGCTACTCGGCTGATATGGGGGGAGCAGGAGGCGGCCAGGTCAATGTGGTCACGCGTTCCGGCTCATCTGCCTTTCACGGGACCGCTTACGAATATCTGCGCAACGGCGCAATGGACGCACACTCCTTTAATGATATGGGTGGAAACAAGCACCTCGTGCAAAACAATTTCGGCGCCGCCTTCGGAGGACCGCTGCTGGGCAAAAGCCGCCGTACATTTTTCTTCGTGAATTATGAAGCACTGCGCCACATTGCCGCCATGACCATGACAGACACCGTCCCGACTGAGGACGAAGTCGGTGGTGACTTCAGCATGAGCGGGGTAAATATCTATGATCCTGCGACAACAAAACCAAACCCCAATTACAATCCAAACCTTCCGGTGAGTGCATCGAACCCGCAGTTTACGCGCGAACAGTTCCAGTGCAATGGAATGATGAATGTCATCTGCCCGGACCGTATCAGCCCTGTAGCAAAAATCATGCTGACGAAATATGCGCCGCGCCCGAACATTATGATGGGCATGAACATGGGCGGAATGACCATGATGGGCCAGCCTACAGTTGTAGGCGCAGGCAATGACGCCAACAATTATCTCGACGTGCGCAATGAAGTCCACTATACCGACCAGGGGACCCTGCGTTTTGACCATGATTTCGCCAGTGGGGACACGTCCTTCATTCGCTACAGCGCGGGCGGCGAGCATGGCTTTATGCCCGAGAACCTGCCTGGGTTCGGCTATCTGCACGACAACCTTTCTCAACAGGGTGTTCTGGGGTGGAACCATATTTTTACGCCGCAGATGTTAAACATGGCCACACTGGCCATCTCGCGCCTGAGCATGGACCACACGACAGAGAATGCCAACAAGAACGACATCGTAAGCGAACTTGGCATCCAGGGCACAGGATACGGCGGCCCGGGAGCGTGGGGCGCACCTTATTTCAATGTGCAGGGTTACTCCCCCCTGGGAGACAGCTACAGCGCCACGCCCATGCATGCGTGGGACACAGTCATTGAGGGACGCGATACCCTCAACTGGCAGCGCGGACGCCATAGCATGAAGTTTGGCGGGGCCTATCAGAAATTTATCTGGCCCATGTGGGGATTTTTCCAGAACCGCGGCTATTACCAGTTCACCAATGGCTTCACGACAGACATCGGCGCAAACGATGGCACTGGCTCTGCTCTCGCCAGCTTCCTGCTGGGCCTTCCTGTTGCAAGACAGGGCCAGGCAGGCATTCCGCAGATGAATCTGCGCCAGTGGTATGCCAACGGATATGCGCAGGACACCTGGCGCATGACTTCCACCACCACGCTTAATTACGGGCTGCGCTATGAATATATGAGCGCGCTGGTGGACATCCGTTATACGAACAGCAATCTTGTCTTTAACAGTGATGGGGTGCCGTCAGTCTTTGTCGGCGGACAGAATGGATATCCCAAGGGACTGATGTATCCGCCAAAGGCCGATTTTGCTCCGCGTTTAGGAATTGCGCAAAGCGTGCCGCACATGGGTCTGGTGATGCACGCAGCATACGGCATCTTCTACACGCCGGTGGACATGAACACCTGGTGCAACCAACGCCACAATGTGCCTTATGTTTTTCCTGAGACGGCGCAGAGTGACAACTTTACGCCTTCCATCCAGGGTTTCGATTTTCCTCAACCTGTACTGGGGAAAGTAACGGTCACATTTACCGGAATGCCGCTGCATCCTGCGCCGCAGTACATTCAGCAGTGGAGCGCTTCCGTCGAACAGGCGCTGGGAAAAGAGACCACACTTGAAATTGGATATCTCGGTTCAGGAGGATTTCATTTACAGCGCTCTCACTTAATCAATAACGCACAGCCCGGACCTGGCCCGATCCAGCCCCGGCGGCCTTTCCCGAAAATCAGCTTCGTGCCCAATACGGTCTTTCCTGCAAACACCGTTGTCGCCAGCACGACATTTCCGGTAAGCACGATGAACTATCTTGAGAACACGGCCCAGAGCTGGTATGACGCAGGATATGTGAACCTGCGCCGCCGTTACGCCCGTGGACTCAGTCTTCTGGCAAACTATACCTTTTCCAAAAGCCTGACCAATGCGCCCGATTTCCGTTCGCCCATGTTTGAAGCGGCCGTGCCGCAAAACAACTATGACCTGAAGGCAGAGAAAGGCCCCGCCTGCGATGTGCGTCACCGCTTTGCGTTGAGTGCAGTCTATGATCTTCCTGCCTGGACGAGGGACCGGTTTACCCGGGGAATAACGCAGAACTGGCGCGCATCAACGGTCTTTCAGGTGCAGACCGGTTTCCCCCTGACCATCTCTGTCTTTGGCGATACGGCCAACGCCGGCACGGTGCTGGGAGAAAATCCGATTCGCGCCAACGTGACTGGAAAGCCGGTCTTTGGTCCCGGGACACGCAATGCGCGGACGTGGTTCAATCCGGCAGCATTCAAGGCCCCGCCTGCATACACGTTTGGAAATGCGGGACGCAATTCCGTTTATGGCCCAGGCATGCAGACCATGGACCTTGCCGTAGTGCGCACCTTCAGCCTGACCGAGGCACTGAAATTTGAAACGCGCGGCGAGTTCTTTAACGCCCTCAACCACACGAACCTGGGCACGCCCGACCGCTTTGTAAATACAGCTGGATTTGGCTCGATCACGGAAGTGACGACACCCGGACGCGAGATTCAGGTGAGTGCGCGGTTGAGCTTTTAGCCGGCCTGCTGCGCTTCTCTGCTAAGAAGCAAATGGCGCAGAGAAGCGTGCATCCTGCAAATCAATATCAAAAATAAGCTGCTGGTAGACGAGATCGTTGATCTGGTTCGTCGCCAGCAGTTCCCCTGCTGTGTGCCGCTCCACATTGCGGGCCGCGCGGGCAATTTCAAGATAACGGTGCGCCTGTGAGGAGACCTCTTCTTTGGCGCCCTCTTCAGGGTTCTTCAAAAGGGCCATGCGCCGCTTATAGGCCCGCTCTACCGCCTCATATACATCTTTACTGCCTGAATCCTTTTCTTTCTGCTGCTGAAGATAACTAATTGCATTTTGGATCATCCTTCTCAGCGCCATCTGTTCTTCGAGATTGGGAAGGTTTCCGCTTTGTGCAAGCCCGAGTTTGCGGATAATAAACGGCATTGTCAGCCCCTGCCCTACGAGTGTGATCAGAATGACGCAGAAGGTAAAGAAGATAATGATGTTGCGCGCTGGAAAAGGCGTGCCGTCCGGAAGCGATTCAGGCAACGAAAGCGCAGCAGCGAGCGAGATCACGCCACGCATTCCGCCCCAGGCCACCAGAAAGACCTGCCGGTTCTCGACAATCGCTTCTTTGCCAAAACGCCGGCGTAGCCGTTGCGCAATTCGAGCTCCCGGAAAGACCCATACAAAGCGCAATGCAATTACGATCAGACCCACCATGACACCACCGGCAATCAGGCTTCCGGTCCCCAGGTGCTCAATACCTGCGAGCACAGAAGAAATCTGCAGGCCCAGCAGCAGAAAGACAAGACCATTCAATATGAATTCGACGGTGTTCCAGACGGCGGGCGATTCAAGGCGCGCCCCCAGCGAAAGCAGCCTGGCGCGATGATGTCCCAGATAAAGTCCGCAGGCCACCGTCGCCATCACGCCGGAAGTATGCAGGCGTTCCGCAGCCAGATAGGCCACGTAAGGCGTCATCAGAGTCATGGTCATTTCAATTTGTGCAGCTTCAATCCGGTAGATCAGCCGCGAATGCACCCATGCAATCACAAGCCCAATCACTACGCCTCCGCTTGAAAGCAGCAGGAGTTGGCCCACTGCGCTAAAGAAAGAGGGAGCGTGTCCGCTGGTAATAATGCCAACGGTAAAACTCACCGCCAGCAGACCGCTGGCGTCATTGATGAGGCTTTCGCCCTCCAGAATGTCTACAATCCGTGCAGGGATGCCAAGCTTACGCGCGATGCTGGTAGCGGCAAGCGTGTCTGTTGTAGAAACAACCGCGCCAAGCACCAGACCTGTCTTCCAGGTGAGTTGCGGAAAGAAATAATGGCCGGCAAATCCCACGCCAACGACGGTAAAAGCAACAAGCCCGAAGGCCAGCATCAGAATGCTGATGATGTTCTCACGAAAATCTCGCCATGACGTATTATGGGCGGCTGCAAACACCAGCGGAGGCAGCACTACCAGAAAAACAAAATCCGGACGCAGCGCTATGTCTGGGACCGGAGAAAGAAAACTCAGCACTAGTCCGCCGAGCACAAAAATAATCGGATACGGCTGCCCAATGCGGCGGGCCAGCACGGCAAGTAGAACTACAAACAACAACAGCAATAACATCAGCAATTCGAGATGGTGGATATTGATTGTCATCGGCCACTCAACCTTCAAATCCAGGAAACTGCTTCTTCACAGAGATGCTCGACATCACGAACGGCACTGAGCGCGGCTTTCAGTTGCATGATTCCGATCTTTTTCTCAAACTGCTTCTGTATCTGGTCGAAAATACGGACTGCCTCCATGGCGCACTTGCGGCCCAGCGGCTTCAGCAGAAGCTGAATGCTGCGCCCATCTTCCGGATCAATGCGGCGCTTCAACAGCCCGCGCGCTTCCAGGGACGAGATGCAATTGCTAATGTTGCCGCGCCCGGTGGAAAAAGTTTCCGCAAGATGTGATGGTCTTACCGCATGCGGTTCCTCAAACAAAATGGAAACAAGCACAAGTGCTTCAAAAAAAGAAATCTCATTCGGCCCCAGAATCTGGCGCAATTGCGCCTCCAGCTTCCGCGATACCCGGTAGATTTCAAAAAGAGGGCTTTGCTCCAGAAATGTTTCAATCCGCATAGTTCAAGCTTAATGGAATGTTCACTCCATGAACTATCCACTTCATGACTAAATTAACATTGTTAATGTTCAATACCCACCTGATGATAAGCGCATGAAAGCTCTTTGGCTTTTTTTGTGCTGCCTTCTTTTCGCGGCGCCAGCAATAGCGCAGGACAATTCAGAAGCGTCCTCTTCGGCAAAAACGACGATTGTCGTGGTTGGCAACCCCGCACCAGTCACACTGGGCGAATCAAACCGCTCAGTTGTCATTATGGACACGCAGGAGCACCCACTTGCTTTTCAGCTTCCGGAAGACCGCCTGCGCACAGATCCATCTACGTTTGTTGAACAACGCGGTGCTGGTGGCGCTCAGGCGGACATCGTAATGCGTGGTTCGTCTTTTTCGCAGACTCTGGTTCTGATCAATGGATTGCGCGTAAATGATGCACAGTCGGCCCATCACAACCTCGACCTGCCCGTACCGATGGACGCGATGCAGTCCATCGAAATTCTGCATGGCTCCGGCTCCACGCTTTATGGTTCTGATGCGATTGGCGGCGTGGTGGACTTTATTACGGCATCTCCGGAAACCACTGCATTGAGGCTGCGCAGCGGCGTGGGCAGTTTTGGCGAAAATGATCAGGCATTCACCGGATCATTTACCGCTAAACGCTGGTCAGAACTCGCATCAGGCGCACGCAACTTCTCCACTGGATTCATCGCAGACCGCGATTACCGCAATGAAAACGGGAGCTCCGAAACGCGATGGAAGACTTTGCTGGGTGAAAGCGACGTTCTGCTGGCAGGAAGCGACCGCGCCTTTGGTGCCGACCAGTTCTATGGCAACTTCAATTCATGGGAGCGCACGAAAGGATGGTTCGCCTCCATGCGTCAGGAAATAGGCGCAAAGACAACAGCTGCTTTCGGATATCGCAGGCATTCTGACATATTTGTTCTTCTGCGCAACGACCCAGCGTTCTATAAAAACCAGCACATAGACCAAAGCTGGCAGGGAGCGCTGCGTCGTAGCGATCACGTTGGCGGGCGCAGTTCCCTCTTTTATGGATTAGAAGGCGATGGTGATTCCATTCACAGCAACAATCTCGGAAATCATGCGCGCAACTGGGGCGCGGGGTATCTCGACGCTGACTTACAGTGGAAGCGCGCTTCTATCACCGCAGGACTGCGGCAGGAAATTATCAGTGGCGGACATTACGTCACAAGTCCAACACTTGCTGGCAGCTATTGGCTGAATGAAAGCCTGAAACTGCGGTCTGCATTCGGATATGGCTTTCGGCTGCCAAGTTACACCGATCTCTACTACAGCGACCCGGCAACGGTAGGAAATCCTGGCCTCAAACCCGAATCGGCATGGAATTATGAAGCGGGCCTGGACTGGTTTGCAGGAGCACAGTCCTATCTTTCGATAACTGGATTTTATTCGCGCCAGCACGATGCGATTGATTATGTCCGCGCGAATGCCTTCGACAAGTGGCATGCGAGCAACCTGACTGGGCTGCGCTTTGCAGGCGTCGAAAGTGCATGGACATGGCAGGCTGCGCACAATCAGCGAGTCAGGCTCGCATGGACACTGCTTTCCGGCGCCCAGCAGGCACTGCACGGTCTTGAATCGGAGTACGTCTTCAACTATCCCGTCAACAATGCATTTGCAGAATGGACCATCGCTCCACTGCACGGATACATGCTGCACAACCGTGTTGGCATTACACAGCGTTATCAAAAAGACCCGTATCCGGTATGGGACGCAGCGATTGCCAGAGAAAAGGGCCACATACATCCATATCTGCAAATGTCGAACTTGAGCAACACGGGGTATGAAGAGATTGAAGACGTCCGGATGCCAGGGAGGAGTTTTACCGGAGGCATAGATGTGGTCATTGGCAGAATGGCGAAGTGAGGTAACCGACAGACGTATTCATTCCAGCATCGAGCACAGCGTATTTTCGAGGGTCGCAGTGATGCCTTCCGGCGAATCTGTTGGCTGAAACTGAATGGGCTTACCCGTGCGTACTTCAAGCCTTCCTGAACGGAACCAACCTTTGCCTGCCTGTTTTAATTCACCAAGGCCACGCAAAGCAACAGGCAATACGGCTGCGTTTGACTCCTGAACTAGCATCCCGATGCCGGATCGGAACTTTTGCAACTGACCAGAAGTGCGCGTGCCTTCAGGAAAAATAAGGACATTGTATCCCCGGTCCAAGGCATGTCCCATATGCGCAAAACTCTCGCGAAAACCTGCGCTGCGCGGAAGCGGAAACACATTGAAGAGCGCAGTGATAAGCCAGTAAGCAATGGGAGCAAGCACGTTTTGTATCCACGTCCCCTGCCCTCGCGCGTGACGGAAGTCCTCAAGTATGTCCGCAGCCATTGCAATGGCAACGTGCCTGCGCATCCTGCCGGGAAGGGCATACAGCACCAGCGCTGCATCGTAGGCCGTAACATGGTTGGCAATGATCAACACTGGCCTTTGCGGCACAGCAAATTCCGGAGCGCAAGCGATACGTGGCTTTGCAAGAAAGCGCGTCAGTGGCCGCGCTACGCATTCAAGAAAGATAAAGCGCAGCGTTTGCACAGGCCATGACCACGGCCATCGCGGATAGATATATTTCGCTGGACGGTGTTGCGGATGAGCACCAGAAGATTCAGGCAAAGCTCCGGGATGGTCCTCTCCATTCATTCCCAAAGCACGGCGCAGCTCGCCAAGGGTCTCCATGCCGATCATGCTCGCATCATCGAGAGTAATGCCAAGCTTCTGTTCGATCTCACCCTGCAACTGCACGCGGCCCAGGCTGTCGAGGTGCAGGTCTTCATCCAGACGCGCATCATCTGTGGTCTTGCCTGCAGGGCTGTGCGTAATCGTTGCAATCAGATCAAGCAGCGAATCCCTGCCATTTTGCTGCGGAGACGCCTTTTCACCAGAGACTGAGTTCGCCCACTGAGCTACCTTGCCCCGCTGTATCTTTCCTGTGGATGTCCGCGGAAAATCGAGCCCGGGCCAGAGGCGCCAGTGCCGAATGCGCTGGTACTCAGCAAGCTGTCTATTGGCTGCGCGAATGGTTTCCGTAGCTTCCGGTTCTGCGCCTCGAAAAAGCAGGACCGCCATGGCTTCTGTTCCACCTGGCATTTTCGCCGGAACGACGACAGAGGCGCGAACGTTTGGCTGCTTATCGAGCACGGCTTCCACATCTTCAGGGTGAATGTTCAGCCCGGAGGAGGTAACAATCATCTGGCCTTTTCTGCCCAGGAACTGAAAACGGCCCTCTTCGTCACTACGGGCAAGATCTCCCGTCGCAAGCCATTCGTCAGCAGACCTGATAAGCTGGCCGCGCTGCCATGTCGCAGTTGAAACCATATCGCCGCGCACCAGAATTTCGCCTTCCTCAGAGATGCGAACATCGCGGCCAGGCAGCGGCTTCCCTATTGTGCCCTTGCCGACTTTGAACGGATGATTGAGTGTAATCAGTGCGGTGGTTTCCGTCATTCCGTAGCCCTGCACCAGCGCAAAGCCAAGCGTGTTCCAGAAACACTCCAGCTCCACTGGAAGCGATGCGCCGCCGCAGACAAATGCCCAGAACTTCCATCCCAGAAGGCGATGGACCTTACGAAAGCGCCACCATCTCTTCCATACAGGCTCGCCCTGCGCCCGCGTAATCTGTTCAGGCAACTGCGGGAACAGCGCAAGCAAATGCGCGCGCAGCAGGTCCAACACACGTGGCACGGCAGCAAGTACTGAGATGCGCTCCCGCTGCATCATCTCTGTAAGTCGTTGCGCCTGTAAGCGCGATTCAAAATGCACTTCCGCAGCAAGCAGTACTGGCAGCCACAAGCCCATGAACTGCCCGAAGACATGACTCAGCGGCAATGTATGCAGAAATCGCAGCGGGTGAAATGGCCGTTCGTATTTCAAATACTTCTGCATTTCGCGTTCAATGGGGGTGATACTTGCCAGCACATTGCGATGTGTATGGACTACACCCTTGGGCTCCGATGTTGTTCCTGATGTGAAAAGGACCTGGAGTGGTGTATCCAGGCTGAGCGAAGGTTCAGTGATACGGCTCTGCGGTTCCGGCGGCAGCGATGTCTTTAGATCATCCAGGATTACTTTTGCAGGACCTTCCGGCAATTGAGAGAGTAGGCCTGGGTCCCCGGCGACAAGCTTTGGCTGCGTATCATCGAAGACCCGTTTTGCGAATTCCGGAGTACAGGCTGCGTCCAACGGAACAGCCATTACGCCGCGCAGGACACAGCCAAAAAATGCTGCTACCCATTCCGCAGAGTTTTGCCCCCAGATAAGGACGCGTTCTCCCGCAACAATGTCCTGCTGCCGAAGCAAAGCCGCAAACCGCCGGGCAAGGCCAGCTACTTCACCATACGTAGCAACAATACGGCGATTGCCGCGATACGTAACAATGGCGATTTCTTTGCCGTGCCGCTCGAAATCATCAACAAGCGTTCCAAGATGGGGCCGCATGTCTGCATTCTAGCTGCGCGCAAAATCTATATAGCCGCGCCCAGGATCGGTATGAATCAAGGTGACCTGGATTTTGTCGCCTACGTCCACGCCCTTTGCTCCGCGCACCAGCATTCCTTCCACATGGGGCGCTTTAGTGCGGACAAACGTGCCGTGTTCATTCACTCCGGTGACAATGGCCGCGAACTGCTGTCCAATGCGGTCATGCATCACGACAGCCGCAATTCGTTTGCGCATCTCGCGCTCTACTTTTCGGGCCGCGTCTTCCTGACGAGTACACTGCTGGGCGATGGCCGCAAGTTCGTCGTCGGAATAGGGTGGCTTCTGTTTCGCGAGCATGGCCTTCACCAGCCGTTGCGTCACTAAATCTGCGTAGCGGCGATTGGGGGCCGTTGAGTGTGTGTAGTCCTGAACAGCAAGGCCGAAGTGTCCTTCAGCAGTTTCTCCTGCGCGCTCCAGAACATATTCGCCCGAACCGAGCAGCTTCACAACCGCCAGCGAAAGGTCGGGGAAATGGTCCGGATCGGCCTTTTGCCGTTCGCAGAGAAAATCGTGCAACGGCTTTGGATCAGGCGTATCTGGAAGTTTTGTGCCGTACTGCGCTGCCAGCTCTACAATGCGGTCCCAGCGCTTGGGCGTTTTTACAACTCGCCGAATGGAAGAGAGCTTTGCTTTTTCAAGACTCGTAGCGACCACTTCATTCGCAGCGATCATAAAATCTTCAATGAGGTCCGTGGCTGGGTTCCTCATGTGCACCTGGATCTCAACCGGCGCTCCGTCGCGCATCAATGGGTTCGTCTCAATCGTCTGGAGGTTGAGCGCGCCGCGTTTATACCGCTGGCTACGTAAAAGCTGTGCCACGCAATTTTGTATCTGTAACTGTTGCTTGATTTCTTCAGAAGCGGCGACCTTCTCAGGAGGGTTTGCGCCGGTTTCAAGCCAAGCTCCAACAGAAGGATAAGCAAGCTGCGCCTTGTTCCTGACAGTAGCGCGGTAAATTGCGCTCGAATTCACGCAGCCCTGCGCATCCACAACAAATTCATAGACCACGCTTAACCTGTCATCATTCTCAAGCAGAGACGAGAGTCCGGTCGAAAGCTCCTCGGGCAGCATAGAGAAGTTGTGCACACCGGTGTAGACCGTTGTCGTCTGTTTGCCTGCAAACCTGTCTATCGCACTTCCCTTGGGAACATATGCGTCCACGTCCGCAATGCCTACGCGGACGCGAACAGCGCCGTCATTCATTTCTGCGATGGCCTCAATCTGGTCGAGATCGCGCGATGTGTCATTGTCAATCGAAGACCACGGCAATTCGCGCATGTCCCGCACGCCATCAAAGCCGTCTACCGAGAGCGGATGCTCCTGAATCGCGACCACTTCATCTTTTACAGCCTGAGAAAATCCAGCTTCAAAGCCGTGGTCCAGCATAGACTGGCGCGCGGCTGCCTGAAGATCAAATCCGTTGGAATGGTCCATGTCTTGTGATAAAGGTACAGGTCTCCTGTTCGATTCGCAAAACTCAGGCCGTCTTACCCTGCCGCTCTTTCAAATCGCGCAACAATTGTTCGATGCGGTCTTCCCTTTCCAATGCTGCAAAACGGTCTTCCAGCGCGTCTTCTTTCAGCAAATCATGCACGGCAGCGTTCTCTGATTCTGTTCCAATCACGCGAAGCTTCATGCGGTCTATGCTGGCGCTGTTGCTGGTTGCATCCATTTTTTGCCGTACCTGATTGGCCCGGTTTACAACGCGGGCGCGGCGGTGCTGGGCAATCAACATCTCGCAGCGACTGCGGGTTTCTGCCAGTTTCTGTTCAAGCTTGCGCAGGGCGGAGCGCAAAGACTCAGCTTCAGCCGACTGGTCTTCAATCTGCTGCGCAAAGCCTGAGGCCATTTGTTCATGCCCAAGAGCGCGTTCCAGCGCAGCGCGGGCAAGGTCATCTTTCCCCCTGGCGACCGCAAGTTCTGCTTTCTTGTGCCATTCAGCCGCTTCGTCGTCGTGTTCTTTTTTCTTCTTTTCCAGAAGATGCTGATCGGCGATGGCAATCGCTACCTGTGTCTTTACCTGAAGAAGCTGGTTCTCCATATCGAGGACAAGCTGCTTCATCATCTTTTCCGGGTCCTCTGCCCTGTCCATCAGATCATTAACGTTGGCGCGCAGCAGGGCTGCAACGCGTTCCAGGAGTGCCATATCTCCCTCCTTAAAAGGATTGGGACGGGACGCAAGGCCCCGTCCGGTTGAGGTTACTTACCTTCGACAGTGGGCCCGCCGTTCGGGCGCGCCCGCATCGTCTTTACGTTGTTCATCAGCTCGCGCATGTCCATTCCGGAAAGCGCCTCAAAGAGAGCCGGGACCTGCGCTGCAATTTTTGCGATGTCCCCCGTCAGCTTGTTGACTCCCGCTGAGCCATCGCTGCCAGTAGAAACAACGGTGATCTTGTCCACTTTCGACAACGGCTCAGACATCGCGCGTACAACGTCTGCCATGTTGCTGATGAGACGGTCTACAACAGCGGCCTGGTTCCATTCCTGATAGGCTTCGGCCTTCACGTTCATCGCTTTCGCTTCTGCCTCGCCCTTCTGGAAGATGACTGCGGCCTCAGCTTCACCCTGCGCGCGAATCGCAGCAGCCTGACCTTCAGCCTCGATCATCAGGCGCGACTTTTCGGCGGCAGCCAGGTTCTCAATGCGCTGGCGCTCAATTTCAGCCTGCTTCAGCACGGTTGCGATGAGTTCTTTTTCATGGCGCTGAATTTCCGCTTCCTGTACTTTGATCTGCTGCTCTTTTTCGATTTGCTGTACTTTCACCTGCTCAGCGACCACCTGCTGCTGCATGACATTTGTCTGCAATTCGTAGGCCTTGTCTGCCTGCGCCTGCTGTTTGCGGCTCTGCTCGGCAAACTGGGCCTTGCGGATGTCGAGATCACGCTGGGCTTCGGCCTGTTTTGCCAGCGATGCCGTTTCAGCAATCACGCGCTCCTGGTCAGCTGCGGCCTTCGCTATCGCAGCCTCGCGCTGTGCGTTCGCGCGGCGAATGGCAGTATCGCGCTCGGCCTCTGCCGCCGCCACATCAGCATCGCGCTTAATGCGCGCAATGTCAGGGCGGCCCATGTTCGTGATGTATTCGTTCTTGTCGCGCACCTCCTTGATCGTGAACGAGACGACCTCCAGACCCATTTTGCTCATGTCGTCAGCGCAGGTGGAACGCATGCGGTCAGAGACCATTTCCGGCTCTTTCACAATCTGCTCGACCGTAAGCTGGCCGATGATGCCGCGCAGATGACCTTCCATCACCAGCCGAATCAGACCCTCGCGCTGCGGGGGCGTCTTGGTCAGGAACTGCTCTGCCGCAGTGAGAATAGACTCCTGGTCGGAACGCACCTTGATCTGCGCCACAGCCTCCACCGTGACAGCAACGCCCTGCTTTGTGTAAAGGTCCTGCTGCGGGGCGACGTCAAATGACATCAACTCCAGTGACAGTTCACGGCAGCTTTCTACCATGGGGAAGATGACCGTGCCGTGGCCCTTGATGACGCGAGGCCCGCGAAACCCATAGACAATCAGTGCTTCATTCGGACCCGCCTTGCGGAACATCTTCGCCAGCAAACCAACCAGAATGATCAGTGCCAGAAGAGATAGCCCGACTATTACGATAATTGTGTTCGTCATAGTGATCCCGGTCCTTTCTCACCGGGAAGACTGTTTGAATCAACGTCATTACACGCCTGCGCAGGACTACTTCATATCACCGGCAACTTCGTCCCAGCGGCGCACCCATGCGATGCCCTGTTCGTAGCGCATCACCACTACTTCCGTGTCACGCGGAATCGGCAGGCCGTTTTCACTCCGCGCGGCGGCGAATTTACGGCTGCCATTCTGCGTGAATAAGATCTCTCCTGTTCCGTGGTCGCGGATAGGCGCGCTAACACGCGCCACCATGCCCGCAGTTGCAGTTTCTTCCGCGGTCAGCATGCGCTCGTGCGGTAATAGCACACGCACCAGAAACCAGAAGATCGCTCCTGCGCCTGCAATTCCCGCCAACGTAGAAAGCAACAGCACTACGGGAACAACGAACCCTCCATAACGCTCCAGCAGATAACCCGTTCCTCCGAACCAACACAGAAAGATCATCAGCGTAAAGCCATTGATGGGGTTGATGGACTGGCCGCTTCCCCCATGCGCATGGCCTGCGCCTCCTGCGTGATGCACATGCAGGTGGCCGAGGTGAAAATGCGAGAAGCCGCCTACAAATGCAATCGCGCTGAGACACAGACCAAATGCAAAACAAAAAAGATAAAAATCCTCCCACGTCATTTCTGGTTCTCCTTCACAGACCGCCTCTTTGCCGCAGGGCGCAGCACCTCCAGCAGCCGCTCGACCAGACCCGGTGTTTCGATGATCTCTTCAAGCAACAGCAAACAGCGCCGCGTCTCTTTGTGCCGCGCCAACGTCAGTAATGCCTGACGTAGTGCAGGATCGCGACGGAAGCGCTCGGCCCCGCTTACAAGCCATAAATCCAGCTTGTCTTCGAGCGTGCGCGCGTCGCTCAGCAATTCCGGGTGGTAACCCTCCGGATCATCCACCAGGTATCCGGGATGCACCTTGAAGAACTTCGCCAGCAGTTGTCGCGTGGTGTTCGTCAGGTGCGGACGCGCCCCGCTCTCAATCTGCGAAAGATAGGACTGGCTGATCTTTGCCTCACCCTGGGCCTTCAGTTCTGACCGGATGGCCTTCACAACTTCCTGCTGTGTCATGGCCCGGTTCAGGCCGCGCAGGTTTCCTTCGACTTCGCGTAGATAACGGATTTTCTCACCAAGCTTCATATCGCAATCAGTAATATTTATATCGCTAATTGCAATGTAATGCAAGAAAAATCGAAATAGGCTGTGGAAAAGTCCGCAAATCAAACCAGCCCAGCCACTTGCATCAGATACCGTAAAGGAGAAACATGCACCGATTCAGAGTCTGGGCGCCCAAGGCGAACACCGTTGACGTAAAAATTGCCGGACAGCTCCATCCCATGCACAAAACAACCGGTGGATGGTGGGAAACCAATGTCCCCAGTGCTTCAGCAGGGACCGATTACGCTTTTATCGTGGACCGTCAGACGCCCGATCTTCCCGATCCGCGTTCACCCTGGCAGCCGCATGGGGTGCACGGCCTATCGCGCATCCTGGACCACGCTGCTTTCCATTGGACAGACGAGCACTGGCAACAGCCACCGCTCTCAAGCGCCATTCTTTACGAGATGCACGTCGGCACTTTTACTCCTGAAGGCACTTTTGATGCTGCGCGGGAACGGCTACCTTATCTGCGCGATCTGGGCATTACGCACGTCGAGCTGATGCCTGTCGCTTCCTTTCCCGGCACGCGGGGGTGGGGCTACGACGGTGTGGATCTGTTCGCTCCGCAGGAAGCATACGGCGGCCCGGAGGCGCTGAAGCGATTCGTAAATGCCTGCCACGAGCATGAACTGGCGGTGGTGCTCGATGTGGTCTACAACCACCTCGGCCCTTCAGGAAACTACCTCGGAAAGTTTGGTCCTTATTTCACTCATTTGCACAACACGCCCTGGGGAGATGCCGTCAATCTTGAAGATGGTGGAAGCCACGAAGTCCGGCGCTTTTTCTGTGACAACGCTCTGATGTGGCTGCGCGACTATCATTTTGACGGCCTGCGGCTCGATGCCGTCCATGCTTATATGGACCGCTCTGCCATTCATTTCATGGAGCAGCTTGCCGGTGAGGTACGAGTGCTGGAAGCACAGACTGGCAGGCAGTACGTCGTGATTGCCGAGAGCGACCTGAACGACCCACGGCTGGTCCGCGCGCCGGAGGCTGGTGGCTACGGCATGGACGCGCAGTGGAGCGATGATTTTCACCATGCCATCTTTGCGCTGCTTACAGGAGACCGCAACGGCTACTACGCCGATTTCGGCAGCATGGCGGACCTGGCAAAATCGCTCAAGTCCGTCTTCGTCTACGACGGCATTTACTCTGCATACCGTGACCGCATTCAAGGGCGCCCGCTCGATGGCCTGCCCGCCTGGCGGTTCCTGGGATATTCGCAAAACCACGATCAGGTAGGAAATCGCGCCAAAGGTGACCGGCTCTGCCATATCACCAGCATCGAACGTGCCAAAATCGCCGCTGCCATTGTCTTCACTGCACCGTTTGTGCCCATGATTTTTCAAGGCGAGGAATGGGCCGCTTCTTCGCCGTTCCAGTACTTCACTGATCACGAACCGGAATTGGGCCGCCTTGTTTCCGAAGGACGCCGGCGCGAGTTTGCCGCCTTTGGCTGGAAGCCCGAGGAGGTTCCCGACCCGCAGGACGAGCAGACATTTCTCCGCTCAAAGTTGCACTGGGACGAACTGGCCAAACCACCACACTCTGCGATGTTGGAGTGGTACAGGCAGCTCATTTCGCTCCGCAGGTCCCATCCTGATCTCACGGAAGGATCGCTCGAGCACCTGCATATTGAGTTCAGCGAAGAAGGCCGATGGCTTGTCATGCAGCGCGGCAGCGTCGAGGTCCTTGTCAATCTGGGACAGCGGGCCCTTGTACGGCAGACCTCTTCCACACTACTTCTGCTGTCTTCCGGAACATTCGTAAAGCTGGAAGACGGGATTGTTTCTCTCTCTCCGGACTCAGTCGCCATCCTCAAGAGAGAACAACAGGTATCCTGTTAGGTCATTATGACTACAACTGAATTCTCTGCATGGATATTTCTCAGCTCCGTTCTGGCCGGACTGCTCGGTGCGCTCACCGGCCTCGGCGGAGGGGTCGTTGTAGTGCCTGTGCTGACGCTGCTCTTTCACGTAGACATCCGCTACGCCATCGGAGCGTCGCTGGTTTCTGTCATTGCAACCTCATCCGGAGCGGCTGCGGCCTACGTGCGCGAGGGGTTCTCCAATGTGCGCATCGGCATGTTTCTTGAGATTGCGACGACCCTGGGCGCATTGCTCGGCGCATATTTAACAGCCATTGTCTCCACTCATGCCATTGGGATCATCTTTGGACTGGTGCTGCTGTATTCGGCCTGGGCATCGTTTCGCGCCCATCCTGATACAGTCGAGCGGAATCCGGACACACTGGCCTTAAAGTTGAAATTGCAGGGCACCTATCCCGGACCATCTGGAGAAGAAGCCTACGTGGCCCAGCGTGTACCGGCTGGCTTCAGTCTGATGTTTCTGGCCGGAACACTGTCCGGACTGCTGGGCATCGGCTCCGGCGCAGTCAAAGTGCTGGCCATGGACCAGGCAATGCGGCTTCCCTTCAAAGTCTCAACTACGACAAGCAATTTCATGATCGGTGTAACGGCAGCAGCAAGCGCGGGAATTTATCTCAGTCGCGGTTACATTTCTCCGGGACTGGCCATGCCTGTCATGCTGGGCGTGCTGCTGGGTTCGCTG